>JALZIF010000099.1 GCA_030860435.1 Gemmatimonadota bacterium | reverse complement strand
AGCGGGTGTCCGGCCTCCAGATACTCGATCAGAGTCTGCACCGGCACGCGAGTCCCCGCGAATACCGGCGTTCCGCCGAGGCGGTCTGGGGAGTTGGTGATGAGCGGCGAAGGAAGAGCGACCAAGGTTGACTCCGAAGTAGGCAGCAGGAATCTACGCAACGCGCGTCCGTGCGTCTAACACCACCTGATCCGCTGGCGCCCAGACCGGGAATCCGCGCAACCCGCGCGATCCGCTCGATCCGATTCATCCGGTCGAACCTTCGTCATTGATGCTGGCCAGGCCTCGTTCGCCCGGATGTTGACTGGCTACAATCAGCCGGGCACACCTCATGCTCCTCGCGGTGACGACATCCAGCCGGAGAGACACCATGCCGCGCGGAGACAAGTCGTCCTACACGGGGAAGCAGCGTCGCCAGGCCGATCACATCGCCGAGGGTTACGAGGAGCGAGGCGTCTCGGAGAAAGAGGCCGAGAGCCGCGCGTGGGCGACCGTGAACAAGGAGTCGGGCGGCGGTAAGAAGTCCGGATCGGGACGCGGCAAGGTGGCGAAGACGACCTCGTCGCGCAAGGGTGGGCGAAAGGGTGCCGCGAGCCAGTCGACGGTTGCCCGCAAGCGTGCGGGCAAGAAGGCCGCCGCCACTCGCAAGCGCCGAGCCGGACCCGGCCGAACGACGAGCGCTCGCAAGCGCGCCGGCGCCAAGTCTGGACGGAAGGCTGCGCGGAGTCTTGATCCCCGTCCTACGGCCAACTGAAGATGCCCGACGCCGGCGACCCGGCGCGCACGCGCGAAACGTCGCCGGGCTCCCGCCAGAACGTCCGCGTCGCGTTCTCGGCGGAGAAGCGCACGCTCACTCGGTCGGGCGCGTCTGGTGTGACGGGGACGGCGAGATCCACTCGCAGCATGCGCCGCGACTGTTGCGGGATGGCCGCGAGGAGCGAACCGCCGACGCTCGCCCGTAACGTCGTGGTCTCACCGAACGGGACGCCGCCGGACCACGTCTTTCCGGCGTCCACGAACACCGCCGTTCCCCACCGCGCGAATCGGGTCAAAGAGCCCCTAGCGTGCCGCTGCTCGACGCGGGCGACCAGGCGCCGGCCGCCGGCGACCGTCGTGCCTCGGTAGCCGCGCAGGCCGGCTCGGCGCTCGCCGAGCGAAAGCTGTAGTGGCAATCGCTCGCGCCACCCACCGGAGAACTCGACGCCGGAAACAAGGGTGCGCCGCTCGGCCAGCTTGCGGTACCAGGCGAGGCGCCCACTCATCACGATGGCGTCCCACCGCCCCTGCCGCAGATCGCGCCGTCCCTCCCACTCGAAACGAGTGCCGACGAAGGAGCGTGCATTCCCAACGCCGCCGTACGTATCGACCGAGAGGTGAATGTCGCGATCCGTCGCCTCGAACCAGGGAAGGCTTCGCCCCAGCACGCCTCCCACCTGGATCCCGCGCGCGACATCCTGCTCGGCCACGAGCGCGTCGAAGCCGGCGGCCTTGAAAAAGTCGAGCAGCCGGAGACCGAGCACGCCGGAGAGCCGGTAGCTCCTGTACGCGGCGTACCGGCCGTCCAACTCGTCGTCGTCAGGCGCCGCCAGGCCGGTGTCGGTAATCACTATCGCGTCCGCCGCCGGGGTGAAGCGTTCGTGGGTGGCGAGCGCGCCCGCGAATGCGCCCGTGCGCGCGCCCCCGACTCGCCCGACCCAGCCCGCGTTCCAGAGTGATCGGTCGTGCCGCAACGAGAGTTGGTACTCGTCGGGACGGATGAACCCCGTGTACGCTCGCCGCGTGGTCACGCCGGCGTGCCACGCACTTCGCTGCAAGTTCGTCAGGAAGGGGTGGCCGAGAGCGAGCGACACGTCGTGTCCAAGCGGGCTCCGCTCGGCGTGGAGGTTGAAGCGGTACGGACGATCGAAGACGTTGTAGTGGGCGTACCGCACGGCCCACCCATCGCGGAACGCATCCCCCTCCGTCCAGCGCAGGGAGCCGTACATTCCTGTCCCGTTGATGTTGCTGTTGCCGTACGTGAAGGAGCTTATACCGCCGTCGCGAAGGCGCCCATTCACGACCAGCGGAATCTCATCCACGGTTTCGGCCACGATACGGACCGCGCCGCCGGTGTCGGCAAAGGCGCGCACAGTGGCGTCGGCGATAAACGGCGGCGAGCGTAGTAGACGTTCCGACTCGCTGCGCCGCTCCGGTGTGCACGGCTCGCCGACGTCCAGCAGGAGGTAGGAGCGGACGACACTCTCCCGCGTTGTCGCGTGCTGGAAGACTGTCCGGAGAAGGGCGCGCCGCCACGCTGGCGCGGAGCGGCCGATTATTCGTGGCGGCTCGGGTTGAACGTCGATCGACGTCACCCGCTCGCCAGCGCACGCAACCGCGGGTGTTATCGTCGTGTCTTGCCCGAGCGTCGATCGGCCGGCGAGAAGCAGGCCGGCGACGAAAGCGGCGTGCAACGAACGGCTCATCGTCCATCTCCGCGGCTCAGATTGACCTCGTGACCCAGCAAGGCCCGCGCCCCCGCATTCACGAGACGGGGATTACCTACCGGCCGGCACCTTCACCTGCTCATCGCGCATCGCCTCAGCATCGATGCCCATTCGCCGGCACCAACTTTCGTAGGCGGAGGGGAGTATCTCCGACGGCTTGATCTCGCTCCGACCGCCCCAGAACACGTTAGTGTATCCGACCCGAATCCCTGCTTCCGCGAGGTGGGCGTCGATCGCCGCCTTGTGCGCGAGGACCGCCGACTTCTCCGTGCCATGGGCGACGCCCATGATGTTGACGTTGCCGAACTCCGGCCCGCCCTCGCGCCAATACGCGTGCGTCATGATGTGGTGCCTTCCAACTTCCTGCCCCGCGTCGATCTCCCGGCCCCGGGGCACCTGCCAGTGGAAGAGCGCGTTGTAGCGCGTCACCCGGGTCCCCGCCGCGCTGGGCTTCACGTGCTCGAGAAATGTCGAGAAGCGACCTACCACGCCACGCTCCGCGAGCCCACGCGCGATGCGGAGGAACTCTTCGAAGGGTACGCCGGCCTCGGCGGCGCGCGCGCGCCAAGGGTCTTCTCGGATCTCATCCGGCGCCAGCTCGCGCTTGAGCGGGCCGAGCACGCGCCACTCCTCCGCCGACAGCGCGACGATCCTCGTGTCCAGTACCTGACCCGGCTCGTCGCTTCGGCTGCCGGGCTCCATTCCGCGCCGGCGCACGTGTCCCACCCCCAATGTGAAGAGAGCGCGCGCCGGCATGGCCCGGAACGCTTCGGCGCCAACGCGCTTCAACAACGCCTCACAGTGCCTGACGAGCGAGAAACCCTGCGGCGCTTTGACCGTGGTCCAGAGCCGGTGAGCTGATCCCGGCGTCTCGGCGTCGGTAGAGCGGATGACGACGTGCCCGGAGAACGGGTCCTCCGCCGCCATGAAGTCGAACGCGCTGTCCAGCCGCTCCGCCGGCATCCGCCACGCAACCAACGCCCCGGGCGCGAGGTTCGTCGCGAGCAGAGTCTGCCTGACGCGCCGGATGACTCCCGCGGCGAGCATCCCCCGAACGCGCTCGAGCACCGTCGAAAGGGGAACGCCCGAGAGCCGCGCTATCTCAGCGAACGGATCGGGGAGAAACCCGGCGACTCGATCCTCGGAGACAGCCAGGATGCGGGCGTTCGTGGGGTCGGTGATCTCGGTCAACATGCCGTAATCTATACGCCCGCCGAATCCACCCGGGGTCAGCGAATGGGCGGCCAGTGGGAATTCGCCTCTGGCGTTGGCCGCCGGAGGCGCGCAAGTTGTGGGGCGCCGCGCCGGTCGCGCGGCGGGCTGGCAGACCATCAATTTCGGCGGGGCGCGCCTCCGCCAGCGGAGAAGATCGATGCGGCGTATGACCGATCCGCAGGGCCTCGTATGGACGATCGAGGTGGACCGACGCGAAGCGGGTAGGAGCGCGTGAACGCAGCGATTGGGTTCATAATCGCGATGCTCGCCTTCGGCCTGGCGGCGGTGGGCCTCCGGGCGGCGTGGTATTCGCGGCCCGCCTTCCGGGTGCTCTGGTCCAGGGTGAACCCCGCCATCGACCAGGTCGGAGATCAGGTACTCACCCGAAGCTGGCGCTTGCATACAGCCGTTGGGATCTTGCACATCGTGATGGCGCTCGTGCTCACGGTGCTCGCGAGCACGCTCGGGACGCAAACGGCAGCCGCAGGGGCGCGTCTCGGTTCGCTCCTCTGGCTTGGCTTCGTCTTCCCGACAGTACTGGCCGCGAGCCTGTTCTCCGGCCGCACGGTCACGGCGTTCTTGATCGACGTGCTCTTCCCGCTCGTCTACCTTGTGTGTATCGGTGCGCTCGTCGGGGCACTGCTCTGACGACGCCAGGGCCGCGACGGCGGGATGCGCGCGGCCGCTACATCTCCGGAACGAACATGATGTGCGCCTTCGGCGTCCCCGAGGACATCAGCCACGGCTTGCCCGCGACTGGAGTCGCCTGAATTCCGGTGGACTCGGCGGTGGCGAACGGGATGTAGATGACGTAGAGCGATCGCGCACCCTTCACCTCACCGTTCGCCGGATCGAAGCTGCCCGGAGGGCCGGTGAGCGAATAGAGCGCCGACGGATGCGAAGGCATCGCGAGCTTTCCCGCCTTCACCTCCGCGTAGCGCACGGTGTCCACCGCCTCCCCCTTCACACCCTCCGCCCGCAACGCGCGACCGCGCGCCATGAACGGCTCCATTCCCTTGTGGTAGCACGCGACGTGAAATCGGTCCCCCGCCGGATCGCTCGCCAGGCAGATCATCCCGTTCGTCCCCTCGCGAAGCGTGACCAACTTGCGGTCGGGCGAGTAGCCGAGCACCGTCGCGCCCTCGCGCATCGGCTGCGGCAGCGGCGTCACGGCCGCGGCGATCTGCTCGGCGGGAGGAGCGACGCGTGGGGCGGCGGGGGACGACTGGGCGGAAGCGGAAGCGACGGAAGCGACCGTCGCGAGGAGGGGAAGCGATAGGCGGCGCATAAGGGGCTCGGGGAGAGGGACCGGGAGGGGCGTTCGCGCAATGAGGCGAGACAGGACAGGATATACGCTAAAGAGCTGCGCAGGAATCACAAGAGGACGGTGGACGGGGAGGAGCCCCTGCCCAACGAGACCGGTGCTTGGTGTTCGGTGCTCGGTGCTCGGTGTTCGGGAAAGGCGCGGGGGTAGGGGCGAGGGGAACGGTCGCTAGATTCCGGTCGTGCGTATCGTGTCGCTCTGTCCAAGCCTCACTGAGCTCGTCTTCGACCTCGGAAGGGGTGGGGATCTCGTCGGGCGAACGAAGTTCTGTGTGCACCCGACGGATCGCGTCGGCGCGATCGAGAAAGTCGGCGGTACGAAGAACCCAAAGATAGACCGGATCGTCCAGCTCGCGCCCGACCTCGTCTTGCTCAACGAGGAGGAGAACCGGCGCGAGGACGCGGCCGAGCTCGCCGCGGCGGGAGTCCGTTGCCACGTGAGCTTCCCTCGTGACACCGCCGGGACGGCGGAGATGGTGCGAGCGATCGGCCGTGCGCTCCAGCGCGAGGAGGCTGGCGAGCGGATCGCGAGCGACATCGAGGCGCGAAGCGCCCGCGTGCGGGCGGCGGTTCGGTTGCGGCCACCGGTCTCCTGGGCCTATCTCATCTGGCGCGAGCCCTGGATGACGGTCAACGCCGACACCTTCGTGGACGCGCTTCTCACGCAGGCCGGCGGGCGCAATGTGTTCGGCGACCGCGGCGAACGATACCCTGTCGTCACGCTCGAAGAGTTGACGGCGGCGGAGCCCGATGCCGTGCTCCTCTCGACCGAGCCGTTTCCGTTTGAGGACAAACACGCCGGCGAGCTGGCGGCGCTCACCGGGATTGCGCGCGAGCGGTTCCGCCTCGTGGATGGGGAGTATCTCTCGTGGCACGGGTCGCGGACGCCCGACGGGATCGATTATGCCGCGCGCGTGATCGCGGAGGTGCGCCGCGAGTGAGCGTGCCGGCCTTCCACGATCACTTCTCGGCGCGCGCTCCGGGGTACGCGCGGTTTCGCCCGACGTATCCGGACGCGCTTTTTCGCTGGCTCGCCGGGCTCGCCCCGGGTCGCGCGCTTGCCTGGGACTGCGCCACCGGTAGCGGGCAAGCGGCGGCCGGACTAGTCCGGCACTTCGATCGGGTCGTCGCCACGGATGCGAGCGCGGCGCAGATCGCGCACGCACAGCCGCGAGCAAACATCGAGTACCGCGTCGCGCCGGCGGAGCGGAGCGGACTGGACGCGGCGTCAACGGACCTCGTGACCGTCGCGCAGGCGCTCCACTGGCTGAGCGTGGACGAGTTCTACGCCGAGGCTCGGCGCGTTCTGCGTCCGCGGGGCGTGATCGCCGTCTGGTGCTACGGCGACGCCTCGCTCGATGACCCTGAGCTCGTACGCCTGCTCGGGGCATTCACAAGGGAAACCGTCGCCCCGTACTGGCCCCCGGAGCGACGCCACCTCGACGCCGGCTACCGCACGCTCCCCTTCCCCTTCGACCAGCTCGAATCGCCCACGTTCACCCTCGAGTTGGCGGTGACGCTTGCCGAGCTGACCGGCTACCTCCGCACCTGGTCGGCGACCCAGCGCTTCGTCGCCGCGCACGGACTCGATCCGGTAGAGGCGGTAGAGGAGGCGCTACGCGTGCCGTGGGGGGATCCGGCGGTGCCGCGTACGCTTCGTTGGCCGCTCGCACTCCGCGTTGGGCGCGCCGGGTAACATCAACGCCGGAACTGGTACGCCAGCTTCACGAACAGTCCGTCCCCGATGGCGCGGAGGTGAGAGAGCGCGAACGGATCGCGGTCGTGCATCGCCAAGGCGTAGCCGAGAAAAGCAGCCGTGCCCGGAGTCGGCTCGAAGGCGGCGAGCCACTCGACGCGCATCCCGTTCGCGTCGATCGTAATCGCGCGGTCGCCCGCGACAAGGATAGGCCTTCCACGCGCATCCTGGAGCGCCGCCCGCCGCTCGGCTCGGTACTCGCTCACCAGGCGGAAGAATAGCGCACGCGTCGGTTGGTACTCGGCGCGCAGCCGCGGGATGATCGTGCGCGCGAACTCCGATCCGTCACGCTCGCGCGTGATCCGCGACGCGACCACGGCCAGCTCGGCGCGGAGCGAACCCGTCGGCCGCACGTTGAGGGAGGCCGTGACGCGTCGCTCGCGCCCCTCCGCCGCCTCGGCGAAGATCGGCACGTGCAAGAGCGCGGCGCGCGCCGAGACGTTGAACGCGCGGTACACAGGCGTCGAGACCTCGAGAGCAGCGCTAGCCAGCCCGCCGATCTCGTCAGGCGACTCGAAGGGAGCCACGATTCCGGGCGCGGGCTCCACCTCGTACCCCAGGTACAGCACCGGATCGAGCGTCACGAACGAGCGCGCGATCCGGCCTTCGACCCGCCACCCTCCGCGGAGTTGCGCATCCAGGCTAACCGACTCCTCGCCCTCAAGCGCGCCTCTGGCGCCGAAGTCGTCGTGGCGCCATAGGCGCGCCGGGCCAGCGAACATCGTGAGGCTCTCCATGCGCGCGCCCGGCGACCCGTACCATCGCAGCCGGTTGAACGCGTGCGCGGTCACGATCCCCGTACGCGGCACGAAGCCAGCGCGGGTCTCGAACTCTTGCTCGATGCCGGCGATCTCATAATTGAGACCGAAGGTGCGCCCGGTGCGGTCCAGCTCGAGCTTGAAAAGGCCGCCGTGACGCGTTCCCGCCGCGTCGCGCGTCCCCGAGCCGCCAAGCTGTGCTTCGGCATAGTACACCTCACGGAAGACGATGCGGGCATCGGTGGCGACGACGGTGTTGTAGTCGCCGTCCTGGCGGCGGTCGGTGACGGTGACCCCGGCGCGCGAGTTCTGGCCGACGTCCCGGCTGAGCCGCGTGATGTTGAAAAGAGCGTCGCGGCCGACGGTCTCGTCGAGCGCCGTGAGATGGGCGATCCCCCACCGCCCAAACTTGCCGGTGAGCTTTCCGCCAACGGCAGGGTTCTCCACCTGACGAGTGTAGACGAGCTGGTTCGGCGTGGCGAATAGCTCGATCCCTTCGAGAAAGAATGGGCGCTTCTCCGGAATGAACAGCGCGAACCGCTCGTTGGCCGTAACCAACCCCGCGTCCGACTCCACCTGGCTGAAGTCGGGGTTGATGGTCGCGTCGACCGAGACGTTGCTGAAGCCGAGCCGGAGGTTCGCGCCCCCTTCCGGCTCCACATCGTTCCGTTCGAAGCGCCCGCTGACCGGATCGCGCGCACCATTCGCCGCAGCCGTAACGAAGGGCTGCGCTTCGACGACGACGCCTCGCTCGAGACCGTACAACCCCTCGATCGCCGCCGACTGACCAAGGAAACTCGCGCTTCCGCGCCGCGCGTCGGTCCACGAGTCCTCGTGCCCGGTGCGCTTCACGTGCCGCGTTACGTTGATTCCCCAACGCTGCCGCTCGGCTACCGGGTAGCGGAGGCTCTTGAACGGGATGCGGATCTCGACCTCGTACCCGCGCTCCGTGATCCGCCCGCGCGACTCGAAGTGGTAATCCGGGCTGAGATCGTCTTCGCCTCCGAAGGTCCGCCCCGGGCTCGACGTCCCCTCGCTGCGCACGCCATCCTGCTGCACGCCCAGTGGGTTCACGCTGAAGAAGAAGGCGCGCCGGCGATCGTCGAACGTATCGAGGTAGATGGTGATCCGGTCTTCGTCACCGATGTTGTCGCGGTCCGCGAGCGTCGCGCGGACCGACGCGGGGTCGCGGTCGCTCGCGACCACGCCGAAGTGGATCGCGGTCGGCGAATACCAGACCAGCACCTCGGTGGTCTCTTCCGCCTGACGCCCGTCCACCGGCTGGTAGCCGTGAAATCCGACCAGTCTCGCGGCGCGCGCCCACTGTGGCTCGTCCAGCACGCCGTCGATGCTGACCTCGGCCTCGATTCGCGGAATCTCGAACGCCGGCGCGCCGCGACCCTCGATGACGCGGGCAGAGTCGGCGGTGATGGATTGGAGAAGAAGCAGGGGAAGGACGAAGCTCGACATGCGCTGGAGAATGCCGGTGGGGCGCGCGAATCGGTAGTCGTGGGGAGACTCGTGTCAGGCGATCAGCCGGGAGCGCTGGGGCCGATCACGCCCGCGCGCCGACCCAGCCACAACAGCGTCCCCGCGTTCAACGCCGCACCGATCGTGAACGGGACGGCGAACCCGGGCTGCACCGGGACGAGCGGCAGATTCACGGCCAGTAACAACAGCGTTGCCCGCAATGCGCGCCGCATCGCGTCGGGATCGCCCCGCGTTATAGCCGGTGCCGCACGAACGCAGACGAGTGCTGGGACGAGCAAGACGGCGCCAAGGAGCATGAGCGAGTAGAAGCGGAAGTCGTACGAGAAGTCGCCCGCGCTCGATGCGAGCGCCGCGCGTACTCGCACGTTCGCCACGACGACGATGTGAACGGCGCTGAGCAGTGCGACGAGCAGTCCGTACAGAAAGTCGAGCGTGCCGGCAGCGGCGAAAGTTCCGGAGGCACCGGAGCGGCGTACCCACACGGCGAAGCCGGCCGTCGCGACCAGGACGGCAAGCAGAAACAGTCCATCCGGGCCGAGGATGAACTCTCGAACGGTCATCGACGCGTCATGCCGCGCGCGGAACGCGCGCTGATGTCAGCGCCGTAGCTTTCCGAGGAGACGGAGAATCTCGAGGTACAGCCACACGAGCGTCACGAGGAGGGCGAAGCCGCCATACCACTCCATGTATTTCGGCGCCCCCTGCTTCGCGCCTTGCTCGATGAGATCGAAGTCGAGCACGAGGTTGAACGCAGCGAGTCCCGTCACGAACAGGCTGAACACGATCCCGAGCGGCGTAGCGTCGTGGATCAGCGGCATCCGAATTCCGAAGAAGCTCAGCCCCATTGCCAGCAGGTAGAAGACAAAGATTCCGGCCGTCCCGGCGACGACGATCTTGCGAAACGTTGGCGTCGCACGGATGAGCCCCGTCCGGTAGGCGATCAGCATCCCGAGCGCCGTCGCAACCGTCAGCCCCACGGCCTGCAGCGGGAGCCCCGCGTAACGCGCGCCATAGATCGCCGAGATCCCGCCGAGTGCGAGCCCCTCGAGCACCCCGTAGAGTGGTGCTGTATACGGCGACGCCTGTGGCCGAAAGACTGTGATGATCGCGACGATGAGCCCGGCGATCGTGCCGCCAATCACCGCTGGTCCGACGAGACCCGGGTTCGTCGCGGCGCCAGACCAGACGACGCCTGCGGAGAAAACAGTGAGGGCGAGGAGGAGGAACGTCTTGCCGACGGTACCCTCGATCGTCATGCGCTCGGCGACGATGCCGGAATACGTCCGCTCGAACGCGGAGAGCGCCGGGTTGGAACGTGTCATTCGTGCGTTGCCTCGGGACTTGGTTTGGGGTAGGCG
>JALZIF010000049.1 GCA_030860435.1 Gemmatimonadota bacterium | reverse complement strand
CTGCAGGCGGCATTTCGGACGCTCGGAGAACGTGCCAGACCCGCGGCGCTAACGATATCGGCTTACGATCCCGCGTACGATGTCGATGGTCGGGTGTGCCGAGCCGCGTTCGAAGCGGTCGGCGCGCTATTGGCGGCTACCGGCGGGACAGAGCTCGACTCGCGCGTGTAGGACGATCACCGCACGACAGCCGCGGCGCGATCCGCGCACGCATAGGCCACCGGATCACGCACGAATTCCCCTACGTCGCGCATGGCCGGCGCCAGCCCCAGTGATGGAAAGGCGAGCGCCAGCACGATCTCGATATGCCCAACCCCCTTGTAAACGCCGAGCCGCACGCACCCGCCGCGCGAAGTGATTTTTTCGGCCAGCCGAACGGAGTTGCCGACCGTGACCACATCGTCGCTCGCGCCGTGCAGGAGGAGCAGCGGCGGGTCCGTGCCGTCCACGAAGTTGTACGGGTACGTCGCTGGCCATCCATCCCGTGGTCCCATGAGCCGCTGCACGTCTGGCGCCGTCCAGGTGGTGTCCACCGGACCCGCCAGGCTCACGAAGCCCGTTACCGCGCCAGCCGGCAGTCCTGCGCGCCGTAAGTAGCGCTCGTCGAGGGCGAGCATCGCGACCGTGTGCGCGCCGGAGGAGTGCCCGACGACAACGATACGAGTCGAGTCCCCGCCGAACCGGGCGACGTTGGCGCGCGACCATCGCACCGCTCTCGCTGCATCCTCCACCCAGGCGGGGAAAAGCGCCTCCGGGTACAGGCGGGAGTCGGGCACGACGACAATCCATCCGCGGCGTGCGAGGGCGTTCCCGAGGAGGACGTAGTCGCGCTTCGAGCCGTGCTTCCACCGCCCGCCGTACAGGAAGACGATGACTGGCTCGGGCCCCCGCGCCATCCGGTCGCGGTAGACGTCGAGCCGCTGCCGCGGGCCCTCGCCGTACGCAATGTCGGCGCTCCGCACGACGCGATCGTCGAGCACCCAGCCCTCAATGCCTCTGCGCGGCGAGCAGGCGATCGTCAGGGCGGCGAGCGCGACGAGCGGCAGGCCGTAGCGCTGGCGGAGAGGCTTGCCCTGCGTCGCCCGTGTCGGCGGCGGTGGAATCACTGACGGGCGCATCGTGTCCGTCCATCCTGCGGGAGGCGCCAAGACAACGCACGGCGCGGGCCATGCGCGTTTGCGCTCGGGTGCTCATCCGCATTATGGATAGCACGGTGCGTTGGAGCCCTCTCTTGACCATTCACAGGAGCGACCGTTGTGGCGGGCCAACCGCGCTTCGTCGCTGCGCTGATGCCTTCCGATCTAAAGGACCTCTTGCGCTCGACGCTCGCGGGTGAGCGCCCCCACGTCGAGAAGCTGACGATCGCCGCCGCCATCGTCTCGGAAGTGTTGCGGCAGCACGGCATGGAAGCCACACTCGTAGGTGGCGGCGCGATCGAGTTCCACGCTTCGGAGGTATACACCACGAGCGATATAGACCTGGTCGTGGAAGGCCGCTCGCGAGACGACCTCGATGCCGCGCTCAGCGAGTTCGGTTTCACCCGACGGGGCCGGCACTGGGTGCTTCGCGAGCTCCTGGTCGAAGTCCCGGGTAACTGGATGTCCGATCCAACCGAAGTCGTCGCCGTCGGACCCTTGGCCTTGCGCGTTGTCCGTAAGGAAGTTGTGCTCGCGGACCGAATCGTCGGTTTCAAGCATTGGCGTGCGACGGCGTACGGGGCGCAGGCGATCGCCATGCTCGCGTTGTTCGGAGGGCGGCTCGACGAGCGACTACTGGTCGATCGAGTCCGCTCGGAAGGCGCGGAAGATGCGCTCATCATACTTCGCGAGCTTGCGGCGGACGAGAAAGAAGTAGGCGAAGAGCAGCTTCGAAGCGCGCTCGCGCAGCTCCATCCACAGTCTTCCCAAGCCGACGGCGACGCGACGCGATGAGCCTCTCCGACGAGATCGACCTGACCGACTTGCAGCGAGACTGGGCGTGGAAGCGCGAGGCAATGCGCGAGATACTGAGCCGCATTGATCCGCGCGGGTTGACCCGCCCGGCGCGCGATGCGAGCGAGCGCGCCTGGCTGCAGGAGCGCGGCGAGGGCAGCTTCATTGAGAGCGAAGAGTGGGCCGAGGCGGCACGCGCGTATTACGCGCGCAAGTATCAGCGTCGGTAGATACCCGTCACTCCTCGCGCAGCACCACAGCTGGCTCCACGCGCGTCGCCCGCATCGCCGCTGGGAACATCGCCGCGAGCGCTACGGCGGAGAGCGTGAACGCGACGAGCGCGAACGTTGCTGGATCGGTCGCCTCCACCGCGTAGAGCTGACTCCCTAGCAAGCGTGTGAGCGCGAACGAGCCGGCGAGGCCGATGGCGACGCCCGTCAGCGCGAGCGCCATCCCTTGCCTGACGATGAGCGCGAGGACGCCTCCGCGTGCGGCGCCGAGCGCCATGCGGATCCCCATCTCGCGCCGGCGTTGCGTGACCATGTACGACATCACGCCGTAGATCCCGATCGACGCGAGCACGAGCGCGAGTGCGGAGAAGCTGCCGAGGAGGAGCATCGAGAGCCGACGCTGGCCGAGGGAGGACTCGAGCAGGTCGTCCATCGACCGGATGCCGGACATCGGCATGTCGCTGTCGACCGAACGGATCGCTCCTCGCACGGCGCTCGTGAGGGCGAGCGGGTCACGCGCCGCGCGCACCGCCACCGCCATGAACGGCACCCCCCGCTGCCGGTAGGGGAGATAGACCTGGACGCGAGGCTCGGCGTCCAGGCCTTCGTGCATCGTATGGCCGACGACGCCCACGATCGTGATCCACAGGGGCACCGAATCGCCAGGCGAGGGGGCGGGGCCAAATGTGATGCGCTTGCCGATCGCGCTCTCGTTCGGGTAGTACCGCCGCGCCAACTCGTCGTCGACGACCGCAACGAGCGGCGCACCCTGCCGGTCCTGTTCGGCTAGCATCCGACCCTGCCTGAGGGGGATGCGCATCGCCGAGAAGAAGCCGGGGCTGACGAAGCGGATGTCTCCCCACGGACCGGGCTCGTTCTCCGCGGGTTGGAAGCCTTCGATGTCAAAGCTGCCGGTGGACCAGCTCCCGCCGAACGGGAGAACGGTTGTCGCGCCGACGCCCTGCACGCCGGGAACGGCTGCGATCGCGGCCAGCGTCGCATCGAAGAACTGGATCTGCGCCG
>JALZIF010000045.1 GCA_030860435.1 Gemmatimonadota bacterium | reverse complement strand
CCTGACGCGACGAAGCGGCGGCACGCGGCGCGACGGTGCGCGTGAACGTCAGGCGCTCCGGTCCATCGGCGATCCGCCTGACGATGCGCTCCGCATAGGCGATCACACGCGCCGTGCCGGCGATGTTCACCTTCTCCGAGTCGTCCGTCGCCCTGTGGTAGTCCTCGTGGATGTCGGTGAAGAAGTGGAGGACCGGGATGTCCTTCGCGTAGAAAGAGCTGTGGTCGGAGGGGCCGAAACCGTCGCTCATACCTCGAACGTCGAGTGGCGCGGGCGCGCCGGCCGTCGAATGCGCGCTGTTCACGCTGTCGAGGATGGCCGGTAGCTCCGTCGCGGTGCCGGTGCCGTATACGATGAGCTTCTCGTCGCGAAGCCGCCCGACCATGTCGAAGTTGAGCATCGCGACGACGCGCGAGAGCGGCACGGGAAAGTTGTCGACAAGATGCTGGGACCCGAGCAGGCCCAGCTCCTCGGCGCTGAATGTCGCGAAAATGATGGAGCGCTTGGGTGGGCTCCGCGACAGTATGCGCGCCAGCTCGATCACCGCCGCAGTTCCGGAAGCATTGTCGTCGGCGCCGTTGCGTATCGCGTCGCTGGCGTTTGGATCCAGCGCGCCGAACGCTGTGCGTCCGAGATGGTCGTGATGAGCCCCGATCACTATGTACTCGTCGCGCAGCGCGGCATCGCTGCCCCTCAGAATTGCGACTACGTTCTGCGTCGGAAGCTCAGCGGCAAGACCAGCGTGGGCGGCGGCGACCGAGCGCGCGGTGAAGCGCTGGAGCTCCGGCCGCAGGCCAAGCTGCTCCAGGCGGCGTGAGATGTAGGCCGCGGCGCTGTCGTTCCCCGCGGTACCGGTGGCGCGTCCCTCGAGCGCGTCGCTGGCGAGGTAGACGATGTCCTGCCGGATCGCGGCGGTGTCCGGCGCTTGCCGCGACGGGGAAACGGCGGCGGTGTGGCAGGCGGCGAGCACCGGCGGAATTAGCAGGACCCGCAACGAATGAATTGCGCGGAGAGACCGAAACGTGTGTGAGAGCATGACGGTGTCGAAGGAAAGGTCCGTCATCGTATCTTATCCGCGGGTCGTGAGCGCTGCCAGGACTCGCGACCGCATCCCCTTGGCGATCTGTGATGGAGCGCGATGGACGAGAGTGAGACCGACAACCCCGCATGGGACGCACGCGTCCTGCTCGACCAGCTCGACGAAGCGGCTCCGCTCGCCGCGCACGAGCAGGCGCTACGCCGGGTCGCGGCGAGCGCGGTCGATCGACTCGCGCGCGGCGAGGAAGACGTTGTGGTGGACGCCGCGCACGCGGTGCTCGTCCGCGAGCGCGCAATCGGCGACCCGGCCCTGCGGGGCGCCTACGCCAAGGCAATGGATGCGCTGTTGAGTCCAGAGCTGGTGGCGACGATCGCGGCGCGTTTGGCAAGCGACCCCGAGCGGTATCACGTTCACGTCGACCTGCTCGACCGGGCAGGCGAGGCGGGGGCAGCGGCCGTCGTCTCGCGCATGGGCGACGCGCCGACGATAGCCGAGCGGCGGCTGTACTTCGATCTCCTACACGTACTCGAGGCCGCGGTCCCGGCGCTACTCCGGATGCTTGGCGACCCGCGGTGGTATGCGGTTCGGAACGCCGCGGAGTTGCTGGGGCTCATGGAGATCGCGGAGGCCGAGCTCGCGCTCAACGCGCTCCTGACGCACGAAGACGAGCGAGTACGCCGAACCGTGGCGGTGGCGCTGGCGAAGATCGGGACTCCCGCCGCGCAGCAAGGCGTGCGGCAGGCGCTGGGCGAGGCGTCGAGCGTGGTGCGCGACCGCGCGACCACGGCGCTCATTGACGGTGAGCACGATTCCGTCACCCCGTTGATCGAGGCGCTCGAGCGCGAAGAAGACGAGGCGATGCGTAAGTCGATCTATATGGCGCTCGGCCGGGTAGGGACTCGCCCCGCCGTTGAGCGCCTGCTACGAGCCGCTCGAGGTGAAACCGGGTCTTCCGGTGGTCAGATTTCTCTTCGCGTGGCCGCGGTCCAAGCTCTCGGCGAGGCCGGCACCCCAATGGCCATTGCGGCTCTCCGCTCGCTGCTGCACGACCGCGAAGAACAAGTGCGGGGTGCGGCCCTGTGGGCGATATCTGGGAACGCAGAGTGAGTCCTCGCTCATCGATCGGTAAAGTCCGTCTCGTCCGTCACTACTCGGCATAGCTCCGTCACGAGCGAGGCGGCGTCGTCCACGTCGTGTAGGCTCACCATCTCGTTCGGGGAGTGCATGTAGCGGTTCGGAATCGAGACGAGGGCGGTGGCGACTCCCTCGCGCGCGATGTGAATCGCGTCGGCGTTCGTGCTCGTATCACGCCCCGCGGCGTGAACGGTGAAGGGAATTCCGCGTGCCTTCGCGGCCTCCGCTAGGAGACGGAACATCACCGGCGAGATCAGCGCGCCGCGCGTGAGCACCGGCCCGGAGCCGAGCTTGTGGTCGCCGATCTCTTTCTTCTCGATTCCGGGATGGTCGGTCGCGAAGGTGACGTCGATCACGATCGCGGCCTTCGGGTTGATGCATGCCGCGCAGATCATCGCGCCGCCGCCGCGCTGCCAGCCGATCTCTTCCTGCGTCGTCGCCACGGCGACGACACACGCCTTGCCCGGCCGCTCGGCGTAGCGGCGCAGCGCTTCGAGCGCGGTAAAGGCCCCGATGCGGTCGTCGATCGATCGGGAGACGAGCCGGTCGTTTGGGAAGTCGAGCGCGCGCGCATCGATCACTCCTGGGTCGCCGACGCCTAGCCGCCCCTCTGCCTCTGCCTTGCTCGTCGCGCCGATGTCGACCCAGAGATCGGTGATCTTCGACGCCTTCTCCCGATCCTCCGGCTTCACGAGGTGGATGGGTTTCTTCCCGATCACGCCGTACACGTCGCCGACCGTACCGCGGAATCGGATACGCTGTCCGACCAGCACCTGCGGGTCCCACCCGCCGATGGCGGCGATGTAGACGTACCCCTCGTCGTCGATGTATTGCACGATCACGCCGATCTCATCGATGTGCCCATCGAGCATGATCGTCGGGGAGCCACCCGGGTTGACGACGGCGATGCTATTGCCGGCGACGTCGCCACGCACTTCGGCGGCGAAGGTTGCTGCTTCGTCGCGCCAGACGCGCGCGACTGGCGACTCGAAGCCGGAGGGGCCGGGGGTATCGAGCAGGCGCTTTAGAAGGGCGATCGAACGGTCGCTGAGCATGGTGGCGATTGTGTGTCGAGCCGGCGTTCCGTGGAATGGTGCGCGTTTCGCCGGACGGAGAGGGACGCCGAAGATGCGGACCGCGGGACGTCGGTGCAAGCCGCAGTCCCGGCGACTCGATCCATGTAAAGGTTTCGCGCGTCAGCAAATCGTCAGCGGGGTCGGCGATCACCCCGGCGACCGGCAATCGGCGGGTGGCAAACGGCCATCCTGTCCATCCTGTCCTGCTCCTCGCGCCGGCTGGTATGTCCGGCTTTTCCGTCTGAACTGCAACCGCTCCGAGCCGAAGTTGAGCAGGAGGCCGATCTCGATACCGGTCGCCGTGAGATAATTGACGATCTGTGCCTCGTGGGCGGGTGCGAGGGCGCGAACGGCTTTCACTTCGATCAGCACGTATCCATTGACCACAACATCGGCTGCGAACTCGCCAACGAGTGCGTCACGGTAGCGCACGTGAAGTCGCTTCTGGCTCTCCACGTCCAATCCCTTCGTGCGCAGTTCCCAGGCTAGCGCCTTCTGATAGACGGATTCCAGGAATCCGGGGCCGAGCACGTTGTGGACGCGGATCGCGCCACCGATGATAGCGCGAGTCACCATCTCGTGTTGCACGGCAGAATCTCGACAGGATGGACAGGATGGACAGGATCTGGTGCGTCCCCCCCCATCTGCAAATCCTGTTGATCCCGGCCGTGCTGTTTTGTCGCCTAGCTTACTTCGCCTCGTACACCGCCTTTCCGCCCAGATACGTCGCGAGCACCCGTGTCTCGAGGATCGCGGTGGCTGGGACCTTCATGATGTCCTGATCCAGCACGACGAAGTCGGCGCGCTTTCCTGCCGCAAGCGAACCCATCTCCGTTTCCTGAAACGCGGCGTACGCGGGCCACAGCGTCATAGACTTGAGCGCCTCGTCACGCGTCATCCGCTGCGCCGGATACCAACCGCCCGGCGGCGAATTCTTCGCGTCCTGCCGCGAGACGGAGGCGTGGAAGGAGATGAGCGGGTTCACCAGCTCGACGGGAAAGTCGCTGCCGTTCGGAATCACGACGCCGGTCTCGAGCAGCGAGCGCCACGCATACGCGCCTCCGAGGCGCGGCGCACCCAGTCGCCTGCCCGCCCAGGGCATGTCGCTCGTCTGGTGGCTTGCCTGCATCGAGGGGATCACGTCGAGCTGTGCGAAGCGGGGAATCTCCTCCGCGTTCAGGATCTGGGCGTGCTCAACCCGAAATCGATGATCGGCGGCCGGTACTTCGGCCAGAGCTGCTTCGAAGGCGTCAAGCACGACGCGGTTCGCGCGGTCGCCGATTGCGTGAACGTTGAGCTGGAAGCCGTTCCGGAGCGCACGGGCTGCGACCTCCTGCACTCGCTCGGGCGGCGTGAGGATGAGTCCCGAGTGGCTCGGCTCGTCGCTGTAGGGTAGGAGTAGCGCCGCCCCGCGTGAGCCGAGCGCGCCGTCGGCGCTGATCTTGATGCTCCGGATCCAGAGGCGTCCATCGTGCAACGCGTTCTGGGGACCGCGCCGGAAATAATGCGCGAGCGTGGAGTCGTCGCTCGCGATCATCACGTAGTTTCGCAGATCGTATCGCCCTTCGCTGGCGAGCTGCTCGTAGACTTCGATCACCTCGCGCCCGACACCGGCGTCGTGAATCCCGACGAGCCCCCAACGGTTGGCCTCCTTGATCGCGGCAGCGACGCGCTCGCGTAGCTCGCTCTTCGAGGGACTCGGTATCGCGCGCGAAACGAAAGCCATCGCCCGATCGACGAACACGCCCGACGGCGCACCGTCGGGCGATCGCTCGATCCGGCCCCCGTCCGGGTCCCGCGACGCGCGATCGACCCGTGCTGCTTGCATCGCAGCGGCATTCCCGAGCGCTGCGTGACCGTCGATGCGCGTGAGCCAGACCGGGTGGTCAGGGACCGCGCGCGAAAGGGCGTCGTGCGTTGGGAAGCGGGTGACTGGCCAGTCGTTCTGATCCCAGCCGCGGCCGAGGATCCACGTCCCCTTCGGCGTCTCCTTCGCGCGGGCGACCACCCGCTCGATCACCTCGTCGTACGACTTCGTATCGACAAGGTCCACGTTGCGAAGTGAAGCGCCGAGGCTCGCGAGGTGCGCGTGGGCGTCGACGATCCCGGGGATGACGGTGTTCCCCTCGAGGTCGAGCATCTGGGTGGACGTACCAGCGAAGACCATTGCCCCGCGTGCCGAGCCGACGAACACGACGCGACCATCGGTGATCGCCATTGCCTCGGCGATCGGCCGCGTGTCCTCGGCGGTGTAGATGCGGGCGTTGGTGACGATCAGGTCGGCGGGCCGGCGCTGTCCGCGGGCGGCGTCGGGCTGCGACAGCGCCGCGGCAGCCAGGACAAGGGCGGCGATCGAAGAGGTGAGGTTGCGCATGGCTCCGAGAATAATCAGTGGATGAGTCTCGGATAAGCCTGGTGTCTGTCTACAGCATTGGCGATACCCCCCCGAATAAATCCCGGCTACGTAAACCTCGGATCCGACGCGCAGTCCCCTACGTCATCCTGGGTCTTCGGGCTACGTACCCACGCGACTCGCCCGTACCGGCCAACTCCCGCCTAGCGCCGAGCCGGGCGAAAGTGCCGTGCGCGTGGCGGAGCTCGGGGGACGCGCTACCCGTTGCCGCTGGGAGGAACAGTCGGCGGTGGGCGGCGGCGGCGCGGTTGCCAGCGGCGCGCCAGGACCACCACGCCCCATGCGATGAGTGCGAGCGGAACGAGCCAACCGAGCGATGCGATGAACCATGCGATGAAGTGGACGAAGTTGCGCCACGCATCGCGGAACGCCTCTCCCACGACGTTCGTCCCGGGTGAGCCACTCACGAGGGGCTCCGGCTCGTGTACCATTACCGTCAAGGTGCTCATCGCCACGCGCGACCGGAGGTAGCGCAGCCTTCCCTCGTACCGATCGATCTCCTCGCGCACCCGCGCCAGCTCGCGCTCCACGGCCAGAACATCCTCGAGCTTTCCGGTCCGCGTCGCCAGCAGCGAAACCAGTCGCTCCTCCAGTCGGCGCGCGTTCGCGACGCGAGCGCTGATGTCGACGAATTCCTCGCCGACGTCCTCCGTGTTCTCACTGACGGACTCGACGGTGCCTATCGGCGCGAGCCCGCGAATCGCGTCATCCCACCGCGCGGCGGGGAGTTTGATCTCCAGCGTCGCAGCGCGGAGCTGGTTGCGTCCCGTCTGCATCGATGTGTTGGCGACGAAGCCGCCCACGCGCTGCGCGAGCTGCCGCAGTTGCGCCACCGCTGGCTCGAGCGAATCCACTTCGATCGTCGCGGCGCCGGTACGGATGATCATCGATGGTGCAACGCTGTCCCGGGGATCCCCGGCGCCCCCCTGGCCGATGGCGGATGCCGGTGCGGGTGGCGCGCTCGCGTCGGAGACATAGCCCTGCGCCTGTTCGCGACCTGGACCGGCGACCGGCGGGTTCCGCGACGCCTCGTCGGATGAGACGCCTTCAGCCTTGGAGCGCTCCGCCGCGGGTCGCTCGCGTCCGCACGCCCAGAGGCCCGCCAGGAGGCCCGCGGCAATCAGCAGCGTAGCCGTGCGCGGGGTCTGATTCGGTCGTTGGTTGTGGGTCATCTTGTTGTCGGTCGCCGGTGGTTGGTCATCTGGTGTCGGGCATCACTGAGTAGACGACGACGGTACGCTCGCTTGCACATTCCCCTAGAGCAAGTCGCGCGCTTCTCCCGGCCGCAGACGCGGACGATATTTCGAGACCGCCCTCGCGGACGTCGCTCATTCGCCGGAATCCGTCATGCACTTTGCAGCCATCTGTGCTTCTCGCTGTCTCTCGTTGGGCCTCCTGCTCTCCGCCCCGCCAGTGCTCGCGGCGCAGGGCGCCGCCGGGCTAGCCGCTTCCGCGACGAGCGCGGCAGCCGCTGCCTCCGCGCCGGTGTCCGACGTCTCCTACACCGTCACGTTCAACGAAGCGACGGCGCGCGCGCGATCGGTGAAGGTCGCGATGCAGTTCAAGACACCCGGCGACGCGCCCGCCATTCTCTCCCTACCGGCGTGGACCCCGGGCGCATATGAGATCAGCTACTTCGCGAAGTGGGTCTCGGGCTTCACGGCCACCGGGGACGGAAAGCCGCTCGAGTGGGACAAGGTCGATCACGACACGTGGCGCGTTCAGCCGCGCGGGTCGACTCGCATCGTCGTCGCCTTCGACTTCAGAGCGGACACGCTCGACAATGCGATGTCCTGGTCGCGCCATGACTTCCTCCTCTTCAACGGAACCAACCTGTTCCTCTACCCCGAAGGGCGCTCCTTCGACTGGCCCGCGGCGGTGAGGGTGGAGACGGAGCCGAACTGGCTGGTGGCGACAGGGATGACGCCGGCCAGCGGAGCGGGTGCGCGCACATATACCGCTCCCAACTATCACGATCTGGTCGACATGCCTTTCTTCGTCGGGCGCTTCGAGCTCGACTCGATGCGTATCGCGGAGCGGTGGATGCGGCTCGCCACGTACCCGGTTGGAAGCGTGTCCGGGGCTGCGCGGCGGCAGGTGTGGGATCAACTGGCAAAGATGCTCCCGCCGCAGGTGGCGGTTTTCGGCGAGGCGCCGTTCACGACGTACACCGTGATGCAGGTGACCGACTCGTCGTTCGGTGGAGCAAGTGGGCTCGAGCACCAGAACTCGCACCTGAACGTCGTCTCTCCCGCCGCGATCGGACATCCATTCATGGCCTCGCTCTACGCCCACGAGCTATTCCACATCTGGAACGTCAAGCGACTGCGGCCCGCCGACCTGTGGCCCTACCAGTACGCGGACGAGCAGCCGACAACCTGGCTCTGGATGAGCGAAGGGGTCACGGATTACTACGCGGACCTCGCCCAACTCCGCGGCGGCGTCATCGACTCGGCTGGTTTCCTCGGCGTGACGGCGGGGAAGATCCAGGAGGTGATTGACCTCCCCCCGATTGCCCTAGAGGATGCGTCGCTCTCAACGTGGATCACTCCGACCGACGGCACGGCGTACATCTACTACTCCAAGGGATCGCTCGCGGGCCTGATGCTCGACATCATGATCCGTGACGCGAGCGACAACCGGCGTTCGCTCGACGACGTGATGCGCGCGCTTTATCGCGACACGTACAAGGCGGGGCGCGGGTTCACCAGTGAGGATTGGTGGCGCGCCGTCTCCGCGGCCGCCGGTGGCGGTGGGCGGTCGTTCGAGGATGTGAACCGCCGGTACATCGACGGCCGCGACCCTTTCCCATGGGCAGCGGTCCTCCCATTGGCGGGGATGCGTTTTGTGGTCGACACCATCCGCGAGCCGCGCCTCGGGATCAGTACGATGGAGACGCCGGATGGAATCATCGTCATGGGGGTGGATCCGGGCGGAGCGGTTGCCTCATCGGGGCTCCGCGCAGGCGACCAGCTCCTCACGATAGGTGAGCTTCCCGTCACGGACGCAGACTTCCCCGCGAAGTTCACGCAGCGATTCGGCACCCGCGAGGGTGCACCAGTAGCGATCACGGTGCGCCGCGGTGCCGAGATACTGACGCTCCGTGGGAGCGTCCGCCTGCACGAGCGGTACACGGTCCGCGTGGAGGCAGTCGCGAGCACATCGCCCAAGGCGGCAAGAATTCGCGGCGGCATCTTTCGGGGCGCGGTAGATAAGTAGAACCGGGAAGGGGGAAGGGGGAAGAGGGAGGGGGAGCTGGCAGCTGGCAGCTGGCAGCTGGTAGCCGGTAGCTGGGAACGGGGAACGGGGATCAGGGACCTGAGACCAGAGCTGATGATTGGACCCTACGCGTTCGTGGACGCGCTCGGCGTTCGTTGGGAGGTGACCGAAGCCGCGGCGCAGCACGGCGACTCGATCTGCCTGCGCTTCGCGTCACCGGGCGAGGTGCGCGAGTTCTGTCCCGTGCCTGACGACTGGCGGGAGCTCCCCGACAGCGTTCTGGACCGGCTCTGCAGGCGTGGGACGCGGGTGGAGCGGGGGTGAGTCGCGCCTCAGTCCTCACGGCTGAGGCATCGTCTCCCGGTACCACTCGACAATCGTCGGGTCCCGCGGCGCGGGGCCGGTCCAGGGCTGTCGCATCAGCGCCTCGACTTCGGCCAGCTCCCGCGGAGCGCGGGAGATCCACTCGGCGCCGCGCTCGGTGATGATGTAGTCATCCTCGATCCGCACGCCTATGTGTTTGTAGCGCTCGATCAGGGGGCGGAGCTTCGCGGAGAGCGCGCGGTTGCGCGGTGTGTCGGGAAGATGGTCGAGCACGTCGGCGCGGACATAGAGTCCGGGCTCGATCGTGAATACGCTCCCGGGAGCGAGCGTCCTCGTAAAGTAGAACTGCTCGGGATCGTGCACGTCCAGGCCGATTCCGTGGCCTAGCCCGTGAAAGTAGAAGAGGCGGAACTGTGGGCATTGGGCCGGCTCTTTCCCCGTGCCACAGTCGTATGTCGCGCCGGCGGACTCGATCAGCCCGAGCCGCGCCAGCCCGGCGGCGAGCACCGCGCTTGCGCTGTCGTTCATCTGCCTTGCCGCGGCGCCCGGCTTCGCCTGCCGCTCGGCCGCTGCCTGCGCGTCGCGCACGATCTGGTAGATCGCGCGCTGCTCTGCGGTGAACGTGCCGCTCACCGGAACGGTCCGGGTCACGTCCGCAGCGTAGCCGCGGTAGGAAGCTCCGATGTCCATCACCACGACATCGCCGGCGGTCATGAACCGGTCGTCCGCGTTATAGTGCAGCGTCGTGGCGTTCGGTCCCGAGCCGACGATCGTCGCGAACGCCGGGCGGTCGGCACCGTTGCGGCGAAAGGTGTACTCGATGAGTGCCTGCAGCTCGAACTCGTTCATCCCCGGCTCGATCGCGCGCATCGCCTCGCTGTGTGCGGCCACGGTAATCGCCGCCGCCTTCCGGATGAGGTCGAGCTCGGCCGAGCTCTTCCTTCCGCGCGCCTGGTCGACGATCGCGCTCGCGTCTTCCATCCGTAACGCGCCACCCCCGCCCGCCATCGCGCGCAAGCGCGTTGCGTTCGGACTGCTCCCGCTCTCGCCGCCGGGGGCGCTCACGAGGTGGAACGCGAGCCCGGCGCGGGCGAGTGAGTCGATGAGAAATGGAAGGGAGTCGATAGCGCGCGCCGGCAGTCCCGTCAGGCGCGTCGCTCCGTCGGTGCCGAGCCGAGCGCCCGACCAGGCCTCGCTCGCGGGGACGCGCCGCTGCACGAACAGCGTGGCTCGAATATCGCCGCCGCGCTTGACGACCACGAGCGCGGCCGAGGGCTCCCCGAGTCCCGTGAGATACATGAAGCGCGAGTCCTGGACGAACGTCAGGTAGTCCAGTCGCGGCTCATCCGCACCGAAGGCGACCAGCACGCCGTCGTCGAGCCTCGATGTGACGAGCGCACGGCGCTGCGCGTATTCGCTCTGCGGTACCTGCGCGTGCACGGCGAGCGCCGGCGCAAGCGAAAGTCCGAGCAGCGCGAAGAGCCGACCGAGGTCAAAATGACGAATGGACACCAGCCGGCTCCTGACTGGTGAATGCTTGGCGGCGCGCCGCGCGAGGGTCAGCAGTGGTGGACGTGCGAGCTTTCGACGAACGATACCGGCTCTGTGCCCGGCGGCAGGGGCCGAACGCCGCTGTACATCTCCGCCCACACCGCCGCCCAGTGCGTCGCGTCACGTACGACGATCCGGCTGCGTTCGGTGAAATCGCTGTAGTAGGTCACGTGGAAAGGCCGGCTCTCAACTCTTACCGCGTTTGCCGGAACGCTGGGAGCCGTCGGGGACTCGTTCAAGAAGCCTCCGCACGCCATCAGGCAGATCAGCGCCAGCGCGTAGAACTGTCGCTCGATTCGCATGGAAGTTTCCTCCGGGTTGGGCAATCGCGCGGACGGGTCGCCGCGGCCACAGTCGTACTACCCGCGCCGGGTCGTCCGGGTCACCGATTCGGGCTTCAGTCGGAGCCTTCCGTGTGGGCCATCCAGTGCAAGCTAGACCTGCGCGCGCGCCGCGGCCAAAGCCCGCGTAGCTCCGACGAGTCTCTTCGCCGCGCGCGCCACCGTCGAGCGCGCTCGCCACCCGTAGAGCAGCATCGTGTCGGTGGCGCGGCGGGTGCCCGCGGGGATGCCAAACTCGGCCACCTGCTCCGGTTCCAGGGCGCGGCCCCAGATCGGGCCGAACCGTGTCTGGCGCCACCACGCTCGCGAGGAGTTCTCCCCCGTGTCCGCGTGCCAGACACCGCCGATGAACGGCAGAGGCGCGAGCGGCACGCCGCGCTCCTCGAAGTGGCGTAGGTAGTAGACATGATTGCCGAGGATGCGTTCGGTGTACGGCTGTCCGAGCGTCTCGATGACTTCGTCACGCGACGGGCGCAGCGGCAGGTCAGCCGGCACCGGCAGCATGTCGCGGCGGAAGATGTGAGACGTGCCGCAGTAGCTCCAGAACTTTTCCCGCGGCTCACCGATCCTGAAAAGGCCGCTCCAGATGAGACCCGTGGGCATGTACCAACCGGGGGCGTCAGGATGCTCACGGACGAAACGTGCGAGTCGGTTGCTCACGAAGTCGTCGGCGTCCACGGGCATCACGTGCGTTGGGTCGAACCGCTCCGCGTTTCGGAGGGCGACCGCGATTTTGGCGCCCCGGTCGAGGTAGAGCCAGTTGACCCAGTCCTTCGCGTTGGCCGGTGGCTCGGCCGGTGGGAAATCGACCTCGACGAACGCGAGGTTTGCCGTGTCCTCGCCCCACGGGGGGCGCTGGTTGCATACGACGATCGTCGCAAAGTGCTGGTCCGTCTGTGCGCCGACGGAGCGAAGCGTCTGCCGCAGCAGATCGCACACGCGCTCATACGACTGCGAGCGGGCGGGGTGCTTGACAGGGATGACGAACACGAGCATCGCGGACCTTCCTATGCTGCGGCTGGCGCGGGAACCGGCGCCGGAACGTACCCGCGCGCGGCCCAGCCGGCAACGGCGTCCCCACGCCGGCCGCGACGAGCGGCACGGCGAGAGGACGCTGCGTTGGGAGTCGGGGGATTACAGGCGACGCACGCGCGCTATCGCCCGCTTATGTAGATGTGATCGTACCAGAGGAACATGTCTTGGGCGACCGTGTTCCCACCACCGCCCCAGGTGGCGCTCCACTGGAACTGATCCCACTCCGGCGACTCATTGCGTGACACGATCTCCAGGTCGCGATAGTCGGTGATCTTCGTGCCATCGATCCACCAGTGCACCTCCCCGTCGGCGCTACCCGGCGTATTCGCCTTCACGATGAGCTCCCAGCGCTGCCAGTGGCCGCGCGCCACCGTCGCGTGCGCCAGGTTTCCGCGAAGCCGGCCGCGCGGATCAGGGACCCCCTGGAGCCGTACCTGTGGGTAAAGGTGTCCCAGCCCGGCGCCCTCCGCCGAGAGGAAGAATCGCTGTCCTCTGGAGATCCAGAGGAAGAACATCTTGTTGGTGCTCGACGAATGCCCCTCAAAATTCGACGAGAGCTTCACCCACATGCTGAGGTAAAGCGTCCGCACGGGGATCGTGAACTGGAGCTGGGCCGTCGCCGGACTCGCTCCTCCTCGGAACCCTTGAGGGTAAATGAACTGCCCCACGGTCGACGCGGACTTGGGCGCCGTCGCGTCGCGGACGACGGTGAACCGGACGAAGCGGGACTCCACCGGGTCCCATCCTTCCGCGCCCACGTAGTCGCCTCCGCCGGAGGACTTCGTGTTGAATGAGCGCTCGGTAATGAACTTCATTCCGCTTGGCTGGTTGGGGTACCCATTTGTGACGGGTGGCGACCCTTGCGGCGGGCCGTTCCAGGGGTTTTTCGTGGGCGGCTGCCCGCCCTTCTTCTTGACGGTGATGATAGCCGAGTCGGTCACGCCGCCGCTCGCGACGAGGATAGCCGTCGCTCCCACCGTCTTCGCGGTCACGAGGCCGCGCGACGACACGCTCGCGATCGACGGCTTCCGGACGGTCCAAGTGATCGCGTTCGGCGCGACCTGCGCTCCATAGCGATCGGTGCATTGCCCCGTCAGGTGGCTCGAGTCGTTCACGAAGAGCGTCACGGTATGCGGTGTAACGGTGCACGCTGGTCCGGGGCCCGGGCCGGCACCGCTCATTCGGGTAGCGGCTGTGGAATCCAGGAACGAAGCGCTGCCGAGGGGGTGCGGCCTCGTCGGGATCCCGTCAGCGCAAGCCGTCGCGGTCGTCGCGACAGCGAGTGCGAGGAAGTACACGCGCATGTCTGGGCGTCTCCTCAGGATTATCAGCTGTGATCGACTGGAGTTGCGGGCCAGCCGAGGTGGAAGCCGCGCCGCGTTGGCGCGCGCATCTCGTGCGGCTGCTCACTAGGGGAGAGCAGCCGCATCCGATCGTCGAGTTGCCGCCGCGAATGCGGCGGGTTTGGCGCGTCGCTACCGGTACGGTCTGCGCGGGCGCCCGCGATGCCGTCCGGGTCCAAATGAAAAAGGCTCGCCAACCTGTGGCGAGCCCGTACCTGCGGAAGTGACGTCCATCACACAAAAACGATCGTTAACATCTTCTCACTGACCGCCCGGTCACTTCATCAATAGCTTCGCGATCGTCTGAAGCTGCATGTTCGACGTCCCCTCGTAGATCGTTCCGATCTTCGCGTCGCGATAGAATTTCTCCACCGGGTAGTCGGTAGTGTAGCCGTAGCCCCCGTGCAGCTCCACGCACAGTGACGTTACCCGCTCGCACACCTGAGACGAGAACAGCTTCGCCATCGCCGCTTCCCTCGTGAACGGATGCCCGGCGTCCTTCAGCCGCGCCGCGTTGTAGACCATGAGCCGCGCCGCTTCGAGCTCCGTCGCCGCCTGCGCTAGCTGAAACTGCACCGCCTGAAAGTCCGCCACCGGCTTCCCGAACTGTCGGCGCTCCTGCACGTACTCGATCGTCGCCTCGAGGGCGCCGCGCGCGATGCCGATCATCTGGGCGCCAATCCCGATCCGCCCTTCATTGAGTGTCTCGATAGCGATCTTGTAGCCCTCTCCTGGGGCGCCCAGGCAATTCTCGTTGGGAACGCGGCACCCATCGAGGATGAGCTCCGTCGTGCTCGAGGCGCGGATGCCGAGCTTGTCCTCCCTCTTGCCGACAGCGAATCCCGGGAACCCACGCTCGACGATGAACGCCGTGATTCCTTTGTAGCCCGCTTCCGGATTGGCGTTAGCAAAGATGATGGAGATCTCCGCTTCGGCGCCGTTGGTGATCCACATCTTCCTCCCCGTCAGCACCCAATCGTCACCGTCCCGGACGGCGCGCGTTGCGAGCCCGAACGCGTCGGAGCCGGAGCCCGCCTCGGAGAGCGCGTAGGCACCGACCGTTCCACCGGTCAGCATGGTCAGGTACTTACCCTTCTGCGCTTCGTCGCCGTAGCGCGTTAGCGGGTAGTTGACGAGCGTGTTCTGGACGTCCACCAGAATCGCCGCCGACGCGTCGACGCGGCTCAGCTCCTCGACCGCGATCGTGACCATGAGCAGCGACCCGCCAGCGCCGCCGAGCTCCTCGGGCACCTCGATGGCCATAAGTCCGAGCTCGAAGCACTTGCCGATCAGATCGGGATCGACCTGCTTCGCCTTGTCCATC
>JALZIF010000229.1 GCA_030860435.1 Gemmatimonadota bacterium | reverse complement strand
AGCACACAGGAGGAGACTCATGGAGCGGATGACGCTGTCGATCGAGGGGATGAGTTGCGGGCACTGCGTTCACGCGGTTACGGAGGCGCTGAAGCGCGTCGAAGGCGCCGTGGTTGAGCAAGTCGAGATCGGTTCCGCCACGGTCCACTTCGATCCGGCGAAGACATCGGCGGATGTGCTGATCGACGCCGTTAGCGACGAGGGATACACCGCCGCGCGCGTGAGCACGCCGCGCACTGGCTAGTGGGAGCGTGAGATGAGCGCGACTGAGTGGCTCGTGGTAGCGACCGGGCTTGCGGCGATCGCCTGGGTCAATTGGTACTTCTTCCTCGCCGAGAGCTCGGCGGTGATTGCGGTGGCCGGCGCGGGTGGCATGCAAGAGGTTACGGTGCGCGTCGAGGGTGGATACACGCCGAGCACCGTTCGAGTGAAGGAGGGGCGTCCCGTGCGTCTCGTCTTCGACCGGCGTGAGACGTCCGGCTGCTCCGAGGAAGTGGTATTCGGAGACTTCGGCATCCGCCGCTTCCTTCCGCCGCACGAGCGGACGGCGGTCGAGCTGACTCCGCGCGCGCCCGGCAGCTACGAGTTCACCTGCGGAATGGGGATGCTCCGCGGCAAGCTGATTGTGGAGCAGTGACATGACGACCGCGACACGTAAGTCGGACCAGACCATCACGATCCCTGTCACCGGGATGACCTGCGCGGCATGCCAGTCGCGTGTCCAGCGTACGCTCCAGAAGCAGCCCGGCGTGCGAGACGCGACGGTGAACCTCATGCTCAACAACGCGACGGTGACGGTGGACGCGGAGGGGGCGAGCCCCGACGCGCTCGTCGACGCCATCCGCGCTACTGGTTACGGAGCCGAGCTACCGGGTGCTGGCCGGACCGCCTTCGACGAGCAGGAGGCGCAGGACCGGGCACGAACGGAGGAGCTCAGGGAGCTCCGACGGAAGGTGGCCGTGAGCCTCGGCGCCGGGGTGGTCGCGATGATCATCTCGATGCCGCTGATGGCCGCGAACGCGCACCTTGCGATGGGGCATACGGGCGACCCGTTCATGCGCTGGGCGATGCGCGTCCTCGACCCCACCCTCGCGCGTGCAATGCCGTGGCTCTACGCGATCCCGCCGCAGATGATCTCATACGGGCTGCTCGCGATCACGGCGCTCGTGATGGCGTGGGCGGGGCGCCACTTCTATACTCGCGCCTGGGCTGCCTTCCGCCATCATTCGGCAGACATGAATACCCTCGTCGCGGTGGGGACCGGAGCCGCGTTCCTTTTCTCAGTGGCGGCGACTGTAGCCCCGGGGTTCTTCCTGGCTCGCGGTGTCGCGCCCGACGTTTATTACGAGGCGGTGATCATCATCATCGCGCTGATTCTCGCCGGCAACGCGCTCGAGGCGCGGGCGAAAGGACAGACATCGGCGGCACTGCGGAAGCTCGTGCAGCTTCAGCCGAAGACCGCGCGGGTCGTGCGCGACGGCGCCGAGATGGACGTCGATATCGCGACGGTTCGGGGCGGCGACACGGTGATCGTGCGTCCGGGAGAACGTATCCCCGTCGATGGGGAGATTCTCGCTGGCGCCAGCGCGGCGGATGAGTCGATGCTCACGGGTGAGAGCCTGCCGGTCGAAAAGAAGCCGGGGGATGGCGTCTTCGGCGGAACGGTGAACCGGAGCGGCTCGTTCCGTTACCGCGCGACGGCCGTGGGCGCGGACAGCGCGCTCGCGCGGATCGTCCGCCTTGTGCGCGAAGCGCAGGGCTCGAAGGCTCCGATCCAGCGACTCGCGGACCGGATAAGCGGGATCTTCGTCCCGGTGGTGATCTCGATCGCGATCGCGACGTTCGTCGCGTGGTTCGTCGCGGCGGAGACCGCGCCCGCGGTGCGCGGCTTCGCGGCGGCGGTGGCGGTGCTCATCATCGCCTGCCCGTGCGCGATGGGGCTCGCCGTACCCACGGCGGTGATGGTCGCGAGCGGGAAAGGCGCGGAGCTGGGCGTGCTGATCAAGGGGGGCGAGGCGTTGCAGCAAGCTCACTCGATCGACACCGTCGTGCTAGACAAGACGGGCACCGTCACGGAGGGTCGGCCGGCTGTGACGGACGTCGTGCTCCTCCCCGACGGTCCAGTGCCTGACGAGGCCGAGCTCCTCTCTCTCGTCGCGAGTGTGGAGAAGCTCTCCGAGCACCCACTAGCCGAGGCCATCGTCGAGCACGCGACCGCGCACGGCATTGCCATCGTGGACGCTGACGGTTTCGAGGCACGCGCCGGCCACGGCGCTCTGGCGACGGTTCGCGGAGTGCGCGTCGCGATCGGGAACGAGCGGCTGATGCAGTCGCTAGGCGCGGCCGTGGGCCCGCTCGCGGTGGAGGCCGAGCGCCTGGCGGAAGACGGGAAGACGCCTGTCTACGTCGCGATCGACGGGGCAGCCGCAGGTGTGATCGCAATCGCCGACCCAATCAAGCCGACCTCGGCCGAAGCGGTCGCGACGTTGAAGCGGATGGGGCTCGACGTCGTCATGCTCACCGGCGACAACCGGCGCACGGCCGCGGCGATGGCCAACCGAGCCGGCGTGGAGCGAACGGTCGCCGAAGTGCTGCCGGAGGGGAAGGTGGCGGAGGTGACGCGGCTGCAGCGCGAAGGCCGGGTTGTCGCGATGGTCGGCGACGGGATCAACGACGCGCCGGCACTCGCGCAGGCGGATGTCGGGATCGCGATCGGCGGCGGGACGGACATCGCCGCGGAGGCGAGCGACATCACGCTCATCCGAGGCGATCTGCGCGCGGTGGGATCCGCGATCGCGCTCGCGCGTCGCACAATGCGCATCACGAAGCAGAACCTGTTCTGGGCGTTCGTCTACAACGTGGTCGGAATCCCGGTGGCGGCGGGTGTGCTCTACCCCGCGCTCGGCATGCAGCTCAGCCCCGTCCTGGCGAGCGCCGCGATGGCCATGAGCTCGGTAAGCGTCGTGATGAACAGCTTGCGGTTGCGGCAGTTCAGGGGCTGATCGGAAACAACGTCTCAGGAGCCCACATGTCACGACGAACAGCAATGAGCCAGAGCAAGCTCGCTTCCCACGCTTCCTGCGGCTGCGGCGCGGACGACGGCGCGCGCAAGGCGGTCGCGGTAGATCCTGATGCCAAGGAGCGCAACCTGAAGCGGCTGCGCCGGATCGAGGGGCAGGTGCGCGGGCTTCAGAAGATGGTCGACGAGGACCGCTACTGCGCCGACATCATGACGCAGATCGCGTCGGTACACGAAGCGCTGCGGGCAGTGGGGCGCGAGCTGATGCGCAATCACCTTCGCCACTGCGCGAGCGCGGCGATCCGCGCCGGAGACGGGCAGGCGGAGGAGATGTACGACGAGCTACTGGAACTGATGTACCGGAACGTCCGCTGACGCTGGCCCCGGCTAGGAGGATCAGCCCTTCCAGGTCGGCTGACGAGGATGCACAGCGTCCTTGAAGTTGTCGTAGCTCTTCCACTCCGGCTCGAGCGGCTCGCGGCCGGGCTGCGGCACGTAGGGCGACGGATCGATGAGCTGCATCTTCGGGATATAGCGTGGGCAGTTGGGAAAGATCGCGCGCGCCACGACCCGCACGATCATTTGCGCGCCGACGGTCTCGCCGAGCAGCACATCGTCGCGTCGGACTGTCGCCGTGCCATTCACGCGTAGCCGCCGCGGCTGCCCGTGCATGGCTATGAACAGCATGCCAACGTTCGGGTTGACGACGAGGTTGCCGAGGCTCTTGAACATGCCGTTTCCGTCATAGTCCGGAAACGCCAGCTCGGACGGGCCCGTCACGCGTACGAACCCGGGCGCGCCGCCTTTGAACGAGCAGTCGGGGCGTCCTTCGGCGTCGGCTGTGGCGAGGAAGAAGTAGATGGCGCTCTCGATGAACTTCTTGTCGTCCTCCGAGAACGCGGTTCGCACCAGATCTTCGAGCCGGCCGGCGATTCGGCGGCTCTCGAATCGGTCCTGGAGCTCCCGATTCCCCTGATGATAGAAATCGCTGTCGGTCATCGTCGTTCACTCCCATAGTTCGCTGGTTCTTCGGGGTTTAGTGTGGGTCCGGCATAGCCAAGCCTAGGCCAAAGGTCCAGCGCACCGCCATGAAAGCGGGGAAACCGCATGGACAGGATGAACCCAGGATACACAGGATGAGAATCAACGGCAGGAGCCGCTGCAGTCGCGCGGTGCCGAGACGCCTGCAGGGGGTCTCACATCCTGTTCCTCCTGTGCATCCTGTCCGGCTGCTGCTGGGCTGGTAGCTACGGCGTCGTGCGTGGCGCCGCCGAGCCGCGTACCAGGCGCCGGGCGACGCGCCGAAGCAGGCGTAGCGGCATCGTGGCCGAGAAAGCGAGCGCGCCGGCCATCATACCGCGGTCTGAGAGCCTCCACACGGCAAACCGTTTGGGCCCGCGCAGCGAGCGGAGATAGCCGCCCCACGTTAGCTCCCCCTTTCGCATCCAGTAGCGCGCCGACCGGTAATCGGAGCGCGCGATCAACCATTTACGGTCGTGGGTCACCGGCCCGCCCCCGGGATAGGGGCGGCCGACCAGATGGAAGTAGGCCCTCGAGACGATGTCGACGTTGTTTGCGATCGCGGTGCCGACCTGGAGGTTCACGCGCCCGACGGTCGGCTCCATGATCACGAACGAATCCGTGCGGGGATCACGCTTGTACTCCACGGCTCCGAACCCGACGCACCGCGTGCTCGTGAGGATCTCTCGCGTCAATGCGTGCACGCGCGGCCGCTCGACGCCAATCGCCATCGCCGTGTTGCCGCACTCCGGTACCCACTGGCGCAGCTTGCGGCCCTCGAAGGAGCAAACCTCTTGGAGCGACGCATCCAGGTAGTGGAAGGAGAAGTAGATTTCATCGTCGCCCCCGGGCACAAACTCCTGCACGACGGCTTCCGCCTCCCACTGCGCCATCTTCTGGTACTCGCTCATCAGCTCGCCGACTGTGTCGCAGCGTGAGGCCTTGCGATTACCGGACTTGCGGAATTCGACGTTCTTCACACGCGGTTTGACGATCACGGGAAAGGTCAGTGTGCGTGCGGCAGCTTCGACTTCCTCTCGTGAGCGGCAGTCCCTGGTGCGCGGCACCGGCCAGCCGCGCTGTAGCGCCAACTCGGTGAACGCACCCTTGTTCATGAGCGTTGTCACATCGCCGGCGTCCGGAAACTCGAAGTGGTATAATTCCCTGAGGTGCTGACCGAGGCTTCCGACCACCTTCACTGGCTCATCCATCGAGATGAACAGCGCGGCCTTTTGCGGGAGCTCGGCGGCGAGCTGCTCGAGGAACGGGATGAGGGGCGGTCCCCAGAACTCCTTGAAGACGAGCAGATCGAAAGCGTCGGAGTAGCCGGTGAACCGCCGGCGAACCGAGTCGATGGCGAAGACGGGTACACCGTGGTCGCGTAGCGCGCGTGCCTCGGTGAGACCTGTGATGTCCGCGCCGATGACGACGGCGGGAGGAAGCGCGCTCGAGCGGACGCGATCTAACTGACGCGCAGAAAGGATTGACACGCAACGAGACAGTTCGAGAAGAAACGATCGGCTGAAGCGGTCGGCGCGTGAGCCGACCTGAAGCTAACGCCCTTGACTCCAACCAGAACAGAGATGACGTCCCTACTACGCAACTTCCCGATGCGCGGCTTCGCGGTGTCGCTGCTCTTCACCCCGGCGGCCGCCTGCACCACGGCCTCGGTCCCCGGCACCGCTACACAGACTCCGGCCCCCGCCACCGAGGCGTCCGCCGCTCGCGCCGGCAACCCTCTCCTCGCTTCCTGGACCGGTCCGTACTCCGGCGTCCCGCCCTTCGATCAGATCCACGTCGCGCATTTCAAGCCGGCGCTCGAGGCAGCCATGGCCGAGAGACTCGCCGAGGTGGAGGTGATCGCGAACAGTCCGGCCGACCCAACCTTTCAGAACACGATCGAGGCGCTGGAACGGTCCGGCCCCACACTGGATCGCGTGACGACGAGCTACGGCATCTGGAGCTCTACGCTGAATGACGCTGCGTTCCAGCCGATCCAGCGCGAGATGGCGCCGAAGCTGGCCGCGTTCTCCGACCGGATCACGCAGAACACGGCACTCTTCAGGCGGATCGAGGCGGTCTACAACTCGCCAAGCAAGGCCAGCCTCACGCCGGAACAGCAGCGTCTCGCCTGGCTCTACTACACGAACTTCGTGCGCGCCGGCGCCAAGCTCGACGCCGGCTCCAAGGCACGACTATCGGAGATCAACCAGAAGCTCGCCAGTGTGTACACGCAATTCAGCCAGAACGTCCTCGCCGACGAGACCAACCAATTCCTCGAGCTCCGCGGCGAAGCGGATCTCGCGGGATTGCCGCAGTCTCTGCGCGACGCGGCCGCCGCAGCCGCGACCGCGAAGGGAATGCAGGGCGCTTGGGTGATCACCAACACGCGCTCCTCGATGGATCCGTTCCTCACCTATTCCGTCAGGCGCGACCTGCGGGAGAAGGCCTTCCGAATGTTCGCGACACGCGGCGACCTCGGCGGCGCGACCGACAATAACAAGATCATCACTGAGATCCTCGCGCTCCGGGCAGAGCGCGCCAAGCTGCTCGGGTACCCCACACATGCGCACTGGCGCCTCGAGAACGCGATGGCGAAGACGCCGGACCGGGCGATGGAGCTGATGGAGGCGGTATGGACGCCCGCTGTCGCGCGTGTGCGTGAAGAGGTTGCCGACATGCAGAAGCTCGCGCGCGACGGGGGCGCCGACATCACAATCGAGCCGTGGGACTATCGCTACTACGCGGAGAAGGTGCGAAGGGCACGCTACGACATCGACCAGAACCAGGTCAAGCCATATCTCCAGCTCGAGAAGCTGCGCGAGGGGATGTTCTGGGTCGCTGGCGAGTTGTTCGGCTTCCAGTTCGCACCCGTCACCAACGTTCCCGTCTACCACCCTGACGTACGAGTCTGGGAGGTGAAAGACGGATCGACCGGCCGTCACGTAGGCCTCTGGTACTTCGATCCCTACGCGCGTCCCGGAAAGCGCTCGGGCGCCTGGATGAACTCCTACCGGAGCCAGGAGAAGTTCGACGGAGACATCACTACCATCGTTTCGAACAACTCCAACTTCGTGAAGGGACAGCCAGGGGAGCCAGTGCTCATCTCGTGGGACGACGCGCGGACGCTGTTCCACGAGTTTGGCCACGCCCTGCACGGGCTATCGTCCAACGTCAACTATCCCGCGCTGAGCGGGACCAGCGTCGCGCGCGATTACGTCGAGTTCCCCTCGCAGCTCCTCGAGAGTTGGCTCTCGACGCCGCAGGTGCTACAGCGGTTCGCGCTGCACTACGAGACAGGGCAGCCCATCCCGCAGACGCTGGTGGACCGGATCGAGCGCGCGTCCAGGTTCAATCAGGGGTTCGCGACCGTGGAGTATCTGGGCAGCGCGCTGGTGGACATGAAGATGCACCTGGCGGGCGACACGCCCATCGATCCAAAGAAGTTCGAACAGGAAACGCTGGCACAGCTCGGGATGCCGAGGGAGATCATCATGCGGCATCGGAGCCCGCACTTTTTGCACGTCTTCGCGAGCGATGGCTACTCGGCGGGTTACTACAGCTACCTGTGGTCGGACGTGATCAGCGCAGACGCCGCGCAGGCGTTCATCGAGGCGGGTGGATTGTACGATCCCGCGATGGCGAAGCGGATGCGCGAGAACGTTTTCGCGATCGGGAACACCATCGACCCGGCAGAGGCGTACCGGGCGTTCCGCGGGCGAGATCCGGAGGTGGAGGCGCTGATGCGGAAGCGGGGATTCCCGGCAGGCGGCGGTCAGTAATCAGACCCCCGCCGCTGCTTTCTCCAGCGTCACCCGCGCCGGATCGACGGTTGTGGGCGCGGCCGGTGCGGAAGCGAACGGGACGATCCCCTGCTCGAGCCAGGCGTACTCTCCCTTGAGGAGGTTCTGCGCGACCTTGTAGAGCGAGGCATCGTTCTTCCCATAGAAGTTGCGGAAGCTGTCAGCGATGCGAAGGCGTGCCTCACGACAGAACAGGTCGGCGAGGTCGAGTGCGTTGGGGTCCCCCTTCTTCACGAGCATGGCGGAACGCGAGCAGGCGGCGGCCATGGCGAACAGCTCGGCGCCGATGTCGACCGCGCGGAAGAGCACCATCTGCCGCCGCTCCAGCTTGGGACCGAGCTTGACCATGGCGTGGAAGATCGCGCGACCGAGCTTGCGCGTGGTGCGGTCGATGTACTTGAGGTGCGGCCCGAGGCGGCCGAGCTCCGAGTATGACCTGGCTCTGCCGAGCCAGCGGGAGGCATACCAGGCCGGATAGAACTTTGCCGACCGAACGAAGGCGGCGCGACGCTCGGCCCCGGTCGCATCCGGGCTCACGACGTCAAAGGCGGTCTTGAAGTGGTGGTCCACCGCCTCGCGTGCGATGAAGAGGCGCATGATCTCGGAGGTGCCCTCGAAGATCAGGTTGATGCGAAAGTCGCGCATCGCGCGCTCCACGGGGATCGGGGGCTCCCCGCGCCCCGCGAGCGATTCCGCCGTTTCGTAGCCGCGGCCACCGCGGATCTGGAGCGCGTCGTCCACGATCCGCCAGCCCGACTCGCTGTTGTACATCTTCGCGACCGCGGCCTCGAGGCGGATGTCGAAGCCGCCCTTGTCAGCGAGGCCGCTCGCCAACTCGGCGATCGCCTCCATCGCGAAGGTGGTCGCCGCCATCTTCGCGATCTTCTGCGCGATCGCTTCATGCTTCCCGATCGGTTGCCCCCACTGGACCCGCTCGGCGCTCCACGTGCGGGAAACCTGGAGCATCGCCTTCGCCGCGCCGGCAGCGCTCGCCGGCAGCGTCAGGCGGCCGGTGTTGAGGGTGATGAGCGCGAGCTTGAGCCCCTTTCCTTCCCCCCAAAGAATGTTCTCGCGCGGCACCTTGACGTTCGTGAAGCGGATGACGCCGTTTTCGATCGCCTTGAGTCCCATGAAGCGCGAGCGGTGCACGACCTCGACGCCCGGCGTGTCGGTCTCGACAATGAAAGCGGTGATCGGCTTGCGCGGCTTCCCATCATCGCCCGCTTCGCGCGCACGCGCCCGTTCGGGGGTGCGCGCCATCACGACCAGCAGCTCGGCGCGGGTACCGTTGGTGCACCAGAGCTTCTCACCGTTCAACACGAAATGCGTCCCATCGTCACTCGGCGTCGCGGTCGTACGCATGTTCGCCGGGTCGGAACCAGCGTCGGTCTCGGTAAGCGCGAACGCCGAGATCGCCCCCTTGGCGAGACGCGGGAAGAAGCGCTTTTTCTGCTCCTCCGTGCCGAACAGCTTGAGCGGCTGCGGAACGCCGATGCTCTGGTGTGCGGAGAGGAGCGCGGTGAGCGAGCCGTCCTTGGACGTCACCATCTCCATCGCGCGAATGTAGCTCGTCTGCGACAGGCCGAGGCCGCCGTACTCGCGCGGGATCTTAATGCCGAACGCCCCCATGTCGCGCAACTCCTGCACGGCTGGCTCGGGGATGTCCCCGGTGCGGTCGATTTCCTCGGAGTCGAGCCGCTCCATGAATGCACGCAGCGCGTCCATGAACGGCTTGGCGCGCGCCGCTTCGGCGGGATCGTACTCGGGGTGCGGGTGGATCAGGTCGAAACGAAACCGCCCGAGAAAGAGCTCACGGACGAAGCTAGGCTCGGTCCAATCACTCTCGCGGGCGGCTTCGGCGACGGCGCGAGCTTCCTTTTCTGTCGCGAGCGTCTGAGACTTTTCGGCCATGGACAGGCTCTTGTGTGAAGGAGTCGCGGGCGAGCCCACATGCCCGCGGTCGTACGCGCGGCGCGGGAGCAGCACGCGCTCGGCGTCACTGTCAGGATAATACACCGCGTTGGGCAGCGGGGGGGAGGCTACGACGTGCCGGCCCGTCCACCTATAACGCCCGGAGCGGCGCTTCTGGCTCCACCGTTCTCTCCACTCGGCGGGCGCGGAGGTCCTGCCATATCAGCGCCGACACGCCTACGATGGCGATGACCGCGAAGGAGAACCACTGAACGGCGTATCCCCAGTGCGAGCCGTCGTCGAGCACCGGCGGCACCAGTCGCGCGGGAGTTGAGGTGCCTTCTCGTCCTCCCGCGGCCACTCGTTCCTCGGAGCGCGGGACCGTGTCCGCGAGCGCGACGACGTAGAACGGAGCTACCGGGTAGGGAAGGAGGTCGGCGATGTACGCTGCGTCGAGCGCGTGCCAGGCGCGGGGGTCACGCGACGATCGCGGGTCGGTGCCTTGCGCAGCGGGAATCGTCAACGCGTACCCCTCGATCGCCGCGCGATCCGGCTCTCGCCACAGCGCGAGGTCTACGGTCGTCGCGTCCGGGGAGTAGACCCAGCCGCGATTCACGAGCACCGCAAGTGTGTCCCCGTGGAGGCGCAGGGGGGTGATGAGATTCACGCCGGGGGATCCCGCACGCGACCGCCCCGTGAGCGCGATCTCCCGGTCGAAATCCCAAGTCCCCTCGAGCCGCACGCGTCGCCAGCGCGCAGCCGCGGTGTCGGCCGGAAGCAGAGCGACGGGAATGGCGGGCGCGCTCAGACGTGCGGCGACGTCAGCGTTCCGCGCGCGACGTTGGTCGAGCCTGTCTAGCTGCCAGAAACCAAGCCGAACGCAGATCGCGGCCGTGACGAGCGCCAGAAGAGCGGCGAAGAGGTTGCGGCGTGTCATGCTGGGAAGATAGCGGGCGGCGGGGTGCTGAGTACTTGCTTGGAACCGCCTCAACGCTCGCCATTCAGCAGCTTCCTGAGATACCGTTCCGGATCGTTCAGGAACTCCCGCGTCAGGTTCACGTGCTCGATGTCCCCGTACTCCACCGGCTCCACCGGCGTACGGTCGAAGGTGTAGATCGCGGCGCCCGGGAAGGCGAGCAGGATCGGGGAGTGGGTTGCGATGATGAACTGAGCCTCACTGGCGACCATGTCGGCGATCATCGCGATCAGCGCGAGCTGGCTCTGCGGGGAGAGAGGCGCCTCCGGCTCGTCCAGGAGATAGAGGCCGTCGGGGACGAGGCGGCTGCTGCCGAATAGCTTGAGGAAGCTCTCGCCATGCGAGTTGGCGTCGAGATCCACGCCATAGCGCCGCTCCATGTCTGCGAGCGATGACCGGGCGGGCCCTTGTGCGAGCCCACGCGCGTACGGCGACGCGTCCGCGAGCTCCGTTTCGACCTCGCGAACGCGCTCCTGCAGCTCGCTTCGCATCCGCGATAGGCGCTTGGCGAAGCCGAAGAAGTCTTCGGCCCGCAGAAAGAATCCCTTGTGCGTGCGCCGGCGCCAGACGAGCCGAAGGAGACGGGCTAGACGACGCTGCGCGTGCAGCGTCTGGTCTTCGCGCGCGCCTTCGCTGCCAACGACGGGAAGGTCCGCCGCGACGGCGATCGCCTCGAGGAGCGTGGATTTGCCCGACCCGTTCTCGCCGACGAAAAAGGTGACCGGCTCACGAAAGGCGAGTGTGCTCAACGACCGCACCGCCGGGATGTCAAACGGGAAGCCGAGCTCCCCGGGCGCGCGCTTTAGCGAGACGGCGTCGAGATGGATCATCCCGGCGCCGGCCGCTCCGCGCGGCCGGCCGGCCTCGGGCCGATCAGCCAGCGGGCACGGGCCCGGACGACGACGTCTCCGGCGTCGTCGAGAATGAGCGCCTCCACCTCCTGCGCACGCTGCACGCTCCAGTCGGGAATGCCGCAGTCGCACTCGGCCGTGAGGCGCCCGCGCGCCTTCTTCAGGTACTCGATCGTGAAGCCGGTGAGAATCCCGCGCGCCTCGTCAGGCAAGGCGCAAACCATCGCCAGGCCGGATGCGACCTCGGCGAGGTTGGCAAGCGCCATGGCGTGAACTGAGCGGAGGTGGTTCCGGACACGCCTCCGGTCCCGCATTTCGACGCGGGCGTAGCCGGGCCGCAGCTCAACGACGCGCGCGCCGATGGTCCCGGTATATGGTACCATGCGCCCGAGTAGAAGGGAGAAGACGGCCTTGCCTCCCGGGCGGGCGCTCCACCGGCGCCACAGCGCGAGCAGCTTATTGCTCGAGGCGGGGGCGCCCGTTGGTACCGTCGCCGGTTGAGCGGTCGTGGTCATCGGTTGCGGGTTGCGGGTTGCTGCTTGCTGCTTGCTGC
>JALZIF010000228.1 GCA_030860435.1 Gemmatimonadota bacterium | reverse complement strand
CGTTCACGTCGGCGACCGCGACGCGCCCGCCCTCGCGACAGAACATCGCCGCGGCCACCCGACCCATCCCGCTCGCGCCGCCGGTGACGAAGCAGACTTTCCCGCCCAGCCGCATAGCCACCTTCTCCTACCCGCGCTCCATATAGCGCTGCCGCTCCCAACATGTGACCACGCTGTCGTACGCTTCCTGCTCGACGCGCGCTGTGTTCACGTAGTGGGCCACTACGTCATCGCCGAAGATCTCCCTCGCCAACGCGCTCCCCTCGAGAAGCTGCACGGACTCCCAGAGTGCGCGAGGCACCCGCGGAGCAGCGACGGCCTCGTAGCCGTTCCCCTTGTGCTCGGCCGGCGGCTCGATGCCGTTCGCGATTCCGTGCAATCCCGCGCCGATGATCGCAGCATAGGCGAGATACGGATTTGCATCACCGCCGGGCAGTCGTATCTCGATCCGGAGCGCCTGGCCGTGTCCGACTATGCGGAACGCGCACGTGCGATTGTCGCGTCCCCAGACGAGGTTGACCGGCGCCCAGCTTCCGGGCGCGAATCGCTTGTACGAGTTGACGAATGGCGCGATGAAGAACGCCAGCTCGCGGATGCCCTGGATCAGACCACCCAGAAAGTGTCGCATGGCGGCCGACATCTCGTACGGCGACCCGCTGGTGTCGTGGAACAGGCTGTCTCCTCGCTCCGCGTCCCGAAGACTCACGTGCACGTGTGCGCTGTTGCCAGTCCAGCCGTGGTCCGGCTTGGCCATGAAGGTGAGGGCGTGGCCGTTCTGCCACGCCATCTCCTTGAGCCCGTGCTTGAAGACGACGTGGCGGTCCGCTGAGGTCAGCGCACTGTCGAAGTGGATGTTGACCTCGTGCTGCCCGGGTGCCGCCTCACCCTTGCTGAACTCCACCGGGATTCCGGCCGCGCACATGTTCACGCGGAACTGCCGGTAGAGCGGCTCGGCCTTCGTAGCCTGAAGCAAGTGGTAATCCTCGTTGTACCAGCCGAACGGCTCGAGGTCGTGGAAGTGCTTCTTCGCCGCGCCCTCGTAGCTGTCGCGCAGCAGGTAGAACTCGAGCTCGCTCGCCATCATGGCATCGTACCCCAGCGCGCGGGCGCGCTCGACCTGCCGGCGCAGTACGCTTCGCGGCGCCACGGGCACGAGCGTGCCGGTCTCTTCGTCGCGCACGTCGGCGAGCACCAGCGCCGTCTTCTCCAGCCACGGGATAACGCGGAGGGTTGACCAGTCGGGGTCGGCGTGGAAGTCGCCGTAGCCCGTCTCCCAGCTCATCAGCCGGTAACCAGGTGGCGTCCGCATCTCCATGTCGGTGCCCAGGAGATACGTGCAGAAGTGCGTACCGTCGCGGGCGTGCTCGAGGAAGAACTCGCCGGTGACCCGCTTGCCCATCAGGCGACCCTGAAGGTCGGTGATGGCGATGATCACCGTGTCGATCATGCCATCGCGTATCCGTGCCTCGAGCTCCTCGAGGCCGAACGGCTGCTGGCGCTCTGCCGGCAAACTCACGCGAAGTCCTCCTTGGGTGGCGCGGCTAGACCGCCCTGGCAAACGCCACGACGAGGGCGAGGGAAGGTACGGGACCGTGAATTCGAGCGTAAGGTCGCGACGAACGGCCGTGAAGGGCCTCTCACGGTTTCCGGTCCCCGCACCACTGAGATTCGCGCGAGCTCCGCGGCTTCGGTCGCGGCCAGCGATTACTCTTCGACCGCGTTAGAAGATGTTTCCAGGCACAGACTGCTCACCGCTCCGGGCCATGTCGTGTGGCTCGCGCCAGTAGCTGCGGTTCGCGTTGAGCGTCGTGAGGCGGACCTCCCACTTGGCGCGCCCGTCGGCGCTGAGCGGGAAGGCGACGTCCACCCGCCAGGTGCGTTTGGATCCGCGGGGGACTGATCCGAGTAGTCCGATCCCGGCGCCCAATCGGACCGGCGTGTCCACGCCGTACAGAACGTCACCCGCCCACAACCGCCCCGCGTCGGCGAAGAAAGACAGTCCCAGGTCAGCCTGGCCACGGACATCGCCGAGGTACCAGCGGTCCTCCAAACGCGCCACTGCGCGGCGCCCCCCAGCGTCGCGCGTGCGCCGATAACCCCGTACACCGCCCCGACCATCGCCCAACGTGAGCTGGAAGGGAATTCGCTGCCGCCAGCCGCCGGACCAGTCGACGTTGGTGACGACGGTGTGATTGTCGCGGATCCGCTGGTAGTACGCCAGGTGGCCGCTGCCCAGGATCCCGTCCCAGCGGTTCGTGTCGTAGTTTTGGCGTCCTTCGCCGCGGACGTTCAGGCTGACGAACGTGCGCCGCCCGCCTCCGATCCCCGCGTAAAGGTCCGCCGCAACGAGGATGTCGTCATCGCCCGCGCCGAGCACGCTCAAGCTCCGCCCGAACAGGGCGCCGGCCTGGAAGCCGAGGCGGACGTCCTGCGCCGCGTTGAGGGCGTCGAAGCGTTCGACGCGGCGGTACGTGATGTTACGCAGCCCCCACAGCGCGTTGATTCGTGCGTTTTGGCGGGCGCCGAATGGGGCGAGAAGCTCGCCGTAATCGACCGTCGTGTCGCGGATCGCCGGCGGGACCCCCGCCCGGTCAGTCTCCCGCGAGAAGGAGACGCCGAAAAGGCTCAGCCGGCCCGGCACACCGATCCGCACGACGCCGCCGACGTCCAAGAACGTGCGCCGCACGGCGACGTCCGCCGGATCAGCGTTCGACCCCCGATAGAAGGGGAACACGTCCTCGCGCTCGCTCATGGTCGTTCGCCACGCGACTCTCTGAGTGTCGGTGAGGAAAGGGTGCGCGATGTCGGCGCTCCAATCGCTGCGACCGATGTCGCGGCGGGCGGCGGAGAGGTCGGCGACATAGCGCCGCCCCATGAACTGGTGGTCCACGATGTGGACGCCATAGGTGTCGCGAAACTCGCCCTTCTGCCACCGGATCGCGCCGTAAGTCGCGCTGCCGCGGAGATTGCGGTTGCCGAACGTGAGGCCGGTGAGCATCGCCCCGCGGGCGGAGACGCTGAGAACCGTGCTCACCTCGTCTCGGGTCTCGACCACCAGGCGTACGCCCCCGGCGCCGTCCGACACCGTCGCGACCGACGCGCTGGCGAGGAAGGGCTGCGCGCGCAGAATGCGCTCGGATTCCGCGCGTTGCCGTTCACTGCAGATGTCCCCCGGCTCGAGGATGATATAGCCGAGGATGACCGAAAGATCCGTCGTCGAATGAAGCGAGTTGAGGACGCGAATAGGCTTCTGCCACCACGCCCGCTCCGTCCCCACGAACGGAGGGTCGGCCCTGACCTGGATGTCGGTCACGCGCTGCCCACCGCAACGGACCCGCGTTCCCTCGTCCTGCGCGGCCGCCTCCGCCGCGGCGAGAAAACCGAGGACCGCAGCCGTCGCGGCGCATCGCATCCGGGCGCTACCTGCCCATCCGCCGCTTGAGCTCCGCGAGCATCTGCTCGGCTTCGGCCTCGCGCGCCCCGCGGTCAATGGTTCGCTTGAGCTGCGCGTCAAGGTCCGGCTCCGGCGCGTTGGACTCCACAACGATCGGCGCGCCCGCAGCGCCGTCCGCCTTGAACTGACGCGTCATCTGCGCGACTTCGCGCTCCGTCAGCTCCAGCTCCGCCAGCTGCGCCGCCAGCTTTCGGTCGAGCACCGCCGTCCGTTCCAGGTGCCGGCGCTCGTACTCGCTGGCGATCGCGACGGTCTGCGCATCGTTGATGTCGGCGGCGAGGCGTCCGCGGCGCTGGACCGTTTCAAGCGCCTCCCGCTCCGCCGCTAGCCGGCGCCGTGTATCTGCGACGGCCTCGTGGAGCTGGCTAACCGCGACCTTCGCCTCGACGAGCGCCTCGCGCATCAACGCGAGAGCCGCGCGTCCGTCGGTCGCGGTGGAGGCGCGGCTCATGACGTCGCGCAAACGCCCCCTCAGATCCTCGAACATCGCGCCGCGAACAGCATCAACGCCCGGCGGTGGTCAGGATTTCCGCGCCGTCTTGGCGTAGAATCCGCTCATCCGTTGATCGATCTCCCGGGACTGGCACTTGGGGCAGCTCACGTTCGCGGCGCCGTGCTCGGTGATAGGCTCGCGGCGCGCGAACTGTTCGCCGCAGGCGCGGCACTGATACTCGTACGTCGGCACGTTCGGACCTCGTTGGTTGGAATGGCCTGGGTATGTTTAGGATACCAGACCGCGCCGGCTGCACGCAAGCACGCCGCTAGCTCACCAGCCTCCACCGTGCCTCGCTCCGTACCTGCCGCATGAGCCGCTCAGGTGTGTGGACGTGCGGGAAGAGGAGCGCGTCGCTCACGCTGTTGAGCGCCAGACGCAGCACTGGGAACCGTTTCGCCGCGTCGCGGAAGAGTGGAACCAGACCGTGTTCCTGGGCCAGGCGGTGGTCCGCGGCCATCTCGAATCCTCGCCGGCCGAGGTCTTCGTAGTAGTCGAGGTCGGGGCCGCCGCGTCGCCATCGCCGATGCTCGATATGGTCCGGAAAGAGGCCGCTCATCCAGAGCGCGTAGTTGCCGAGGTGCGCCTGGACGAGAAAGTTGCGGCGCGCGTCCGGGCCGTCGACGTCTCCCACCAGCGCGGCCAGCGTGTCATACCGCTCGTCGTCACACTCCCCGACCTGCGTCGCCCGCTGCTGCAACCCGAAGTGTAGGAGAATGGAAGCCGTGTAGTCGGCGAGCACGCGGTCGGTTTCGCCCGCCTGCGTGAGCGCGTGCCTGACGACGACGTAACAGAACAGCGTCCAGCGGGCGTGGCCACCAAGCCGGTCTTGCATCAGCGCCGCGAGCAGGCGCGGATCGTCCAGCACCGCGTCGATCCCTTCGTCGCGCAGCCGTTCCTCCGCGCGCTCCAGCTCCGGCTGCGAGCCACCAGATAGCAATCGCAGCACGAGTTGCGCATCATCGCGCCCCAGGGATGCCCGAACGTTGGCGAGAATCATTCGCACCTCCACGTCCTCTCGATTCCCTATACACCTGTCGTGCCAGCGGGATCGCCCCTCCATACTAGTGAAGATCGGCGACGGCGCGCGCAACATGTGCTAGCACTCCGGGACGACGGCTGCCAAGCGCGGGAGCCTCCGAGGCGCGCCGCCGACATCTCGCAGCCGGCGGCTCTATGGCCTCGGTCGGGCGACGCGGCTCGCCACAGCAATCCCGCTCTGTAGCATCAGGTTCGAGACGCGGGCGAGCTTGTCGAAGTCGACCTTCGACACCTCGTCGGACACCTGGTGATAGTCCTCGTGAAGCCCGGTGGTGAAGAAGACGACCGGGATGCCGTGCTTCGCGTAGTTGAAGTGATCGCTGCGCTCGTAGATGCGCTCAGGATGATCGGGCGAGTCCCATTCACGATTCACCGCGAAAGGACGCGGTAGCGCAGCGTTGACGGAGTCGACGATCGCGCCGAGGACGGAGCTCTGCCGGTTCGGCGCGGCCCGCGCGCCTACAAGGTAGAGCGAGTCGGGCGAGTTGCGCCCGATCATGTCGGCGTTGAGCTGCGCGACGACCGAGTCGAGCGGTACCGTCGGATGCTCGGTGAACCACGCCGAGCCGAGGAGACCTTTCTCCTCCGCCGTATGCCACACGAATAAAGCCGAGCGGCGCGGCTTGCTCGACGTCCCGGTGAGCGCCCGCGCGATCGCGAGTATGCCCATGCTCCCGGACCCGTCGTCGTCCGCCCCGTTGGCAATCGAATCCCCATTCACCCCTGGCTGGATGCCCACGTGGTCCAGGTGAGCGCCGAACGCGACGAACGTGCCGCGAAGCGCCGCATCGCTTCCGCGCACCACACCGACCACGTTGTGACCGGTCACCTTCTCCGCCTTCAGATCCACGCGCGCCGTCAGTCGCCGGCCACGGAGCGGCCGCGCGCGGTCGTCCGCCGGCCACGCGGCGGGGAGGAGGAGCGATCCAGGGCGCGGCGTTCCGATCAGCAACATCGGCAGTACGCGCGATGCCGCGGTGTCCTCGGCGTGGCCGAGCGTCATGCTCGACATCATCTCCGCAGCGAACGGACCGAACTCCTTCGCCAGCTCACCGGTCGCGAGGACGACCACTGCCGCCGGGCCTCGCGCCATGAGGCGCCCGAGCCGTTCGCCGAGAGGCTGATCCGTTAATCCGGCGCGGCGCGCGGAGTCGAGCGCCGCGGGGGCCCCGTGAACGTACACGACAACCTTCCCCGCCAGGTCCAGCCCCGTCAGGTCGTCGCGCCCCTCGCCGCCGGCGAGGGCGTACCCGGCAAACACGAGATCGCCCGCAGCGCTCAGCCTCGGCAGAGGCACGCCCGCGCCGAGGGTTCCGATCGGGACGAGCCCCTCGACGCCGACCGGGATCGCTGTGGCGCGCCCTCCTTCGGCGACGGTGATCGTCGCGCCGGGCGCGAGGCGCGTCCGCGTCATTGGCACGCGCTGGAAGTAGCCGCTATCCCCTGCGGGCTCGACGCCGAGCTGCGCAAGCCGCTCGGCGATGAAGCGCGCGGCGCGCGCTGCATCCGGCGTCCCGGCCTCGCGCCCGCGGAAGGAGTCAGCGGCAAAGACGGTCAGGTCGCGCCGAAGCTCGTCCGGATGGATCGGCGTCACCCGCAACGTTTCGGCGAATGGCGGTGGGGCGGGGGTCGGCGAAGTGGTCGCCGGGCCCCGGGCGCACGCAAGCACGGCGAAGGAGAGCAGCGTTGGGATTCGGCGCATCACGGGACCCTCGCTGAATGTCTGGGTGCTGGCGCGGCTTGTCGCGGCTTACGGCCAAGCGGTCGGCGCTGCATCAGCGCGGCCTAACGAGCTGTCCCTCCGCGCCGTCCGCCACCGCGACGCCCGCTCTATACATCAATGTCGCGACGCGGGCCAGCTTGTCGTAGTCGATCCGGTCTGGCTCGTCAGTCACGGCATGATAGTCGGGGTGGAGCCCCGTAGTGAAGAACACCACCGGGATGCGCCGCTGCGCGTAGTTGAAGTGATCGCTCCGGTAGTAGAGACCCTCTGGATGCCGCTGCGAATCGTAGCTGTAATCGATCCCGAATGCCCGCGGGAGCGCGCCGTTCGCGGACTCCACTACCGCGCCGATCCTGCCGTTCAGCGCTCGGTCGGTGCGAGGACCGATGAGATAGAGGAGGTCGGGCGCATTGCGGCCGATCATGTCGGCGTTCAGCATCGCGACGACGGAATCGAGCGGGACGGTCGGAAACGTCGTGAAATGTGTCGAGCCAATGAGTCCCTGCTCTTCGGCCGTGTGCCAGACGAAGAGCGCTGAGCGGCGCGGCCGGCGCGGCATCTCCGTCCATGCACGGGCGATGGCGAGAAGGGCGACGCTGCCCGAGCCGTCGTCGTCGGCGCCGTTGGCGATCGAGTCGCCATTCACCGGCCGCTGGATGCCGAGGTGGTCGAGGTGCGCGCCGAACCCAACGTACGTTGCGCCGAGCGCCGGCTCGCTCCCGCGCGCGACGGCGACGACGTTGTACGTCGGCCGGATCGCCCGGCCGGCGGAATCCCGCTCGGCGGGGAGACGCTGGAAGTACCCGCTGTCTCCCGCGGGCTCGAGCCCCAACTCGGCAAGGCGCGCCGCGAGGAAGCGCGCCGCCTTCACCGCGCCCTCGCTCCCAGCCTCCCGTCCCATGAAGGAATCCGAGGCGAAGACATAGAGATCGCGCCGCAGCTCGTCAGCCCCGATCTCCCACGTTCCTCCACCCGATGGGCTGGGCGCGGTAACCGGCGGCGTTGAGGGCGCGCACGCTACGAGCGCGGCAATTAGCGCGGCAGGGAAAGCTCGTCGTAAGCGAGAAGCAGGAGTCGGCGACATGGGCACGAAAGAGGGTTAGGAGGCGT
>JALZIF010000169.1 GCA_030860435.1 Gemmatimonadota bacterium | reverse complement strand
GCGATGAACAGTCCGGCGGCGATGCCGCAGCTCTCCTGCGTGTAGTAGAATGGTCGCTTGCTCCCATCGTCGCGTACCGCGAATAGCTTCCTGAAGGCCACGATCACCCACGGCGCATCCGTGAGGTGAGGCTTGCGGTCGTCGGTGCCCAGCGGCGCCAGCGCCTCCAACCACTCCGGTGGCATGCGCCCGGAGTAGTTCTTCCGTTCCTCCTCCTCGGCCGCCTCGCGGATCCGCTCCTTCACCGATCGATCGGACACGGCGACGAACGTCCATGGTTGCTGGTGCGCGCCGCTTGGCGCCGTCCCGGCGGTCCGGATCGCGTACTCGATGAGCGCGCGCGGCACCGGCTCGCGGGAGAAGTGACGCGTCGTGCGGCGGCGGCTCATCTCCTCAAAAAAAACCCGCGCCCGCTCGAGCGACTCTTCGGGAGGGCGGCGGGTGAACGACAGCGGGATGAACGGGTAGGACATCAAGTTGCTCAGAGCCCGATGGCCACCCCGATCTGGTAGATCACGAGGTCCGTCTGGCTGCGGATCGGCGTGAAGCTATAGGTATTGTCCAGGTTGTCCTGGATGCTGCCCTCGCGCAGGTACTCCGCCCGCCCATTCGCCTGAAAGCGCGCGCCGAGGTCGATCGAGACTGGACGCAGCCCCTTTCGGACGGGAATGTACAGCCCGCCGCCGCCACTCCAAGCGAAGGTCGCGTCGTTGTGGTTCGTGGTATTGAGGAGGCCTTCGTTGCGCGCGTCCCGCCCCTCGATCGTGCTCTGCGTGTAGAAGTACCCGAGGCCTATCGATCCATTGACGTACGGGCGCAGCCTCCCGCTCGGCACCATGAGCTGCGGGCCGATTGATGCAATCAAGATGTTGTTGCTGGTCTTGATGTCCGCCTCGAGGCGCGGGAAGGGGCGGATACGCTTCCGCTCGGAGCCGTAGACCAGAAAACCGAGATCAGCGCGGAGCGCGAAGGCGCCGGTCCGGTCGAGCTGGTGGATCAGATGGCCGCCGATACCGACGCCGACATCCACGTAATCGCCAAACTCGCCGACAGGTTGAGCGACGAGAAGTCCGACCCCGGCGAAGGTGCGGCTTGGCGTCGTTCGCGGGCGCTGCGCGCTCGAGCCCGGATCGAGCACTTGGGCTGCCGCCGCAAGGGGGGTGGCCAGAAGAGCCGCGGCGAACGCCGGGATGACGATGGACTTGAGCGTGATCACGTTGATGTATGGTAGCAGGTGGGATCGACTTATGCGGTCGGAGCGGGCGGAATCGACTCAGTGCAGACGTGCCGTTACTACCGCCCGTGATGACGGTCGCGCGGACGACGTCCGCGCCCCTTGTTACCCCCACCGAAGCTCACCGAGAGCCCGAGGCGGTACTCCCAATCCCGCCCGAAGCCGGCCGGGAGCTCGCGCTCCTCACGCAGCGGCATCCGGTATCGCCCATCCGCCTCGACTCCAAGCCCGCCGATCAGCCGGCGGTGGAGGCCCAGGCCGTAACTCCAGGTGGCGAGGCTAGTGTCCGGCGTGTCGCGAAAGCGGACGCCGTGTCCGCCGATACCGACGAATCCGTACGGCGAGAAGCCCAATAGCGCCGTGCTGAATGGTCCCGCCATCCGCAGCGGTGCGAGCACCAGGTCGGCGTCGGCGGTCCACGCCCCGACGCGCAAATCACGCGATTCGTAGCTATCGCCGAAGCGGTCGCTCTGGATCACATTGAGCGCGCCACTCAGGCGTAGTCCGAAGGGGCCGGTGTAGCTTGTGAAGCTCACCCCGCCGAGGTGAGGCGCGGTGGGGAGCGCGTCGTCCCGAGCGACGAACACGCCGATCGAGTAGGGACTTTGCGCGTGGAGCACTGCCGGCAGGAGTGTGGCGGCGAGCGCGGCAGCGCGGAGCGCGTGGTGCCAGGGCGTGAGCATGGTTCCGGTCCGGGTGACGGTCAACCGACCGGAGCGCAGGGGGGGTGCCGGACGCCGGCGTTGCGCGATCACGTTGCGGAGCATGAGGTTGTAGGCCCCGCCCTCGGCACCGATCGGCGCCGCTGCCCACCGCGCGAGACACCCACTCGTAGCCGCGCGTGGACAAGTGGGGTGAAAAAGACCGCCCCGCGCGAAGCGGGGCGGCCGGTGGTGCTATGGGTGGATCGAGACTACCGCGAGCGGCTAGCGCTCTCCAACCCACCGCCAAAGTTGATACCGAACGTCACCGGTATGAACGAGGTGGAACTGCCCTCGGTGAAGACGTTGACGTACTTGGCTTCGAGGTTTGTGGTCATCCCCGAGAGGTTGAACTGCACTCCACCACCCCCTTGAAGGGCGAACTTCGTCGAGCCATCAGGGCACCCGTCGCACGTCAACTTACCGTTGTATATGCCGGGCCCGGCAAGCAGATAGGGGCTCGCCGCCGCACCAGGGAGCTTGAAGATGGCGTTCAGTGCGCCACCGATCACCCGATGGTCTGCGTCATCGATCTCCAGGAAATCACCGAACTCGTCGTCGAGCCCGAACTGGCTGAGGCTGACATCCGCCCGGAGGCCGAACGGTAGCGCCGCGGGATTGAAGCCAAGGTGACCCGCGATCGTGAACCCGGTTTTCGCGGCATCGCCGAAGTCACCAACGGGCTGAACGAGACCGCCCGAGATCCCGAACTGCATGCCGGACGCAGCCGACGATGTGGCCTGCGCGGTCGCCGACGACGCGGCGACGAGGGTACCAAGAGCGAATGCGGCGACAGCAATACGTCTCATTATGAAGTCCTCCAGTTACGTGACGCCGCCGGGGTCACCTTCACGCCGGCGACAACGAGTACAGCCTAAACCCGGCCGATATGACAGCCACCGAGCGGCAGGCAGCGAGAAACATACCCGGGGCCGCGTTGAAATCGCAACGCTCTAAGTCACGCCGCTGTTCCCCGGTCACCCGCCGAGCGGGACAGTGAATCCTACCGTGATCGGTATCCAGCGGGCGGCGGACTCGTCGGCGCCGGACGCGGATAGCGTCCCGCCAAAGACGTTCACCAACTTGATCTCCGCGAAGCTGTTCAGCCCGAAAAGGGGATACCGGACGCCGCCGCCGACGTGGAGCCCAAACTTCGTGCGCGAAGGAGCGCTGTCGACGTAGGTATTACCGGCGCCGTCGTGGCTGACGCCGTACGAGGTGACGTGAAAGACGCCTGCACCCCCCAAGAGGTATGGCTCGAGCGTCGAGCGCTCCGGCTGCGCTAGCCGGACGACCAGGTTGAGCACTCCCGACCAGATCCCCGCGTCGTCGAGCCTGGCGGGACCGCCAACGCCGGGCGGCGTAACCGATCCCCCGGCCAGCCGGTCGTACACAACGTCGAACCGCACTCCTATTGGGAAGAACGCCGCGGCCGCGCCCACGTGCCCAGCGATCCGGAAGCCGGGGCCGTAACGGTCATTCAGGTCGCCGACCGGGAGCGCGACGCCGCCTGAGAGGCCGGCTTGAATCCCGATGAGGCCGGTGACCCGCGGCTGCTCCTGTCCGCCGCTCTCGCGCGGCACTACGATCCACGCGAGCGTAATCGCCGCGAGGGCCGAACGCAGGCGGAGCATCATACTTCCCGAACCGAGTTACCCGCCGGTGCGGCCGTCATCAAGTCGGGAACCAAGCGATCCCGACGCGGAGCCGGAAGCTCATGTCGGAGTCGGTCTTCAGGTCCCGCCCTCGCGGGCCTCGGGGGGACACGCGATTGAACGCGCCGATCCCCAGTTGGAGGTTCCCGTCGACGGCGAAGTTCTCACTGAAGAAGTAGTGCACCCCGCCACCGGGGCTAAGAGCGCGGGCTGTCAGCACAATCCGCACGGTCCGGTCAGCGTTGAGTGTATCGCGAGCGTGCTTGGCGTAGAGCTGCCGCATTCCGACGCCGAGATTGGCGTAGGGAATGAGGCGTTCATTCTCCAGGTGGAAGTGGTGGCGAACGCCGATGTCGACGTGATGGAGCGACGTCAGCCCTCGGGCGACGAAGTCGTTGTTCGTATTGTGGTCCGAGCGGTCGACGTTCAGGTAAACGAGCCAGCGCGACGTGAGACCGTACCCGAGCTGGATGCCGAGACTGTTAGCCCACGCCGTCTCTACCTCGAGGCCGTCGTACGCCTCCTTCCCCCGAACGCTGATTCCGGGAACGAAGCCGCCGTACAGTCCGATCATCACGCCCTCAACGCGTTCGCCGGGCTCCGTGAACCAGTCCGGCTCGCCTGGGCGCTGGGCCTGCATGGCGGCGGGCGCAGCGAAGGCGAGAGCGAGGGCGACGGCGGCGATGCGCCTGACGGGATGACTCACGGAGTGCTGGGACGGGAAGGCCAACGATTGAGCGGCGGGGCGCCGCGAAGCTTCTCGGAAATATCGAGCCCCAGCCGGTCGGATGCAACCGACTACGCGGCGTCGCGCGCCTGCGTCACACGGTGGACCGCCCGCCACATGCAGAGCTTTTCGCAAACATCGCACGCCGCAAGGCTGAGCGCGTGGCCGCACACCTTCTCCGGGTACAGCGCGCGGTCCACCACAGCGTAGCCGAGCGTGGCGAAGAAAGTCGGACAGACGGTGATGAGAAAGACATCGCCGTAGCCCCGGCGCCGCGCGAGGGATTCGACCGCCTGCACCATATGCCGGCCCAGCCCGCACCCCTGCGCGTCCCGCGCGACGGCAATGGACGCGACCTCCGCCACGCTCGGCGAGTACTCGCACAGCGCGCCGCAGGCCCGGATGCGCCCGTGCGCATCGATCGCGACCAGATAATCGTCGAGCGTGAGCGTCACCTGCTCGATTGAGCGCGCTAGCATCTTCTGCTCGCGCGCATAGCCGTCGACGAGCGCGGCGATCTCGGGGACGTCGGCGAGCCGCGCTTTTCGCACCGCGAGCGTCGTCATGCGGCGAGCGCCTCCTCGAGCAGCGCAAGCCCGCGCGCAAGGTCGTCACGGGTCGCTACGAGCGGTGGGAGGAACCTCAGCGTGTGCTCCCCCGCCGTGCACAGGAGCAGCCCGCGCCCCAGCGCTCGCTCGACGATGTCCCCCGCCTTCGCCGGTGTGTCGACACCCCAGATGTATCCGACGCCGCGCACGCCGCGGATGCGGCCCGCTCGCTGGGAACCCGGCTCGGCCAAGGCCGCGAGTTGCGCGCCGAACCATGCCCCGTTGTCCCGGACGGCGGCGAGGAGCAGCGGATCGGAGAGTCGCTCGAGCACGTGCAGCGCGACGGAGGCGACAAACGGGCCACCACCGAAGGTCGAGCCGTGGTCACCATACCGGACGGCGGAGGCGATCTCCTCCGAGACGAGCACCGCGCCCATCGGGAGCCCGCCGGCGAGCGGCTTTGCGAGCGTCACGATGTCCGGCTCGACGCCAGACCGTTCGTATGCGAAGAGCGATCCCGTGCGGCCGAGGCCGCACTGAATCTCGTCAAAGATGAGCGCGATGCGCCTGTCGCGCGTCAGCTCGCGTAGCCCACGGAGAAACGACGGATCGAGCACCCTCACCCCGCCTTCACCCTGCACCGGCTCGACGATTACGGCGGCGACCGTCTCGGTGTCGAGCATCACGGCCAACTCGCCCAGGTCGCGCTCGGCGATCGAGACGCCGCCGGCGAGGGGGCGGAAAGGAGCCCTGTAGGCGGGGCGGTCCGTCGCCGCGAGGGATGCGAAAAGCCGGCCGTGGAAGCCGCCGCGGAGGGCGATTATCTCGTGCTTGGCGCCGTCGTTCACGCCGCTGCCTGACGAGCGGGCCCAGCGCCGCGCCAGCTTGAACGCACCCTCGTTCGCTTCCGCCCCCGAGTTGCAGAAGAACACCCGCGACGCGCAGCTCCGCGATACGAGCGCGTCAGCCAACGCGCGGGCCGGCCCACTGTGGTACAGGTTCGAGACGTGCAGCATCCCACTCGCCATCGCCTCGCGCATCGCGCCCTCCACACCGGCGTCGCCGTAGCCGAGCGCGTTGACCGCGATTCCGCTCACGAAGTCGAGGTAGGCCTTCCCCTCGGCATCGAACAGCTCGATTCCCGCTCCGCGAACGAATTCGACCGGGTGGCGCTTGTAAACAGGGAGAAGGGGGTCCGGGCGAGGGTTGCGGGATGCGACCTGCGGGTTGAGGGATGCGGGCTGCCCGCAATCGGCAGTCTGCGGCCCCATGTTCCGCAACCCGCAACCCGCAACCGGTGTTTCCGTCGTCATACCAAGCTCCCCTCGAGCGTTATCTCCGTGCCGCGCGACGGGTCGGCGATCGCAGCGATGTCGCCGATGCGGACGCGCCCGACACCATGGCGCAGCGCATGAACCGCGGCGTCGAGCTTGGCCGCCATGCCGCCGCTGGCGGTACCGCGCTCCACCAGCAGACCGGCCTCGGCGGCGTCCAGCAGAGCCGCCGGGGCGCCGTTCACCGATACCCCCGGGACGTCGGCCACGAACAACAGCTCCGGCGCGCCGAGGGCGGCCGCGATCGCTGCGGCAGCATCATCGCCGTTCACGTTGAGCGCCGCCGCGTCGCCCGCCCGTCCCCCAGGTACCGTCGCCTGACGCGCAACCGGGGACACGACGGGGAGGTAGTCGCCGGCGAGGAGGTGGCGGAGGAGCGCGACGTTGATGCACTCAGGCTCTCCCACCGCGCCGAGCGCACTGTCGCTCGTCAGGCGCGCCGCGATGAGCGCCGCGTCCTCGCCGGAGAGGCCAACCGCACTGACCCCACACGCCACGAGGGACGCGACGAGGCGCTTGTTAGCGGCGCCAGAGAGCACCATTCGGAGGACGTCGATGTCGGCCGTCGTCGTGACGCGGCGCCCGTTGCGAAAGACCGGCTCCGTTCCAAGCCGGCGCTGAAGGGAGGAGACCTCATCGCCGCCGCCGTGCACGACGCACAGCGCCTCCGGCGCATCGCGCCACCTCGCGGCAAGCGCGGCTGCGAGGGCGGGGTCGCCCTGCGCCCGTCCCCCGACCTTTACGACCGTCACGCGTGCGCTCGCGGGTGCGACCGGGGCGAGAGAGAGCGGGCGCATCACGCCGGGAGCCCCGCCGGCTCGGGGAGCCCGAGCATCAGGTTGGCGTTCTGCACCGCTTGGCCGGCCGCGCCCTTGACGAGGTTGTCGATCGCGGCGCTGACGAGGAGCGTGGGACGGCGCGTTCCCGCGACCGATATCACGTGGATGCGCACGACGTTCCGTCCCACCACGTCGCGGAGCGCCGGCGGCTCCGCGGCGATCTCGATGAACGGCTCCCCGGCGTAGTCCTCGCGCCACGGCGCGAGCGTGTCGTCGAGTGGTGCCGCCAGCGGAACGGTGATCGTCGCGAGGATTCCGCGCGCCACCGGGAGGAGGTGCGGCGTGAACAGCAGGTCCACGTCGGCGCCGAGCGCGGCGACGGCGGCGCGCATCTCGGCGA
>JALZIF010000206.1 GCA_030860435.1 Gemmatimonadota bacterium | reverse complement strand
CGTTCGTGCGTCAGCTTGCGGCTGCTGGTGCCATTATCCGGTCCGCGGTCTTCCCGGATCACCACGGCTTCACGCGAGCGGACGCGGAGCGACTAGCCGCCACGTTGCGGGGGGCGATGCTCCCCGTCTGTACGTTGAAGGACGCAGTGAAGCTCGCTCCTGTCTGGCCTCGCGCCTCGTCGCCGTTGTGGTATGTTTCCCAGCACGTAGTCGTGGAGCTGGGTGCGGAAGCGATCGATGCCCTCCTCCACGCGCTCATGAGCGCGCGCGGAGTCCTAGAAGCGGCTGGCGGGCCGCCGGCCAGCCGGCACCAACCCTGACTCGCCGGGCCGACCCGGTGATCCACGAAGTCATCCATGGCCACCGACCTCAGACTCCCCACACATAACATCGTCAGGCCCGACAAGGATCGATTCCTGCACGAGGAGAACCCCTTCGAAGCGATGATGTCGCGCTTCGACCGTGCAGCGGAGCTCCTGGACCTCGAGCCGGGGCTGTACAAGATACTCCGGCACGCCGAGAAGCAGATAACTATCGCCATCCCGGTTCAGTTGGACAGCGGCGAGATCGAGGTGTTCACCGGCTATCGCATACTGCACAACACATCGCGCGGGCCGGGCAAGGGTGGTATTCGCTTCGACATGAACGTTACGCAGGACGAGGTGAAGGCGCTCGCGGCGTGGATGACGTGGAAGTGCGCCGTCGTGAACATTCCGTTCGGCGGCGCCAAGGGTGGGGTGGTCTGCGATCCGCTAAAGCTGAGCGTTGGCGAGCTCGAGCGGCTCACTCGCCGCTACACCGCCGGCATCATATCCACTCTCGGTCCCGACTCCGACGTCCCTGCGCCCGACGTGAACACGAACGAGCGTGTCATGGCTTGGGTGATGGACACGTACTCGATGCACGTCCGGCACACGGTCACCGCCGTCGTCACCGGAAAGCCGGTGGAGATGGGCGGCTCACTTGGCCGCCGTGAGGCGACCGGGCGGGGCTGCATGATCGTTACCCGTCAGGCGCTGAAGCACCTGGGGATTCCGATCCATGGGACGACGGTTGCGGTGCAGGGGTTTGGCAACGTCGGCTCTGTCACTGCGCAACATCTCCAGCGGGAGGGATGCAAGATCACGGCTATCGGCGACCGTGCCGGGGCGATCATCAACGAGGAAGGGATCGACATCGATGCCGCGATCGATTGGGTGAGCGTGCACCGATCGCTCGAGGGGTTTGGAAAGGGCGACCGGGTCTCGAACGATGAGCTGCTCACCGCGGACGTTGACGTTCTGGTTCCGGCCGCGCTGGAGAACGTGATCACGACCAAGAACGCGGCGCAGATCAAGGCGAGGGTCATCTGCGAAGGGGCCAACGGCCCCACGACGGCTGCGGCCGACGCGATCCTCGAGGAGAAGGGGATCTTCGTCATCCCGGACATCCTCGCCAACGCCGGCGGCGTAACCGTCTCCTACTTCGAGTGGGTTCAAGACCGCGGCGGCTATTTCTGGACGGAAGACACGGTCAACGACCGACTTCTTCAGATCATGGAGCGGAGTTTCGCCGACGTTCTCGAGCTCTCGAAGCGCCACCGCGTCAACATGCGGACCGCGGCCTACATGGTGGCGATCAGCCGTGTAGCGACGGTGCACAGGCTCCGGGGGATATATGCGTGACCGGCAGTCGGCGGTCATCGACGGTCGCTTGTCGGTGATCATCCGCTGACGACCGGCGACGTACCGCCTATCGCTTGTCGTGCGCTTTGTCCTTGCCGCCGTCGGCCATCCGCGTGATGCGGCGGTGGCGTCGGCGATTCGCGAGTACGAGACTCGGGCGGCGCGGTACTGGCCGCTCGACGTGCGCGAGGTCCGCGAGCAGCCGGCGCGAAACGTCGCGCCGACTGTTGTGCGGGAGCGGGAGGGGGAGCGCTTGCTGGCGGCGCTGGCACCCGGCACTCTCATCGTCGCGTGCGATGAAGGCGGGCGGATGATGGTGTCGGACGCGTTCGCGGATTGGCTGCGGCGCGAGCAGGAACGAGGCACGCACGACGTCGCGTTTCTCGTTGGTGGCGCATACGGGCATGGCGAGCGTGTGCGACGCGCCGCCTCGATTCTTCTTTCAGTAGCCGCGTGGACTCTACCACACGACGTCGCCCGGCTCGTCCTCGCCGAGCAGCTGTACCGCGCCGGTACTATTGTGCGCCGGGAGCCGTACCACAAAGGCAAGTGCGATGGGCTCGAGACCAGCGGCTCGGGAGAGTGAGGAGACGTGGACTGGTTTGAGAGGTGGTTTGGCAAAGAGTACATCGCGGCCTGAAGCGGCGATGAGCGATGGGGCGAAGGTTCTCAGCCAGCCGCTCGGTGGCTCGGCGCTCGCGCTCGCGGTGCAGGCCGATGTCACTCCCGCCGGATGGTACGCGCCACGTCCGCGCGGTCCGGCCGAGTGGCGCGCACACGCGGAGACGGTTCGGGGGTCGGTCGGCACCGATTGGCTGAATGCGCTGCACGACGCGCTCTTCGATGAACGAAGCGTGCCAACGAGCCCCGCGTACCGGCGGCTCGCGGCAAGCGGGATAGGGCGGGGGATCGTCATCACGACGGGTCAACAGCCGGGTCTCTTCGGGGGCCCGATCTATACCTGGTCGAAGGCGCTGAGCGCGCTTGCGCTGGCCGACGAGATCGAGGCGGCCAGCGGCGTGCCGGCGGCGCCGGTGTTCTGGGCGGCGACGGACGACGCCGATTTCACCGAGGCCAGCGTGACGCACATCGCGGTGCCGGGCGGCGTCGAGACGCTCGCGCTTTCGACGCACGGTGTGCGTATGGGGGCGAGCATGAGCGACGTCCCGCTTCGCGAGGCTGGGGCATTGCTCCGGCGTCTCGAGCGAGCGGCCGGCTCGGCGACGTATCCGCGCGCGCTGTCGGTCGTTCGTGAGGCGTACGAGGACGGCGCGACGATTGGCTCGGCGTACGTCGCGCTTCTTCGCGCCCTGCTCGAGCCGCTTGGGATTGCCGTGCTCGACGCATCGCACCGGTCAGTCCGGGCGGCTGCCCGTCCGATGATGGTGCGCGCGCTGACGGAGGCGGCCAGAGTCGAGGAAGCTCTTCTCAGCCGCGACGAAGCCTTGCGCGTGGCGGGATACGAGCCGCAAGTGGCGCTGGTCGCAGGGCTGTCGCTGGTATTCCGTGCGGGAAAGGGGATTGGCGCGCGCGAACGTGTGCCGATCGGCGAGGCGGCGAAGTGGGCGGCGCAGGCGGAGGTGGCAGATCTCGGCCCGAACGTGCTACTTCGACCAATCGTCGAGCGCTCGATACTTCCGGTTGCCGGTTATGTCGCAGGGCCGGCAGAGCTGGCTTATTTCGCCCAGGTCGGCGCTGTGGCCGTCGCGCTCGGGGCCCCCGTACCGACATCCCTTCCGCGCTGGTCCTCGTTGATCGTCGAGCCGCACGTGCAGCGAATCCTCGACCGGTACTCACTCTCAGCCGACGATCTCCGCGACCCGCACGCCGCCGAAGCTCGCCTGGCGCGCGAAACGATCCCGCGCGCTGGGGAGGAAGCGCTCCGTGCCGCCCGGGACGCGGCGGCCGAGCGCGTCGAGGCGCTGCGGGGCGCTCTCGCCACTCCTCCGGAAGGCCTTCTTTCACCGCCGGTGCTCGACGGGCTGGCGCGCGATCTCCAATTTCGGCTCGACCGCCTCGAGCGGCGCGTGGTGGCGGCGGCGAAGCGGAAGCACAGCCAGGTGATGCGTGACGTCGCCACCGCGCGGGGCGCGCTCTTCCCGGCTGGCAAACCTCAGGAGCGGGCACTGAATTTCTTGCCGCTTCTCGCGCGGAACGGACCAACGCTGCTCGACACCATGCTCGCGCGGGCAAGGGAGCACGCGACCTCGCTCGTCACGTTGGGGAGCGGCGCGCCGATCGGCTCCGATCAGTGACTGACCGCGGGGCGCTGCTCGTCGCGGCAGGGATCTTCGCCAGCCGCATCTTCGGGCTCGTCAGGCAGCATTTCCTCGCCCGTTATCTCGGCCTCTCAGGTGTGGCGGACGCGTTCAACGCCGCGTTCAGGATTCCGAACGTCCTCCAGAACCTCTTCGGTGAAGGGGTGCTGTCAGCGTCCTTCATCCCTGTCTACTCACGTCTCATCGCGCGCGGCGACCGGGAGGAAGCGACGCGGGTTGCCGGCGCCGTCGCGTCGCTCCTGGCAATGACTGTATCGGTGCTCGTATTGCTCGGTGTGCTCGCGACGCCGTGGCTCATCGACATTATCGTGCCGGGGTTTGAAGGCGAGAAGCGCGCGCTCACGATCCGCCTCGTCCGCATCCTCTTTCCTGGCGCTGGGCTGCTCGCGCTCTCGGCGTGGTGCCTCGGCGTCCTCAATAGTCACCGCCGCTTCCTTCTCTCGTACGCGGCGCCGGTCGTCTGGAACATTGCGATCATCGCGGTCCTCGTCGCCCTCGGCGGCTCACGCGAGCAGGAGCCGCTCGCGGTAGCGGCGGCGTGGGCGTCGGTGGCGGGCAGCGCGCTGCAGCTCGTCGTGCAGCTGCCGTTGGTGCTTCGCCTGCTTGGGACGCTGCAGACCGGCTTCGCGACGGCATCGGCCAACGTTCGCACCGTGGTTCGGAACTTCGTCCCGGTATTTATCGGGCGAGGAGTGGTCCAGATCAGCGCCTACGTAGACACGGTGCTCGGCAGTCTCCTACCGACGGGCGCGGTCGCCGCGATCACCAGCGCGCAGGCATTATACACGCTCCCGGTGAGTCTCTTCGGCATGTCGGTCTCCGCGGCCGAGCTTCCGGCGATGTCGAGTGCGGTCGGAGAGGAACGCGAGATCGGAGCGTACCTGCGCGAGCGACTCGATACCGGGCTGCGACGGATAGCGTTTTTGGTGATACCGTCGGCGGTTGCGTTCCTCGCCATCGGCGACGTGCTCGCCGCCGCGGTCTTCCAGGCGGGAGAGTTCACCCGCGACGACTCCCGCTACGTATGGGCCGTGCTCGCCGGCTCAGCGGTCGGCCTTCTCGCCTCGACGCTTGGCCGGCTTTACGCCTCGACATTCTACGCTCTACACGACACGAGAACCCCGCTGCGGTTCGCGCTTCTTCGCGTGGGGCTTGCGCTGGTGCTCGGCTACCTGCTGGCCGTGCAGCTCCCGCCGCGCGTCGGACTGGGCGGGCGTTGGGGCGCGGCAGGGATCACGCTTGCCGCGGGGCTTGCCGCGTGGGTCGAGTGCTCACTCTTGAGGCGCCGCCTCGGAGAGCGCATTGGGGCGACCGGACTCCCCACGTCGTACAGTGTCGCGCTGTGGGGCGCGGCCTTCGCAGCGGGCGCAGCCGGGTGGGGAACGAAATTGCTCGTGGGGCCAGCACACCCGATCGTGGTCGCCGCCGCAACGGTCCCGATCTACGGCGCAACATACTTCGGCGTGGCGGCGGCGCTCGGCATTCCGGAATCGCGTCGCGCATTTGCGCGCGCCGGCGGGTTCGTTCGTAGGCGTCGTTGAGCCTCGCCGCGAAAGAAGGTGCTCGGCGTCGTCCGACCCATGCCCGCGCCGCGGCCCTCGGGTGCTGCGGGCTGGGTATATTTCTGGAGGCGCCCGCCCGTCGCGGACGCGGAAACCGCCTCGCGCCGGCCAACCGCGAGGCCGCACTACCTACCGCCGCACGCAACCGATGGCCGAAGCTCCCGAGAGCGTCGCTCGCAAAATCGTGACCCTGCCAGACTCCGCCGGCGTCTACCTGTGGAAGGACGCTGAGGGGAGAATCTTGTACGTAGGGAAGGCGAAGCGTCTTCGCTCGCGCGTGCGGAGCTACTACGCCGTCGATCACGTCGGGAGCGTGAAGACTCAGGCGCTCGTCCGCCAGGTGGCGGACCTGGATACGATCGTCGTTCCGTCCGAGGCGCACGCGCTCATCCTCGAGGCGAACCTCATAAAGGAGTACCGGCCGAAGTTCAACATCTCCCTCCGCGATGACAAGTCGTACCCGTACATCAAGGTCACCGTCCAGGAGCCGTTCCCGCGGGTACTGGTGACACGGCGTCTGGTGGCCGACGGGGCGCGTTACTTCGGTCCCTACACCGACGTCGGCGCGATGCGGCGGGCGCTCAATGTCGTCAAGCGAATCTTCACGGTGCGGTCGTGCAGCTACGACATGCCGCGTGACATGCCCGAGCGCCCTTGCCTCGATTATCACATTGGGCGGTGCAAGGGCCCGTGTGTCCTAGCGCAGACGCAGGTGGAGTATCGGGCGATGATCGAGGAGGTGATCCTCTTCCTCGACGGGCGCGCGGATGAGGTGGTCCGTCGCGTGCGCGAGCGAATGGACGATGCGGCGACGCGGCTGGACTTCGAACGCGCGGCGGAGCTACGCAACGTGCTCCGTCACCTCGAGTCAATGGAGGAGCCGACCGTGGTCGTCGAGGTCGGCGGCGGCGACCGTGACGTCGTCGGGTATGCCCGCGACGCCGATGATGCGTGCGTGGTCGTGATGCGGATCCGCGGCGGGAAGCTCCTCGCTCGCGACCAACATTTCATGGAGAACATCGAAGGAGAGGGGAACGACGCGGTGCTAGGCGCCTACCTCGCGCGGATGTACCTCGCGAGCCAGGAGCGCGCGAGCGAGCTGCTCGTCCCGTTCGACTTCGAAGACCGCGATCCGCTGCAGCAATCCCTCGGCCGCACGCGAATTCACGTCCCACAGCGTGGTCCGCTGTGCGAGCTCGTGGACCTCGCGGATCAGAACGCGCGCCACCTGCTCGAGGAGATGAAGCTCGCCTCCGAGGAGACCGAGGAGCGCGCCGCGGACCCCGTCTACGAGCTCCAGCGGGAACTCGGGCTGCACCGCTTGCCTCGCTCGCTAGTCTGCTTCGACATCTCGACCGCGCAGGGCACGGACACGGTCGGTTCGTGTGTCTGGTTCGAGAACGGCCGGCCGAAGCGCTCCGAGTATCGCAAGTTCAAGGTGCAAACCGTCGTCGGCGCGGACGACTTCGCCTCGATGGGCGAGGTCGTCACACGCTACTTCACGCGCCGGCTGAACGAGCAGAAGCAATTGCCCGACCTCGTCGTCATCGATGGTGGAAAGGGGCAGCTCGCCGCGGCGCGTGCGGCTCTCGAGTCGATGGGACTTGCCGAGATGCAGACGATCAGTCTCGCGAAGCGGGAGGAAGAGATCTTCTTTTCCGGGCGAATCGAGTCGGTGCGGCTCTCGCGCCGATCACCCGCGCTCCGCATGCTGCAGCGCGCGCGCGACGAGGCTCATCGCTTCGCGGTGACGTATAACCGCAAGCGGCGAACGCTTCGCACCGTCACGTCCGAGCTGCTGAAGCTGCCGGGGATCGGGCCGCGGAAGCGGAGCGCGCTCATACATGCCTTCGGGAGCGTGCAGGGCGTCCGCGACGCGAGCCCCGAGGCTATCGCGCGGGTCCCGGGGTTCACTCTCGAGAGCGCCCGGCGCGTCTTGACCGGGCTCGGAGTCGAGGCCGTACCCGTGGCGGGGTCGGAGGCGGATGACCACGCTGCACGCTCTTCTCCCTGAAGAACCGTGACTGTCTGGTCACTCGAGTGCTCGGCGTGTAGCCACACCAGTTCTGGCGATGCGCTCGCATCGGTGTGCCCGCAGTGCGGGCAGCCGTTGCTAGTGCGGTATTCGACTCCACCCGCGGGGCGCGACGCGCTCCTTCCTCGCTGGGACATGTGGCGCTACACCCCGTTCCTCCCGCTCGCCGCGACGGAGCAGCCGGTGACGCTCGGGGAGGGGGCGACGCCGCTGATAGAGCTACCGCACCTCGCCGCGGCGCTCGGCGTCCGTCGCCTGTGGGTGAAGGATGAAGGGCTCAATCCGACGGCGTCGTTCAAGGCCCGCGGCATGAGCACCGCCGTCACGCGCGCCCGGGCGCTCGGCGTTCCGGGCTTGGTGGCGCCCACTGCCGGCAACGCTGGGGCCGCGCTCGCCGCGTATGGCGCGGCCGCCGGCATTCCGGTCCGCGTGTACGCTCCGGACACGACGCCGCCTCCGGTACTCTGTACCATCCGCGCGCTAGGGGCGGAGCTGATCACCGTTCCTGGGCACATCGGCGACGCCGGCAAACGCGCCCGCGCCGACGCCGCCGAGACTGGCTTCTTCGACATGTCGACGCTTCGCGAGCCGTACCGTATCGAGGGGAAAAAGACAATGGGGATCGAGCTGGCGGAGCAGCTCGGTTGGCGCATGCCGGATGCCATCGTCTACCCGACAGGCGGCGGGACCGGGCTGATCGGGATGTGGAAAGTGTTTGGTGAGCTGCGCGCGCTGAGATGGCTAGACCCCGCGGCTCCGCTTCCCCGCATGATTACGGCGCAAGCCGAAGGGTGCGCGCCGATCGTTCGTGCCTTCGTCTCAGGCGCTGACCGGGCGACCCCGTGGGAATACCCCGAGACGCACGCCAGCGGCCTGCGAGTTCCTGCGCCCCTCGGCGACCGATTGATCCTGCGCGCGCTACGCGAAAGCCACGGCACCGCCGCCGCAGCGAGCGAGAACGAGATACGCGCCGCCACACACCGTCTCGCCCGCGTTAGCGGAGTGGACGTGGCGCCGGAAGGCGGCTGCGCGTTGGCGGTCTGCGAGCGACTCATCCACAGTGGACAGTTGTCGCGCGGCGCCGAAGTCGTACTGTTCAACACGGGGAGTGGCGCGGCATATCGGGTCGGACAATAGCCAGCAGCCAATGGCCATTCGCGGCCGCTGACTTATCTTTCTCGCTATGCCGATTGCCATCCTCGATCCGTTCAGCGGCATCTCCGGCGACATGACGCTGGGGGCTCTCCTCGAGGTCGGGCTCGAACCGGACTGGCTGCGTGCGCTACCGACGCGACTGGGGCTCGACGGGGTCGATGTACGGATCCGGCGCGTGCGCCGCGGCGACATCGAGTGCGCGAAGGTGGACTTCGACATCCCACCGCAACCCCACGGCCGGCACGTGGCGGAGATTCGGCGGCTGGTAGCGGACGCCGGCATTCCCGATGATGTTACCGCGCGCGCCAACGCCGTGTTCACCGCGATCGCGGTCGCTGAAGGGGAGATCCACGGGGTGTCGCCTGACGACGTCCATCTGCACGAGGTAGGGGCGGTGGATGCAATCCTCGATGTCGTCGGCGCGGTATGGGGCTTCGAGCAGCTAGGTGTCGGCCGCATCTACTGCGGCCCCGTCGCCCTCGGCGACGGCACGGTGCGCGCGGCGCACGGCACCCTTCCGGTTCCGGCGCCGGCAACGCTCAAGCTCCTCGAGGGTCACCCGGTGCGGCCGGGCCCGGAAGGGGCGGGCGAGCTCGTGACTCCTACCGGCGCTGCCCTCGTTCGCATTCTCTCGTCAGGTCCGCCGCCGGCGGAGTTCGTGCCGCTGCGCAGCGGCTTCGGCGCTGGTGCGAGGGACCCCCGCGGGCGGGCGAACGCGCTTCGCCTGGTGCTCGCCGAGCTCGCGGGCGTGGACGGGCGGTGGCCGCGCGAGCCGCGCGTCGAGTCGCTCGTGCAGCTCGCGGCCGACGTCGACGACATGGACGGGGAGAGCC
>JALZIF010000187.1 GCA_030860435.1 Gemmatimonadota bacterium | reverse complement strand
GTCCACGGACGGTCGAGAAGATCCTGAAGCTCGCCGAGCGTGGCCGCGCGCACGGCGCCCCGTTGGCCGCGCGTTACCACGAACCGGATCGGTCTGTCGAGCGAGGGAAGCTCCGCGGCTGAGAGCGTGCGGGCGAGCTTCTCCGGGAGCCGTAGTCTGGCCACGCCCCGCGTATCGTCCTCCACGTCGTACTGGATCTCGACCTCGCGCCCGCGGAGCTCGACGGCGCCTGGGAGGGCCAGCAGCCGTTCGCGCTCCTCGTCAGGTACCAGCTTCTGGACATCGAGCGCCAGGTCGGCCCCGCGGAACGCTTCCATCGAGCGCACGCTCTGCTCGGCAAGCTTCGATTCGTACATCGCGGCCAACTCTGGCAAGCCGAGGCGGGAGGTAGTGCCGCCCGAGCGGCGCCACAACTCGCGCACCTCCTCGATGGCCGGCCGGTTCGTCTGCACGGCGCGGTGCCGGGCCGCTGAGCGGGCAAGCGCGTCCGCCAACACGCGCCGAGCCTCGGCCTCGAGCTCCGCCGGCCATTCGTCGATCGCCTCGACCTCGCGCTCCAGTTCGAAGCCGAAATAGTCTACCGCTCGCCGGACGGCGAGCGGGGCCCGTTTCCGCTCTGGGTCGTAGGTGAGCTCGGCGCCTCCTCGGGTCGCGTATCGCCGCACCAGGTCGTACGGGATCTGGGTCCCCTCGATCGAGGCGCGCGGGATCCCCGACCGATCCGCGAAGTAGCGCAGCTCGCCAGCGATCGCGCCCCAACTGCCGCATACGCTCGTCTTGGATACGCGGGCCTCCTCACCGTCGCGCGTCCGCTCATCCATCACGAGCTCGAATGGCATGAAGCGCGCGAGAAGATCAGCGAAGCCGCGGTGGATTCGGTCGCCGGCGAGCGGCATCCGAGGCGGTAGAGGAAGACTGAGCCCGCGGTAGACGCTGGCCATTCCGAGCGCGGCGTCTTCGACCGCCTTAACGAGCGCGCCCCGTTCTTCGGCCCAGTCCGCGATCGCCTCCTCGTGGAAGAGGTGTCGCGGGAGCCCGTACACCTCACCGATGTAGCCCGCGCGCTCGTACGCCTCGGCGTAGAGGTTGTATGCGGTGAGGTGGTCGCTTCCGGGAACGATCACGCCATCCAGGTCGCGCTCCTCGCGCGTCATCCGGTGGAGCGACTCGATCGCGCTCATCACCGCCACGAATGGAACGAGCTCGTCGTCCGCCTGCACGAGGAGCTCCGCCCACGCCCGCTCGACGGGGAGCGCCTCGACGGCCTTGCCATAGGTCGTCAGGCGGCCGTGCTCGATGATGCCGCGCGACTCCAGGAGCCAGACGGCGTCGCGGTAAGCGCGCTTGTCGAGCGGAACCGGGAGCTCGAGCTCGTCAGCGCGCACACCGAGCGCGGCGCAGGTGATCGCGACACGTTCCGAATCGCCCGCGAGCTGGAACTCGGGCTCCGTCGGCCGCAGCTCGCTGAACTCGATGCGGCGATCGCTGAGAATGTAGACGCGTCCCCCATTCACGCGCCCGTGGACGCGCCCCGCCATCTGCAAAATCTCGTTGGCGCCGAGATGGAGCCGGGTCAGCACGTTCTTGCCGCGCTCGATGAGGTTCGTGAAGCGCGTGTCGTCGATGACGACGGTGTCCAGCCCGCGGACGTTCAACGCGCTCTGGCCGGCTGCGGTCATGGCGAGGACGTATGGCTTGCGGACCTCGTCCTCGAGGAAGGGGCGAATCATACGGATCGGCTCCCCGCCGTGGTAGAATGCGGCCTCGATACCAGGCGCGCGCGCACGCACCGCGGCAGCAGCCTCCTCGACGGCCGCGCGTGTGGGGAGGAAGACTCCGACGCCGCGCCGCTCGCGCACCACATCGCGCAAAAAACGGTCGTCGAGGAACTCGCCCGCGCGCTGCGGCAGCACCTTCACCCGCGCCGCTTTCTGCGGGTCGAAGGCGTGCGTCTCGAGGACCGCCGCCGAGTTGAGGTAGCGCGCGTAGAAGCTCGGGTCGACGGTCGCCGACAGCCAGATGAACCGACAGCCGACGCGCTTGCCGAGGGCGAGGCAGAGCTCCAGCTCGGCGGACGTCTGGTGGATCTCGTCCACGACGAGCGTGTCTCGCGGTAGAATGTCGCCGTCCTCGAACCAGCGACGCGCGATGCCGGTCGTGATGATGACCACGTTCCAGCTCGGCGTTTCCGGCGTCGCTTCTCGCTCCCGGTTCACGACGCCGACGCGCAGCTCCAGCGTCCCCAGGATCGTCTCGGCGATCGGGCGGATCGCGAGCGTTTTCCCCGTGCCCGTCCCCGCGACGATCCCGAACCCCTTTCCCGCAGCCGCCAGGTCGCGGATCTCGTCGCCATGCTCCCGCTCGAGCAGCGTCTCGATGTGGAGCGCCATCGCGAGCTCGATCGTCTCGCAGGCGGCGCGCGTCGGCGCGATCACGATTACCCGCCCGGTCGGGGGCTCCGCCGAAACGAAGGCATCGCGATCGGGAGGAAGATACTGGTCGCGGACAGAACGCATGGGACGGCCAGGGCGCATCACGTCACGCGCGAGCCCTCGGCGGCCGATCTCCGCTTCATCGCCTTCTCCTCCTGCCACAGCGACCACGCAAGTAGTATGGCGCCGATGCTCACGCCGATGTCAGCGACGTTGAACGTGTACCAACGCCACTCGTCGATCCCGAGGTCGATGAAATCGGTGACGCCGCGCTGGGAGCGAATCCGATCGAACAGGTTGCCGATGGCGCCGGCGCAAACCATGCCCAACGCAAGGCTGCGGATCCAGTCGGCGCGGTCGGTCTCGCGGTAGATGCGCGCCAAAACGACGAGCACGACGATGGCGACGATGCTGAAGAACCAGCGCGAGGCATCGCCCAACGAGATGCCGAACGCAGCACCGGGATTGTACACGAGCCGTAGGCGACCGAGTGTTCCGATCACATCCACCGGCTCATACTCGATCAGGTGGCGCTGAGCGAGGAGCTTGGTGATGATGTCGAGTACGAGGATGGACGCGAATGCGCTCCAGAAGACGCGCGTTTTGCGGGATGGCCCCGCCGGCGCGGAGGGATCGGTCGTGACTGTGTGCGGGGTAGCGGCCATGCGGAATCGGAACGGGATCGTCGAGGCGGCGGCGTTACGCGGCTCGTGCGGCTAAAGGACGTCGCTGCGCCGGGTTGCATGCCCGGGGGTCCATGAAGGTAACCGATCGCCAGCCTCGGCGAGTGGGCACCCGGCGCACGCGCTAGCAGAATCCGCCTCACCGCCGCGCGAACCATCGCGCGACGCTCTTCACCGGGCCGGTGAGCTTCGCCTTGTAGTAGCTGTTCGCGGCCTGCTTGATCGCTTCCGGATATGTCGGGTAGGGATGGATGACGGAGGCGATCTTTCCCAGCGGGAGTCCGTGCCGCATCGCCAGCGTGATCTCGCCGATCATATTCCCTGCGCCGTGACCGAGGATATGGCCGCCGAGAATCCGGCCGCGGCGCGTGGTGATAAGCTTGACCATCCCCTCCGGCCGACCATCGGCGACGGCACGGTCCACATCCTCGAACGCGTGGCGCCAGATGCGGACATCGCCGCCATGCCGCTCGCGCGCCTCACGCTCTGTGAGCCCCACGTGCGCCAGTTCCGGATCTGTATACGTCACCCACGGCACGGCGGAATAGTCCGCTTTGGCAGCGAGCGGAAAGAACGCGTTGCGGACGACGAGACGCGACTGGTAGTCCGCAACGTGCGTGAACCGCAGCCCGCCAGTCACATCGCCCGAGGCCCACACCCCGGCGGCGGTGGTGCGAAGGGTTTGATCCACCGTCACCCCGTCGTCGCCCGCCGCGACGCCCGCGGTCGCGAGCTCGAGCGTCTCGACGTTCGCCTGACGTCCGACGGCGACGAGAAGCGCGTCCCCCTCCAACTCCACCCGCTCTTCCCCACCCAGCGTCGTCGCCCGATCGGCGGTGAGGACGACCGCGCCGGCACGGCGCTCGACGCGGGTGGCTTTCGCGCCGAGCAAAACGCTCACTCCGTCGAGAGCGAGCGCGGCGGCGAGAAGCCTCACCATCTCGTCATCCTCGCGCGGAAGGAGGACCGGGAGTGCCTCCACCACCCGCACGTGGCTGCCCAAACGCGCGAATGCCTGCGCCAACTCTAGCCCGATCGCCCCAGCGCCGAGGACAAGGAGGCGCGGCGGGAGCTCATCTATATCGAAGACCGTCTCATTTGTGAGAAACGGGACGTCAGCGAATCCCGGAATCGGCGGCACGGCCGCACGCGAGCCGGTGGCGATGAGAATGCGCTTCGCGGCGATTCGCCGCCCGTTCACGGCGAGGGTGCGCTCCCCGACGAACCGGGCTTCCCCGGAAATGACATCCACGCCGAGAGCGCGGAATCGATCCGGGCTGTCGTGAGGCTCGATGCGCCGCTGGACCTCGCGCACTCGGTGCATGACGCGAGGAAAGTCGATCGCTAGGCCGTCACTCGCCACCCCGAGCTTCCGCGCGTGGCGGACGTCGGCGGCGGCGCGGGCGGCGGCGATGAGCGCTTTGCTCGGGACGCACCCCGTCCATAGGCACTCGCCGCCCAGCCGGTGCCGCTCGACGAGCGCTACGCGGGCGCCAATCCCAGCCGCACCGGCGCTCGCCACAAGCCCCGCTGTGCCGCCGCCGATGACCGCGAGATCGTACGTGGGCATGAACAGCTCCGGGATGTGATATCTTTGGAGCAAGCCAAACCGACGCCGCACGGCGGCGAGCGCCCGCCCCGCATTGAGATATACGTCGCGCCCACCTTGACAGATCCGGAGGTCCGGCCGCATGCGTATATGCGGATGGGTTGCCACCGGCGCAAGGGAGCATCGCGATGCGCCGACCGCCGCGGGCGATCGCAGCCGCCTGCGCGCCCGTCACCACCCCCGACCGGACGCGCATGCCGAACCGCACGCAGTACTACCACCACGCGGACCTGCCGCGCTTCGGCGAGATCTCGCGAGGCGCGCCACCGCTCGCTCAGAAGTTCTTCGACTGGTATGGCGCGGTGTTCGCCGAAGGCGCACTCACGGCCCGGGAGAAGTCGCTTATCGCGCTCGCGGTTGCGCACGCGGTGCAGTGCCCCTACTGCATCGATGCCTACTCCAAGGACGCGCTGGAGAAGGGCTCCAACCTCGATGAGATGACCGAGGCGGTGCACGTGGCGGCGGCGATTCGGGGGGGCGCATCACTCGTCCACGGGGTGCAGATGCTCAACCACGTGGACGAGCTCGGAATGTAGGACATACAATGCCTCGCATTCTGGCGACGCTTCAGAAGCGTCACGCACCGCTCGCGTCTGCGGCGGCCCAGCGCAATCGCCTTGATCGCGTGCCCCTTCCCCGTTCGTTCGAGGGCTCGCTCGCGTCGTCCGGGCTCTATCCCCTGCGCCCCATGCGCGTCGAGAGTCTCCAGATCAACGTCGGAAAGCGGTGCAACCAGACGTGCCGCCATTGCCACGTCGACGCGGGGCCCGACCGGAAGGAGGTGATGCCGCGCCCGGTGCTCGAGGCGTGTCTGTCGTTCCTGGAGCGCCACCGCGTTCCGACGCTCGACATCACCGGCGGCGCGCCGGAGCTACACCCCGACTTTCGCGAGATCGTCGTCCGCGCGACTGCGGCCGGCGCGCACGTTATGCACCGGTGCAACCTCACCGCGATCCTCCTCCCTAACTACGCCGACATCCCCGAGCTGCTGGCGTTGCACCGTGTAGAGATTGTCGCCTCCCTGCCGTACTTCCAGGAGCGCGAGACCGACGCGCAGCGCGGCGAGGGGGTATTCCACGAATCCATCGTCGCGCTCCGGCGCCTGAATGCGCTCGGCTACGGCACTGGCGGCGCACTCCGGCTTAACCTCGTCACCAACCCGGTGGGGATGTTCCTGCCGGCAAACCAGCGCGAGCTCGAGGCGCGATGGAAGCGCGAGATGCAGCGGCGGTTCGAGATCGTGTTCGACAGCCTATACACGATCACTAATATGCCGATCAGCCGCTTTCTCGACTTCCTCGAGGAAAGGGGACGCACCGAGGAGTATCTCACGCGGCTGGTGAATGCATACAATCCGGCGGCGGCGGCGGGCGTGATGTGCCGCAACACCCTGTCCGTGGGGTGGGACGGCACGCTGTACGACTGCGACTTTAACCAAATGCTCGAGCTCCCGGTCGAGGCGCCAGCGCCGCAAACCATCTTCGAGGCAACGCTAGCGGCGCTCGAGCAACGCGCGATCGCGGTCGGTCCGCACTGCTTCGGCTGCACGGCTGGCGCCGGGAGCTCGTGCGGAGGTGCGGTTGCGTAGACGCGCCGCGCTGAAGCTGCTCGCCCTCGCTTTCATCCTGACTGGCTCGTACGTGCTCGCGCGGCAGACAGGGCTCACGCGGTACGCTGACATCGAGACGGCGGCCGTCGCCGTGCGGGAGCTGCGCGGCGAACCATGGATCCTTCCTGCGTTCGTGCTGACGTACGTCGTGGCGGCAACGCTCGGCTTCCCAGGCTCGGTGCTCACTCTGGCCGGTGGCGCGATGTTCGGTTTCACGCTCGGGACTGTCGTGAACTGGCTCGGAGCCACCGCCGGCGCTATGGCCGCTTATCTTCTGGCACGAACGCTGGGCAGGGATGCATTCGCGGGACTTCTCGGCAAGCATGCGATATCACTCGGCCACCTGGCGGCGGAGCATGGTTTCGCGACCGTGCTGCGGCTCCGACTGATTCCGATCGTCCCGTTCAACGCGCTCAATTTCGCGTCGGGGGTCGCGGGAGTAGACGCGCGGTCCTACGCCGCTGCGACCGCACTCGGCATCCTCCCGGCGACGGCCATCTACACTTACTTCGCGGACGCGCTCCTGGAGGGTGCGTCAGGCGCCAGGCAAGGCGCGTTCGTCCGCCTCGCCATTGCCGGAGGGCTCCTCGTGCTCCTCTCGTTCGTCCCGACGATCGCGCGGCGCTTGGGCTGAGAGGGGGTGAGGTGATGAAGAAGGGACCAGGCGGCGTGCCTGGTCCCTGGTCCCTCGGGCATTGCATCCCTCTATCTACGGCAGCGTTCGCTTTACTGAGGGGCGCCGTTCCGCTACGGGCTCTTTGGCCGGCTTACGCCCGGTCTCGCGCTTGTCCTCGGGAGGCTTCGGCTCTTCCCGGTCATCGGCCTTACGCGGCCGGAGGTTGCGCGAAACGTCATCACCGAAAACGACACGCGCGTTCGGCGGCCGGCGGCGAATGGCGGTCGGGCAGTCGGTCGGCTCGGGCTGGCGCTCCGCAGGCACGCTGTCAATCCAGATTCGGCACATTCCCGGCGGGGGCCGGTACTCGCGCGGAACCTGCTCGCGTCCTTGCGCGCCGAGTGGCGCCGCGAGTGCGACCCCCCCGACGACCGTGAGTACGAACAACAATCGAGTCAATCAAACCTCCGGAAACCGCCGCTTCATCGCGGCACACGAACTCACAATGCACGGCCGGTGCCAGGATCCGCCGTCCGGGGCATCGGAGTAAACCCTATAGTCGTAACCCCTTACATCATGGTGACTGTCAGCACCACGGGGCGGGTGTCCCTCCCCACGGACAGTGGCGTCCTCACATAGGGAAGCTAGCGGACAGCCGCCGCCTTATTGACCAGCAAAGATACGACGACTTCCTCCATCCGAAAGCACCAGAATGATCCGGCGCGAGTCCGGCCAGCTTCGTCGCCCGCTTCTATTACCCCAAGCCGCCTAGTGAGTCCCGCGCCTCGATCGTGCGTGCCCGGGCTACCCAACGATTGGCTGCGGCGGGCGCGAGGGAAAAGGCGAGCAAAAGAACGCAGAGGGTCGCAAGGCGCCACCAGATTTCAGCCTTGGCCTCCGCTGACCCGCGGAACATCGTGCCTGCGAAGTAGGAGAGCATAAGGGTCATCGGAGCGAGCCCGACGGCGCTCGCTAGCACATAGTCCCGGAACCGAACCCTTGCCACGCCGGCGGCCAGGTTGAGCACGCTGAACGGCACGACCGGGAGGAGACGCAGAGTAAGGATCGTTCGGAAGGGGTGCCGCTTCGCGGCGCGATCCAGACGGCTGACGCGCGCCCCGAGCCACCGACTCACGACGCGGCCGGCGACGCCGCGAGCGAGACCGTAGGCACCGAGCGCGCCAACCATCGCTCCCGTCCAGCTAAGCAAGGCTCCAAGCCCGAAGCCAAACAAGAGCCCGCCCGCGATCGTGAGCACCGCCGCAGGAACGGCAAGCCCCGCGACGGCGAACCCGACGACGAACGCAAGCTCGGCGTATGGGATGCCACGGAACAGGCCGCGTATTTCGGGAATCGACCGGAGATCGGCATCGCGTAGCCAGGGCGTCTGTCGGAGCAGCAGCACCGCGGAAACAACGATTGCCCCCAGAAGTAGGAGCCGAATGGCGCCAACGGACGAAGCGCGCGGTGGGGCGGAGGAGGAAGCCATACGTTTTTCTGCTGCACCGGTTGCGCCAGGGCGAGCACAATGCATGGTCTCGTCATGGGTCGGGCGGGTCGGGTGTGGGGACCTAGGGGTGCGCCGTCGTCCAACGGTGCCAGTCGGCTGCGGTATCGATGTCGGCGAGCCGGCGCAGGGTGTGTACCGTCAGGTCCGCGGCGCGCGCGGCGGCGAGCGAATTGCCCAACACCCGCGAGCTCCCCCACGGGATTCCGGCAAAGAGCGCCGAGTGCAGACGTCGCGTTCCGATCAGGTAGTAGCCGCCGTCTTCCGCGGGACCAATCACGACATCGGCGCGCTCGAGCGCGTCGAACGCATCCTCCAGGAGCGGCGCGTCGAGACCGGGGCAGTCGGTGCCGACGAGGATCACCCGCTCAGCGCCGGCGGTGACCCGCCGCTCGATCGCGTGCGCCATCCGCGCGCCAAGGTCGCCGCTGCACTGCGACTCGTAGTCGACCCCCTCGCCGAACCACCGGCGCATCGCCGCGAGTTCGTCGGGCGGGGTGAACGCAATGACACACTCGCAGCCCCGTACGGTGAGCGCCGTCGTTACGGTCCGCTCAGCTAGCTGGACATAAGCGGCGAGCGCCTCCGAGGCGCCGAGCTCCGCCGCGATGCGAGTCTTGACACGCCCGAGCTGCGGGGCGCGCGCGAAGACGACGAGCGAGCGGTGCCCGGAGAGTGGGAGCCGGGTGGAGCGAGGGTGATCGGTCGCGGCCATGGTGTTAAGATGCGGGCGGTCCGCGTAGGCGATCACCCCGCCACCTCCCCGAGTCGAATTCTGGCCCCCCCCCCTGCGTCGGTCGGCACACCGCCCGCCTCGATCGGGCGCTTCTCCGGTCCCCGCTTTCAGGCGGCGGTTCGAGCCGCCCGCATCGGGCTCGTAGTGAATGCCGCCCTCGCCATCACAAAGTTCGTGGCCGGTGTCCTCGGCCACTCGTACGCGCTCATCGCGGACGCCGTCGAGTCGACGGCGGACATCCTCTCATCATTCATCGTCTGGGGTGGCCTGACGATCGCGGCGCAGCCAGCGGACGACAACCACCCTTACGGTCATGGGAAGGCCGAGCCTCTCGCCGCGGCCGTCGTCGCCCTCATGCTAGTCGGCGCCGCGATCGCGATCGCGATAGCCGCGGTGCGCGAGATCGTGACGCCACACCATGCGCCGGCGCCCTTTACGCTCGTCGTTCTCGTCGCGGTGGTACTCATCAAGGAGCTGCTCTTCCGCTCTGTGCTCCGTGTTGGACGGGAAACCGGGAGCGTCGCGGTCGAGGCCGACGCTTGGCATCACCGGACCGACGCGATCACTTCGGGAGCCGCATTCGTAGGGATCAGCGTCGCGCTGATCAAAGGGCCGGGGTGGGAGGCCGCGGACGACTGGGCCGCTCTTTTCGCAGCCGGCATCATCGCAATCAACGGCGTCCGCATCCTCCGCCCGGCCGTCGCCGACCTGATGGACCGCGCCCCGAATGCGGATGTCCTGCGCCGCATCGCCAGCGCGGCCGCCTCGGTGGAGAACGTGCGGGCGATCGAGAAGCTGATGGTTCGGAAGGCCGGCACGGGCCACTACGTGGACGTGCACGTCCAAGCCGATCCGTCAATGTCGCTCCAGGAGGCGCACGTGTTGAGCGGGCGCGTGAAGAGCGCGATCCGTAGTGCGGAGCCAGCGGTGTTGGGGGTGCTGATCCATATGGAGCCGTACGAGACGGACGAGGAATGAGGAAAACCCAGGCGGCGCGGCCGTGTCCTCGTTAGCTTCGAGAAAGACGTAGAATTTCACGCGCCGCGCACTTCAGACCCAGGCCCCAGCCCGCTTCGGCTCGGTGCGGTCAAGAGCTTATGAGACATCTGGCCCTCCTCGTGGCCGCACCGGCGATACTCCTTATGGCGTGTGAAGACCGGCCCACCTCACCCGACACCGAACGGCCGAGCGGCACGCCAGTGAGCGCGATGATTACCGCGCAGATCAATTTCGTCAGTACAACGGTCACAACCGGCGGCGCGCACACGTGCGCACTGACGTCGAGCGGTGCCGCATATTGCTGGGGAAGCAACAGCTCCGGTCAGCTCGGCGACGGTACCGCCAATCAGTGCACCTACAACGTCGCCTGTAGCACAATTCCAGTAGCCGTGACGGGCGGGCTGACCTTCTCCAGAATTGCCGCGGGCGCAGCCCACACTTGCGCCATCGCGACCTCCGGGCAGACGTATTGCTGGGGGAGCAACAATCTCGGACAACTCGGCAACGGCACGACTACACAGAGTCGGGTGCCTGTCCTCGTGGCCGGCGGACATAGCTTCACTCAGATCAGTGGCGGGAATGCCCAGACGTGCGCGGTTACCGCGGCTGGCGCGGCGCACTGCTGGGGCTATTGACGCCGGCGGCATGCATAGCTGCGGGGTAACGACGAGCGGCGGCGGACGCTGCTGGGGGTATAGCATCTCCGGCCAGGTTGGGAACGGCTCCGCCGCCGGCGCTCCAATCCAGACACCCGCGGTGGTTTCCGGAGCTCGGGTATGGCGCACCATCGTTGCCGGCGGCTATCACACGTGCGGTGTGACGACCGGGGATGGTGCCTACTGTTGGGGACTCGCGATCGACGGACAGCTCGGGATCAATTCGACCAACAACGTGTTCGTCCCAACGGCCGTGTGGGGCGGGAGATCCTACCGAATCGTCAACGGAGAAGACCACCACACCTGCGGCATAACCACGGCCAACGAGACGTACTGTTGGGGGACGAACGGCTCCGACCAGCTCGGCGACGGAACACGGTTCAGGTCGACCATACCGGTTGCGGTTGGTGATCCAACCAATCAGGCGCCTATTGCCGACGCCGGCGGCCCATACAGCGGCGCCGTCGATGAGGGCATTCTCATCTACGGCTCGAACTCGACCGACCCCGATGGCGATCCGCTCACCTACAATTGGGATTTCGGCGATAACACCACGGGCATCGGCCGCACGGTAACGCATTTCTACCAGGCAGCCGGCGTGTACACGGTTCGTCTTGTCGTGACCGATCCCGGAAGCCTCAAGGACACCGCCTTCTCGACCGCCACTATATCGAATGGAACCGCCAACCAGGCGCCGGTGGGAGTCGCGAACGGACCGTACAGCGGCAACGAAGGAGCAATGATCGCGTTCTCGAGCGCGGGCTCGAGCGATCCGGAGGGTGGCGCGCTCACCTACTCCTGGAACTTCGGCGACGGCACAACGTCCACACTGGCCAACCCCTCCAAGAGCTACGCGGACAACAAGAACTACACGGTCACGCTGACCGTCACCGATCCAGCCGGGGCGCCAGGCTCCGCGAGCACCACCACCACCACGGCAAACGTGGCACCAACCGCGACCTGGAGCGCGCCCAGCTCCACCGCAGAGGGTAAGAGCTATACCCTCGCGTTGAATAACGGGACCGATGCCGGCACTGCCGATCGCAGCACGCTGCAGCATGCGTTCGACTGTGGAAAGGGCACCGGCTTCGGTGCGTTCTCATCCACAAAGAGCGTAGTCTGCGCGGCGTTCCCCGATCAGCTTGCCAATCAGATCAGGGTAAGGGGGCAGATCAAGGACAAGGACGGTGGCATCACCACCTATGCACGCTGGACGAGCATCACCAACGCCGCGCCGGCACCCACGGTGAGCGCGATGACACCCACGACCTTCGCGTCAGGGGGATCGGTCACATTGTCGGGTTCGTTCAGCGACAACGGAGCGAACGACGCGCCTTGGAAATACGGTTACCTGTGGGGCGATGGGACACCACAATCGACCGGTACGTTGAGCGCGCAGGGAAGCGTGCCCGGAGCGAGCCACACGTATCCGTCGGCTGGCACGTACCTCGTACAGCTTCGCGTTACGGACAAGGATGGAAAGGCAGGTTTCTCCAAGAAGATCACGATCACCGTAACTCCGTAAGAGGAGAACCGCCGACGCGGATACGGCGCACGTGATGTGATCCCGCAGGAGCGACCCCCGCAGGGGAGCGAGTGCCGGGGTACCGGCACGTGGTGTCATCCCGCATGAGCGACCCCGCAGGGGGAGCGAGTGTCCGGGCCCCGCACGTGGTGTCATCCCACAGGAGCGACCCCCGCAGGGCGGAGCGAGTGTCCGGGCCCCACACGTGGTGTCATCCCGCATGAGCGACCCCGCAGGGGGAGCGAGTGTCGGGGCCCCGCACGTGGTGTCATCCCGCATGAGCGACCCCGCAGGGGGAGCGAGTGTCGGGATCTGCTCTGCACTACCACGTGGCCGGCCCTGGCGCCGGGAGAGTAGATCCCGACACGCGCGCCTACGGCGCTCGTGCGGGATGACCCTTGCGCTGCTTCCGCCGCTCCTGCAGGACGACAATCGCGAAGCGGCCCGCCACCGGGCTAATCCCCGAACGAGATCCCCGTCTCGCGGGCCGTTCGCACGACGTCGTGCAGTGGGTCCACGCGCTTCGGCTCCTGCAGCGCGTCGGCGATCGCGAGCGTGACGATGTGCGGGGTTTGAAGCGCGACCATGTGCCCCCACTTCTCCTCCGCGACGGCGCGGACGGCGGCGCCACCGAAGCGGGCGGCGAGTAAGCGGTCGTAACCGGTTGGCATCCCGCCGCGCTGGAGGTGGCCGAGGACGAGCGACCGGCACTCCTTTCCAGTGCGAGCGTGTATCTCGCGGGCGAGGGGCTCGGCGATCCCGCCGACGCGCTTCGCCTGGCCGGGAAGCGACTCGCCCATCGTCGACACCTCGCCGCCGTGCGGGAACGCACCTTCGGCGACGACGACGATCGAGAAGTGGCGACCCCCCCGGTCACGGGCGATGATCTTCTCGCATACCTTGTCGATGTCGTACGGGATCTCGGGGATGAGGATCACGTCCGCGGTCCCGGCGATCCCGGAGTGGAGCGCGATAAACCCGGTGTCGCGCCCCATTACCTCGAGGACCATCACCCGGTCGTGGCTCTCGGCCGTGGTGTGAAGTTTGTCGATCGCCTCGATCGCCGTCGTCACCGCGGTATCGAACCCGAATGACGTGACGGTGCCGCCGACATCGTTGTCGATCGTCTTCGGCACCGCGACGAGCTTCATCCCCTTCTCGTGAAGCCGCTGCGCGATCGCGAGCGAGCCGTCACCGCCGATGGTGATTAGAGCGTCGATGCCGCGTTCGCTGAAGTTGTCGAGCAGCTCGTTGGAGCGGTCGATCTCCTCGAACGTTCCGTCCGCCTTACGACGCGGCCAGGCGAATGGGTTGCCGCGGTTGGTGGTGCGGAGGATCGTCCCTCCGAGATGAGCGATGCCGCGCACCGAGTCCCGAGTGAGCGGGATTATTTCGTCAGCGCCGAGCAGGCCGTAGAAGCCGCGCTTTATGCCGAGCACCTCCCACCCGCGGTTGAGCGCGGAGAGGACCACGGTCCGGATGACGGCGTTGAGCCCTGGAGCGTCGCCGCCTCCGGTGGATATCGCGATGCGCATGTAGCTAGGCCGGAAGCGGGCAGTAGGGCGCGGGACTGTTCCCTGTTCGCACCGCCGTCACGTTCGGGTTGTCGTCGCGAGCAGTCGCAGCACTTCACCGGGTTGAGCGTGTCGCTTCAGCTTCGACTTCTCGAATACCGCCACCCCGTCGCGGATCACCTCGAAGCGTCCACCACCGGAGGGGATGAGCTCGATGGCCGCGTCAGGGTACGCCCGCCGTATCTCGGCCGCCAGACTGGTGGCCCGGGGCTCATAGTTTCAGACGGTGCAATACTCGATCGAGATCTTCATGACGCCGGTAAGCGGTTGCGGGTTGCGGTTGCGGGTTGCGGGTTGCGGGTTGCGGTCCGCCGTGGCGCTATTGCAATCCCGCGGCCACCGGAGGTGCTCGACTGGGCCTTGGCGGTGTCAGATGATTCCAGTTCGCGATCGCGTTGAGGGCGAGGGCGAACATGCCTTGCGTCTCCCAGCGCCAGAACGGACGCAGGCCAAAGAGAAGAACGTGGCCGTCGCCGACCGGCGCGTCCACAACCGCGGCGCGCCCGGCCAGCTCGTTGCCGCCGACGAGCAGGCCGGAGACCAGTAGCGAGTCGGCGCGCTCGTGAAAGCGAAGCACTACGCGCGCGCGCTGCCGCTCCGTCTGCTCTAGGATGCCGGGGTCGATTCCATCGGTACGGGACGTGATCGTATCGCGCTGCTGCACGGTGAACAATGGCGCCTGGTTGAAGTATATCGGGAAGGTCGCTCGCTCGTACCCGTAAAGGACGGGGCTCTCGGTGGCCACCGCTTGCGCGCGGTAGATTCCGCCGCGTGCGCGCAGCCCGGTCGGCTGCGGGATGCTGACGGTGGGATTGAAGCCGAGCTCCACCGGGAGGCGAGCCGTGTTGCCGGTGACGATGAGGAGCCCGCCGCGCTCGACGAAGCGGCGAAGCGCCGCGGCACCGTCCAACCCCATCCCTCGCCTGACGTCATCCGTCTCATCGAGGTGTCCAAGCGGCCCCCGGCCCAGGTTGGGCGTCAGCGCCGTCTTCCTCCATGGGATCGGTGGGCCAGTCTTGGGTCGACCGTTGATCAACGAGAGCGTCGTCCCGGACACATGCGGGAAGAGGATGACGTCGAAGCGGTCCAGCGCGCCGGGCCGGGCGAGCGACTGGTCCGAGATGTAGGTGTACGGGATTCCCATCCGGTCCAAAGCGAAACGCACCCATCCCTCGTTCTGCGTCTCGAGCCAACTGTGAAGGAGCGCGAGGCGTGGCAGCGTGACCGCGTGGCGCCGCACCGAAGCGGGGACGGCCTCCGAGGTCGCGGTGGCGTTTAGGCCGAGTGCCTGCACCGCGTCACGCGTCGCGCTCGTTGCGCCCTCGATGATGAAGGTGCCGGCGGGGTAGGTGGCCCCGGACATCGCGAAGGCAGTGTCGGCGACCGTTAGGCGCGCCGGCGCCACCTTCCACGGGAGCGCCGCCGAGCGCCAGTCGCCCAGGTGCCTGACGATGAGACGAGAGCCGGTGCCCGTGATCGCGCCCTCGACGCGGGCGTCCTCACCAAGCAGGCGCATCGGCCGGGCGAGAACAGTCGAATCGGCAACCTTGATCGTCTCGACGTGCCGCAGCTCGTCGAGAGTCCAACCGGTGTCGTCGTACGGCGGCGGGTCGTCAGGCTTGTAGCGCTGGACCGAGAGGAGCGTGCGCACGGTCGCCGTGTACGGTTGGTCCATGCGGACGATCCAGTCGCCGGGACGGACGAACACTGCGGGTTGCGGGCTGCGGGTTGCGGGTTGCGGGTTGCGGGCTGCGGGTGTCGCCGTCGCGGTGTCCGCCGCGCGGCGCGCGGAGTCCGCAGTTTGCGGCTCGGGGGCCGCTGGCGTAGCCGTCGCGGTGTCCGCCGGGCGGCGCGCGGAGTCCGCGGTACGCGGTGCGGAATCCGCCGCCTGGGTCTCGAACGAGTCGATCGCGACGTGCACCTCCGCGCCCTGGGTGCGGAAGAGGTTCACCAGGTCCGCGGCTTCGGCCGCGCGCCGCTGGCCACGCGGGATGACGTACGCGTACGGTGCCGTGGTCTGCCCCCGGCGGATCATTCGCTCCGCCTTGGCGACGTTATTCTCGAGAAACGTCTCCTTGTTGTCCCCCACGTAGCGCAGCGCGACGAGCACGCCCGACTGCTGGTAGTTGATGTTGCTCCGTATGCACCAGCGCACGCCGTTCACCGGCGGGTTAGGGCGGTCCCACCGCCGCTCCGTCGCGCTCGCGGGAAGCTGCACGGTGTGGCAGTCGGCATTCCGCGAGGTGTACGTCTCATAGAAGCGTCCGATGCTGTTGTGCAGGTTCGCGATCGCCAACATGTAGTTCGGGGCCCAACCATCGTAGAACCCATGCGTCCAGACGCCGGGGAGCCCGCGCTTGGTGAGCTCGTTGATCTCCTGGTACGCGATCTGGTGCCACTCGTGGATGACGATGGGATCGAACTCGTCGTTGTAGGGGCCGGTGCCGGTGCTCGCGTACAGGAAGGGGATGGACTCGTGTAGATCGTGCGTCACCGTCGGACGCCAGTGCAGGAATCCCCGAAGGAACTGCTGGGTCAACTTCTGCGAGACGACCATCCCGTCGCGGTTGTTGTCGTGCGCGGTGTACTTGCCCCAGTAAACGAGCGGAACGCCGGACGGCCCGAGCTTGAGCTCGCGCGACAGCTTCACGACGTCGACCATCCGGTCGCGCCCGTCCACCTCGATCACCGGCGTGATGAGCGTGATCACGTTTTCCCGGATGGCGCGCACATGCTCCGACTCATCCACGGTGAGACGGTACGCCAGCTCCATCAGCATCTCGGGGCTGCCCGTCTCCGGCGAGTGAATGGCGCCCGTGAGCCAGTAGATCGGCTTACCCTCGCGGATGAGCCGGGCCCTCTCGTCGGCAGTCATGCCGCGCGGGTCGGCGAGGCGAGCGGCCATCGCGCGGTAATCGTCGAGCCTTTCGATCGTCGCCTCGTCGGCGATGGCGAGGAGGATCATCTCCCGACCCTCGTCGCTCTCGCCTAGCGTGAACAACCTGGCGCGCGGCGACGCCTCCGCGACGGCGCGGAAGTAACGGTTGATGTCAGCGACATAGCTGAGCTTTCCGATCGTCCCGGGAACGTAGCCGATCACCTTGAGCGGCGTGGGAACGGTAGCGGACGCGGGGAGGTGGTCCACCAGCTCGGTGGTGAACTTCCACTTCGGATCGGTCGGGGTGAGCTCGCGGATCTTCGCGGTGTACGCGCTGTCGATAGGCTGGCTGGTCGCCGAGGCCGGCGTTTGCTGTGGTTGTTGCGCGGCGGCGAGGACGGGAATCAGGACGCCGGTTCCGGCGGCCAGACAGCGGAGCGAACGCATGAGAGTCTCTCGGGCTAACGGTCCGCCCGAACATACAGGGCCCAGCGCGACCGAGGAAGGTGCGTGCCGCACGCGGACCCCTACGGCTGTGGCATCGGGACAGGGATCGAGCCGACGACGTTCGTCAACTGCCAGAGCGCAGTATCTTGCCGCGCCACCGCGGCGCGCAGCGAGTCGAGCTGCTCCTGCAGCAACGCGTTCTCCTGACGAATGTCCGAAACGGCATCGCCGAGCTCGATGAGGCTCTCTGTGAGCGCGGCGTCGCGGTCCGGAGCTGGACCAACACCGCAGGCGGCTAGCGAGAGCGCGAGCACGGGGATAGCGAGGATGAGTCGTGGCATCGGAAGGGGGCGCGGGTGAGGGTTGCGGGTTGCGGGTTGGTTACTGCGTACTCCTCGCTGGGGCTGCCGGGATCCAAGTAGTGGGTCAGCAGTTGTCAAGTTGGTCAGTCGGGAGTGACGGCGGGGACGGCGGAGGCGGAGGCGACTGGCCGACTGACTGCTCACCACTGATCACTCACTACTCGGATTCCCTAGCCCGTACTTCAAACATCACAGCGCCGCGCCGAACGGCCGGCCGGCTACGCGGTGCTGCACCGGCAGTCGGCGGTCGACCGTCACGAACGCGTCGCAGACGCCCGGCGCCTCCAGCGCATCCAACAGCGTCGGGTCGTCGAGATCCTACCAGTGGAGCTGATGCACGCTGCGGACTTCGTGGATGGGGAGTGAGAGCGCAAGCCCTGCGGGCACGCAACCGTCGTGGACGACGCGCACGGCGGATGGGACCCAGCCTCGCTCCGGACGGCGCCCTACGCCGCGCTGGCCTGCGCCAGGAGGGCGGCCTTTGCGAGCTCGAGCACGGCTACCGCGTGCTCGCGGGTGACGGCCGGGAAGTCGACGAGGAACTCGTCGAGGGAATCACCGGCTTCGAGATACTCAATGAGCGTCTGCACGGGCACGCGCATGCCGGCGAAGACAGGTGTGCCGCCGAGGCGATCCGGCGATGACGTGATGAGCGGGGTAGGCGGGCTCATGATCGAAATCTACCCCAACGGCCGTGACTGTCTTGTATCTAGTTCTTGTCGTTCTTCTGATCTGATTCTGCATTATTGATGTGGGGTGCGCCAGCTCGATGCTGTCTGGGTGGTGAACACCGTGCGTTAGGGGTTGTGACGAAATAACTGATTGATATAGCAGGGCGAGTGTTGTAGTTTGCGGCGTGGATCTCAAGATGCTTCGTCGCAAGTACATGGCGCTCCGGCCGGTGTTGACAGAGCGATCGAGGCG
>JALZIF010000159.1 GCA_030860435.1 Gemmatimonadota bacterium | reverse complement strand
ACGTAGATGTGCGCGCCGCCGTCGATCGCGATGCGGGCGACGGTGGCGTGGCTTGCCGGCGCGGTGACGACGTGCACGACATCCGGGCGCTCCTCGCGCACGAGCGTACCGACGTCCCGATGCCAGGCGGGGACGTCGAGCTCCTTTGCGAACGACTCGGCGAGCGATCCGTCGCGGTCGGCGACGCCGACGAGCTGCGCCGAGGCGCCAAGGCGGCGGACAGCGGTAGCGTGGTGCCGGCCCATCTTGCCGGCGCCGACGATTGCGACGCGAAGTGGTGCGCTCAACTCAGCGTGCCTCGGGGGAATGTCGCGGCGACCGGTGCCAGGCGCCCCGCCGGCCCGTGGAGACCGCGAGCGCGGCCACTGCGAGCCGCCAGATCGCGTAGAAGGGGAGTCGAACCATCGCTACGAGAAGCTCCCCGCGATCAGGGTGCCTCGCCCACGCCGCCGCCGTCCAGCCGGCAATCGGGGCGAGCGAGATCCAGAAGATCGCCCCCAGTACCTGTGCGCTCCGCCCCGGGAGGAGCATGAGACCCGCGCCCGCCGCGCCCGCGACGGCGGCGTGCACCACGGGGCCCGGAGCCGAGAGCTCGGCGAGGGCATCGAGCTTCTGCCGCCAACCTATGCGCCGGCTCGTCAACAGCGGCCGCCAGTAGTCGCGCAAGGCCAGCCAACGTCCCGCCTGCCATCGACGTCGCTGCGTCGAGCTCTGCGCCAGCGTGCGCGCCTCCTGTGAGCGAAGGAGCGCGCCCGGCGCGAAACGGATCGTCTCCCCCAGCGCCGTGTAGCGCGCGTAGAGCTCCCAGTTCTCCGTCAGCGAGTCGGGCGCCCAGCCGGACCGCGCCAGCACCGCGGTCCCAAGGCACATGCCGTTTCCAGTGAGCGGGCAATTGAGTCCCGCGCGCGCCTTGTGCGGGTACTGCCACTCGTAACGGACCGCCGCGAGCAACCCGGCGAGCCGGCTCAGCCAGGTGTCCCCCTCGTTCGAGAGCCCGAAGTAAGCCTGCGTGGCCGCCTCGCGCAACGGCCCGGTTGCCGCCAGCTCATCGGCGAAGGCCGGCTCCACCACGGTGTCCGCATCGATGATCACGACGGCGTCGTACTCGCCGAGCGGCAGCTGGTCCATCGCCCAGAGAATCGCTTGGGGCTTGCCGCGCTTCTCCAGATCGCGACGCTCCAGCACCCGGGCGCCGGCCGCGGCGGCGATGGCCGCGGTGTCATCGGTACAGTTGTCGGCGATGACGTACACGTCGGCATCCGCCCGGGCGCGCGTCATCCGAACGAGCGCCTGAACGCAGGCACCTACGAGCAGCCGCTCCTGGTGCGCTGGTACGAGGAAACAGAGACGCTGCCGCGCCGCCTGGGCTTCCTTGCCAGACGCACCCGGCCGCCGGCGCCATCGCCGCGGTAGCGCGACGGCGACACCAGCCAGATCCGACATCAATGGGAGTAGGAAAATGGCGGCCAGGGGGGCGAGCGCCACCACCACGACGGTCGAGACAGCGGACAAGAATGGTTGCGTGCGAGAGATGAGATGCGAGCCTGTCAGCGCCAGGGGGGGAGCAGGGGGTGTGCCATCCCTAGCCCCTTCCTGGACGCCTTCCTCCCCGTATCGGGCACCGCGCCAGGACGACATCGAACGGACTGTTGCCGGGTCACAACACGTTCCGGGAGGCGGAGCAACATGTGTGTGGCGCTTCACCGGCGCGCCCAGCGGTTGCGACTGTCTCCGCGGCCGGGGCACATTTCCGGCCCGCTGCGTGCTGGCCGTCCGTCTTCCCGCCTATGGGACGCAACTGACTCCCCTAATGCCTGTCCTGACCCAATCTGGTCGAAGCCGGTCCCGCGCCGTTGGCGTCGTGCTCGTCGCGCTCGTGCTGGGCGCCATCTCGCTGGCAACGCTGGGCTCGCGGCCCGGCGAGCCCCCCGAGCCTGACCCTTGGTGTTTCGTCTGCGGCGCGCTCAACGGCATCGATTTCATCCTCAATATAGCGCTCTTTATCCCGCTGGGGATCGCGCTCCGGGTGGCCGGTGCCACGCGACGGCGCTCGCTATTGGTGATCGTCGGGACCACGCTCGCGATCGAGGTGCTCCAGCTCGGCATCCCTGGGCGAGTAACGAGCAGCGGCGACCTGGCCGCGAACTCGCTCGGCGGGGCCATCGGGGTCGCCCTGGGCGAGTGGTGGCGTACGGTACTCATTCCCGCCGGGCCGCTGGCGCGCCGGATGACGCTCGTCGCCGCGGCTGGCTGGCTGTCAGCGCTTGGGTTGACTCTGTGGCTTTTCGAGCCCGCGTTCCCCGACGCTCGATATTGGGGCCAGATCGCCCCCGAGCTCGGACAGTTCGATCACTTCCGCGGCCGCGTGCTCGGCGCGTACGTCGGAGACATTCCCATCCCGAGCCATGAGATGCCCGATAGCCGCGCCGTGCGCGATCTACTGTCCCGCGAGGGGACCGTCGTGCAGGCCTCGATCATCTCAGAGCGCCTGACGATCCGCGTCGCGCCGATCGTGAGCATGTTTGACGGACGGCAGCGGGAGATTTTTGTACTCGGTCAGGAGGGAGCCAACCTCATGTTCCGAATCCGCCGGCGGGCGGTCGCGCTCGGGTTGAACCCGCCGTCGATCAGCATGTGGGGCGTCCTCCACCCGCGTCCTGAGGGTCGCGCGCCGGGCGACACGCTCGTCGTCTCGGCCTGGCATGAGGGGTACCGGATGCACCTCGCCGCCGACCTTCCCGACCGCAGGATCGAGCGTACGCTGCTACTGCGTCCAACCTGGGGATGGGCGCTCATTTTCCCGTTCGAGCGCACCTCCGTCCCCAGCGGGCGTGTGTTCACCATGGTTTGGGTGGCGTTCCTCGTCTTCCCGCTTGGCTATTATGCGGCTCTCGCGATGCAGCCTGCCGAACGCCGAACGCCGCGGGGCCGCGCGTCTCGATGGTGGCCACTGGCGGCCGTCCCGATAGTGGTAGCAGCAGCGCTAGCGGTCGGATTGGAGGCGATCCCTCGCGCGGTCGGGGCTGGCCCCGCTCAGCCAGGGGAGTGGCAGGGGGTGGCGATGGGGATTGCTGCAGGGCTCGCGGTGAGCTCGCTTGCGCTCGTGATCACTCGCGCCCACTCGCGCATCGCGCGCGCGTCCACGTAACATTCGATCGAAGATATCGCCCGTCTTTTTGGGCCGTGTCACCCGTCGCCCCGGTGGCCTCCCCAGCCGCCGCCCCGTCGCACCCGCACCCTTCGAGTCCAATGTCCGCTCGTTTTCGTCTCTGCGAGGCGATCCTCCGTGGCGCCGGCGCAATCGCTGTGGCGGCGCCCGTCGCGCTCTCGCAGTCGCCCACCGAAACGCCGCCCGGCACGCCAGCCGCCATTCAGTACCCAACTACGCGCGCGGCACCGCAGATCGACACGTTACACGGCGTCGCGGTGGCCGATCCGTACCGATGGCTGGAGGACACGGGTTCACCCGAGACGCGAACGTGGATCGAGGCGCAGAACGAGGTCACATTCGAGTATCTGGAGGCGATCCCCGAGCGCGACCAGATCAAGCAGCGCCTCACCGAGCTCTGGGACTATCCCAAGTACGGCGTCCCGTTCCGGCGTCGGGGCCGGTACTTCTACCTCGAGAACTCGGGACTTCAGAACCAGTCGGTGTTGTACGTCCAGGAGGGGCTCAAGGGGAAGCCGCGCGTTCTGCTCGACCCGAATACGCTGTCTGACGATGGCACCGTCGCGCTTTCCGCGATCGCCGTCTCCCACGACGGTCGCTACCTCGGCTACGGGGTGTCGCGCGGCGGGTCCGACTGGCAGGAGTTCCGGGTTCGCGACGTGGCCACCGCGAAGGACCTGCCTGACGAGCTCGAGTGGATCAAGTTCTCGGGCATGGCGTGGACGGTGGACAGCAAGGGCTTCTTCTACTCCCGGTACGACGAGCCGAAGGACGTCGACGCGATGCTCGCCGTCAACCGCAATCAGAAGCTCTACTATCACCGGCTCGGCACTCCTCAGTCACGCGACGAATTGATCTTCGAGAGTCCGGACCATCCTGATTGGGGGGTTGGCGCGCGTGTCAGCGACGACGGACACTTCGCGATCCTGACCGTCACACAGGGCACGGACACACGGAACCGACTCTACTTCATCGACCTCGATAATCCGGGTCGGCCGAAGATCACCAATCCGGTCGTCAGGCTGCTCGACGCCTTCGACGCAGAGTACGAGTTCGTGGACAATGCTGGTCCGATCTTCTTCGTGAAGACGGATCAGGGGGCGCCGCGAGGACGGGTCGTGGCGATCGATGTGCAGCAGCGCGCGAGGCAGCACTGGCGCACGATAATCGCCCAATCGGACGACGCCCTCCGGTCAGTGGACATCGTGGGCGAGCGCCTCGTCGCACATTACCTGAAAGACGCCCACTCCGTCGTCCGGCTCTTCGGGCTTGGCGGGAACGCGATGGGGGGGGTGGCGCTGCCGGGGTTAGGTACCGTGAGCGGACTCGGCGGGCGCCGCGATGACCGGGAGCTCTTTTTCGGCTTCACCTCCTTCCTGCAGCCGACCACCGTCTACCGGCACGACTTTGGAAAGCGGGCCTCCGAGGTCTTCCGCGAGCCCGAGATCGCCTTCGACGCCAGCCGCTACGAGACACAACAGCTCTTCTTCACGAGCAAGGACGGAACACGCGTCCCGATGTTCGTCACGGCGCGCAAGGACGTGAAGCTCGATGGAACGAACCCGACGCTGCTGTACGGCTACGGTGGCTTTAACATCTCGCTCACGCCCTCCTTCTCGGCCAGTCGTCTCGTATGGCTCGAGCTTGGCGGGGTCTACGCAGTCGCCAACATCCGGGGTGGCGGCGAGTACGGTAAGTCATGGCATGAGGCTGGAAGGCTCGGGAACAAGCAGAACGTGTTCGATGATTTCATCGGCGCCGCGGAGCACCTGATTCGCGAGCGTTACACCTCGGCAGGAAAGCTGGCGATTCAGGGAGGCTCAAACGGCGGATTGCTAGTGGGCGCGGCGATGACCCAACGTCCCGAGTTGTTCGGCGTCGCGCTCCCGGCGGTCGGGGTGATGGACATGCTCCGCTTCCACAAATTCACGATCGGCTGGGCGTGGACGTCCGACTATGGTTCCGCGGACGACTCGGCGCAGTTCGGCGTGCTGCACCGCTATTCGCCGCTGCACAACCTGAAGTCTGGGACCAGCTACCCGGCGACGCTGGTGACGACCGCGGACCGCGATGATCGCGTGGTGCCGGGGCACTCGTTCAAGTTCGCCGCCGCGCTCCAGGCCGCGCAGGCCGGTCCGGCACCGGTTCTAGTTCGCATCGACACCAAGTCCGGTCACGGCGCCGGGAAGCCGACCACCAAGGTGATCGAGCAGGCGGCCGACGAGCTGGCGTTCGCGGTGAAGAACCTGGGAATGAGGGTCGGGGCGACGCCGTAGCGTGGACACGGTACTCTATGGTCTCGAGCGCCTGATCGCGCTGCTGCGCGTGGCGTTCTTCGGGCTCGCTGCGGCATTGTTCGTCGTCTTCCTGCTGGACTGGCTCGTTCGAACGCGGCGGATCAACCCGTTCAACCCGGTCGCCCGCTTCTGTCGAAAGAGTGTGGCGCCTCTCATCGAGCCGGTAGAGCGTCGCGTCGTCCGTGCGGGCGGGCTCCCATCGAGCGCCCCCTGGTGGGCCCTCGCGGGGATGGTGATCGCGGGAATCCTCATCCTCGTGGTGCTGCAGCAGGTGGGGCGGTGGCTGGTCACCGCCGCGACGGCGGTGGGGGCCGGACCGAGCGGGATTCTGGTGCTCCTCGTGTCGTGGTCGATCGGCCTGTTGCAGATCGCGCTTCTGGTGCGCGTGTTGTCGTCGTGGCTACGCATCGGTGAGTACAAGCCATGGGTTCGGTGGGCGGTCGTGCTCACGGACCCGATCCTGCGTCCCTTGCGCCGCGTGATCCCGCCGCTGGGTGGTATGGTCGACATCACCCCGATTATCGCGTGGTTTCTCCTCAGCCTCATCCAGAGTCTCCTGCTCTCCGGGATGCGGTGACTACACAATGGCCCTAGTCCTACTCATCGGCCGTGACGCCTCGTTGCTCGAGGGGTTGTCGCAATCTCTGGTCGCCGCGTGCCACGCGGTCCGGACCGCGTACTCCGTGAGCGACGCGATAGACGTGGCGGTCGCGCAGCCACCGCTGGTGGTAGTCGTGGAGCGCGCGCTCGCCGCGCAAGACATGCGGTCGTTGCGCATTCCACTCGCCAGCGGCGGCGCGCTCATGCTGTTCGGCGGGCCGGCAGAGCGAGGCCTCGCCCTTTCCCCCGCCTTCGGGCGCGCGGCGCTCGCCGACATAACGCTGCCGCTCGAGCGCCACCGGCTCGTTGCGCTGATCGGGAAGGTGGAAGAGCGGGCGCTCGCCGCCGGGCGCGCCAGGCGCGACACACCGCCGGAAACGCGGCCGGTGTGAGCGCGGTTCCCCGCTTGTCCCTGCCCGCGCCGGGCGCTAGGTTGGGAGAAGCGGTAAGGCAGGCGGCAACACAATCGATCCTCGTGGCGATTTCAGGCAAATTGCGGCCACGTTAAACAACAGCTAAAGCGCCGGCCCCGTGCCCGAGCGCGCTGGGGCTTTTTGTTTTCCGGAGCTTGTATGCCCGAACCGACCTCCCTACCCCCCTACCTCGCCGCGCTGGAGCGACGCGTCCTCATCTTCGACGGCGCGATGGGGACGAACATCCAGCGGCACAAGCTCACGCCAGAGGACTTCGGAGGAGAGTCGCTCGAAGGGTGCAACGACCACCTCGTTCTTACACGACCGGATGTGATCCGCGGCATCCACGACAGCTTTCTCGCCGTCGGCTGTGATGCCGTCGAGACGTGCACTTTCCAGAGTACGCCGCGGCGCCTTGCCGAGTGGGGAATTGGCGAGAAGGTGCGCGAGCTGAACATCGCGGCGGCGCGACTCGCCCGCGAGGCTTGCGATGCTTACGCGACGCCCGAGCGCCCGCGCTTCGTCGCCGGGTCGATTGGCCCAACAGGGATGCTTCCCTCGAGCGACGACCCGGCCCTCTCGGCGATCACCTTCGCGGAGTTGAGCGACAACTTTTACCAGCAGGCGAAAGCGCTCGTCGAGGGGGGCGTTGATGTCCTCCTGGTCGAGACGTCGCAGGACGTCCTCGAGGTGAAGGCCGCGGTCGCCGGATTCGAGCGCCTCTTTGCCGAGCTTGGGCGACGGGTCCCGGTTCAAGCACAGGTGACGCTCGACACGAGTGGCCGCATGCTGCTCGGCACGGACATCGCGAGCGCGATGACGACGCTCGAAGCGCTGCGGGTGGACGTCATCGGACTGAACTGCTCCACCGGCCCTGAGCACATGCGCGAGCCGATCCGCTTCCTTGGCGAGCAGGCGACGCGTCCGGTGTCGTGCATCCCCAACGCCGGGCTCCCGCTCAACACCGGCACCGGCGACGCCGTCTATCCGCTCGAGCCCGAGCCGATGGCGCGAGCTCTCGCCGAGTTCGTGCGCGACTTCGGCGTTCGAGTCGTGGGCGGGTGCTGCGGTACGACGCCGGAGCATCTGGAGGCGATCGTGGCGGCGGTGCGGGGGGTGGAGGCTGGTCCGGGTCAGGGTCCGGGTCAGGGTCCGGGTCAGGGTCAGGGTCAGGGTCAGGGTCAGGGCCAGGGTCGAGGTCAGGATCAGGGCCAGGCCCAGCGCACAGACCCGGGCCCAGGCCCGGGCCCAGACCCGCTCCGGCGGCGTACACGTCACCGTGTTCCGCGCGTCTCCAGCGCCATGCGCGCCATCACTCTTCACCAGGACCCTCCCCCGCTGCTGGTCGGAGAGCGCGTGAACTCGCAGGGGTCGCGGAAGGTGAAGCGACTCCTCCTCGCAGATGACTACGAGGGCGTGCTCGAGGTAGCGCGGGAGCAGGTGGACTCGGGGGCGCACGTGCTCGACGTGTGCGTCGCGCTTACCGAGCGCGGTGACGAGTCCGAACAGATGGCCCGGGTGGTGAAACTCCTCTCGATGAGCGTCGAGACCCCTCTTGTCATCGACTCGACCGAGCCAGCGGTGATCGAGCGGGCGCTGGAGCACATTCCCGGGCGCGCGATAGTGAACTCGATCAACATGGAAAACGGGCGCGTACGGATCGACGCCGTCGTGCCCCTGGCGAAGAAGCACGGCGCGGCGCTCGTCGCGCTCTGCATCGACGAGATCGGGATGGCGAAGACGCGCGAGCGGAAGCTCGAGGTGGCGCGAAAGATTCACGACCTCGTCGTCGGCGAGTACGGGCTGACGTCGAGCGACCTGATTTACGACGCGCTCACCTTCACCCTCGCCACCGGCGACGCGGAGTGGATCGATTCGGCGCACGAGACGATCGAAGGGATCCGCGACATCAAGCGCGAGCTCCCGGGCGTCCTCACTATCCTCGGGGTCTCCAACGTTAGCTTCGGCCTCGCGCCTGAAGCGCGCGGGATGCTCAACTCCGTCTTCCTCCATCACTGCGTCGAGGCGGGATTGGACGCGGCGATAGTGAACCCGGCACACGTGCGGCCGTACTTCGAGATCCCGGTCGCGGAGCGAGAGCTGGCGGATGACCTCGTATTCAACCGCCGGCCGGACGCTCTACAGCGGCTGATCGAGCACTTCGATGTGGCGGCGCCGGCGGGCGCGGGACACGGCACACGAGACAAGGAAGATCCGACGATCTCGATGTCGCCACGGGAGCGCGTACACTGGCAAGTCCTTCATCGCAAGAAGGAGGGGATCGAGGAGGCGCTCGACGCGGCGGGGGTGCGCGAGCGCCCGGTCGAGATTCTGAACGAGGTTCTCCTTCCCGCGATGAAGGAGGTGGGGGACAAGTTCGGCGCGGGTGAGCTGATTCTTCCCTTCGTTCTCCAGAGCGCGGAGGTGATGAAGCGCTCGGTGCGGCACCTCGAGCAGTTTCTCGAGCGTACGGAGGGATACACCAAGGGAAAAGTCGTTCTCGCGACCGTGTACGGCGACGTGCACGACATCGGGAAGTCGCTCGTCAACACTATCCTCTCCAACAACGGCTATACCGTGTTCGATCTGGGCAAGCAGGTGCCAGTGAACACGATCATCGACAAGGCCGTGGAGGTGGGCGCGGACGCGATCGGGCTCTCCGCGCTTCTGGTCAGCACAAGCAAGCAGATGCCGATCTGTGTGCAGGAGCTGGACAAGCGCGGGCTCGCGTTCCCCGTGCTCATCGGCGGCGCGGCGATCAACCGGCGGTTCGGGCGCCGCGCACTCTTCGTTGACGGGGAGCGCCCGTACGCGCCGGGCGTCTTCTACTGCAAGGATGCATTCGAGGGGCTCGAGACCGTCGAGCGGCTGATGCACGCGGAGGACCGTACACGCTTTGTCGCTCGGGCCCTCGACGAGGCTCGTCGCGACGTATTTCTGCGTACGCAGGTCGGCAAGGAGGTGGCTGTAGGGGATAATGCGGGGGCTCGCAGCGACGTCACCGCAAACAATCCCCTCCCATCCCCGCCCTTCTTCGGCGCCCGCGTCCTGCGCGACATTCCGCTCGACGAGGTGCTCGACCTGCTCGACCTGGACGAGTTGTTCCGCCTCCAATGGGGCGGGCGGGGCTCAGGTCCGCAGTTCGAGGCGACAGTGCGCGATGAGTTCCGCCCCGCGTTGGCGCGGCTGCGGGGAAGTGCGGTCAGCGAGGGGTGGCTCCGGCCGCAGGCGGTGTACGGGTATTTCCCAACGCAGGCGCAGGGGAACAGCCTCATAATATATGACCCGGCCGCCCACGAGAGCGACGGCGGCTCGTTGCGCGAGATTGCCCGGTTCGCGTTTCCACGCCAGGAAGGGCGGGACCGGCTGTGCCTCGCCGATTACTTCCGTAGCGTGGAGAGCGGCGAGGTGGACGTGGCCGCGTTCCAGGTGGTCACGGTCGGCGATGAAGCGACGCGCCGGTTCGAGGCGCTCCAGTCGCGGGGGGAATACGCCGAAGCCTTCTACATGCACGGCGTCGCCGTCGAGGCGGCGGAAGCGGTCGCCCAGTGGCTGCACCGGCGAATTCGCGGCGAGCTCGGGCTGCCTGACGAGCAAGGAAAGCGCTACTCCTGGGGTTACCCTGCCTGCCCCGACCTCGAGGACCACGGGCAGGTCTTCAGGATTCTTCCCGCAGCCGCGGCACTCGGCATGGAGCTGACCAGCGCATGGCAGCTCATCCCCGAGCAGTCGACCGCGGCGCTCGTGGTTCACCACCCTGAGGCGAAGTACTATGCCGTACGGGGAGAGGCGGCCGGGGAGGGGGGAGGGGGTCGCGCGGCGCGGATCGGGGACGCCGCTGAAGCGCCGGGCAGTGATGCGCCAGGGGTGGACGAGTCGGCGTCAGGCCCCCGCCACCTGCGGCCCGTAACCAAGAACGGAGTTCCAGCATGAGCTCCTCCCCGGACGTTAGCGAGCTGCTCGATCCCGAGCGCGTCGTCGTCTTCGATGGCGCGATGGGGACGATGCTCTACGAGAAGGGAATCTTCATCAACCAGTGCTACGACGAGCTGAACGTGCGGGCGCCCGACCTCGTCCTCGAAGTGCACCGCGCATACCGGAAGGCTGGCGCCGAGGTGCTCGAGACGAATTCGTTCGGCGCCAACCGGGTGAAGCTCGCCCAGTACGGACTCGAAGCCCAGGTGGCGGACCTCAACCGGCGGGCCGCCGCGCTTGCTCGTCAGGCGACTGACGGCGACGCCTGGGTCGCCGGGGCGGTGGGACCGCTCGGCGTCCGCATCGAGCCATACGGCCCCACGAGCCGCGACGAGGCGCGGGGGTACTTCCGCGAGCAGCTCGCGGCACTCCGCGAGGGGGGAGCGGACGTTTTCCTGCTCGAGACCTTCGGCGACCTCGAAGAGCTCGAGCAGGGCATTCTCGCCGCCCGCGACGTGGATTCGTCGGTACCGGTGATCGCGCAGGTGACCATCGGCCCGGATTGCCGGATGCCGTACGGCGCGAGCGCGGACGACGCCGCTCGCGCGCTCGACGCGTGGGGCGCCGACGTGATCGGCGTCAACTGCTCCGTCGGCCCGCAGGGGATCCTGGAGGCGGTCGAGCGGATGACCCCGGCCACGAGGAAGAAGCTGAGCGCGCAGCCTAACGCCGGCATGCCGCGCGACGTGAGCGGCCGCACGATGTACATGGCGAGCCCCGAATACATGGCGAGTTACGCCCGCCATCTGCTGCACGCCGGAGTCAAGATCATCGGCGGCTGTTGCGGCACGACCCCGGCGCACATTCGGGCGATGGTCGAGGGGATCAGGCCGCTGGTACCGAGGCTCAAGGGAAGGGTGACGAGGGAAGTGGGAAGCGGTGCTCCCTCCCCCCCATCCGCTCGTCCCGCTTCCCACGACTCCGGCGTGGATCCAATCCCGCTCGCGGACCGCTCCCGTTGGGGTGCGAAGATAGCGCGTGACGAGTTTGTGACGAGCGTCGAGATCGTCCCGCCACGCGGCGTGGACGCCACGAGAATGCTTGCGGGCGTTCGCGCGCTCAAAGCTGCCGGCGTGGACGCGGTGAACGTCCCCGACGGGCCGCGGGCGCAGAGCCGGATGGGAGCGCTCCTCACGAGCGTGCTGATCGAGCAGCAGGTGGGCATCGAGACGGTGACGCACTACTGCTGTCGCGATCGGAACTTGCTCGGCATGCTCTCCGATCTGCTCGGTGCTTCGGCGATCGGGCTCCGCAACCTTCTGGTGATCACCGGCGACCCACCCAAGATGGGCCCCTATCCCGACGCGACCGCGGTCTTCGACATCGACTCGATAGGCCTGACGAACCTGGCAAGCCGGTTGAACCGAGGGCTCGACCCAGGGGGGAACGCGATCGGCGCCCCGACGTGCTTCGTCGTCGGCGTCGGCGTCAACCCCGCAGCGCTCGACCCCGCGCACGAGCTGCGGCGCTTCGAGTGGAAGGTGGACGCGGGAGCGGAGTTCGCAATCACCCAGCCCGTGTTCGACGTCGAGCAGCTCGAGCGGTTCCTGGAGCGCATCGCACACGTGCGCATTCCGGTGATAGCCGGAATCTGGCCGCTCGTTTCGGCCCGCAACGCCGAGTTTCTGGCGAACGAAGTCCCGGGGGTCGTCGTGCCCAAGGCGATCATCGATCGGATGCGAAGCGCGAACGCGCGCTCCAAGGAGCACGCCGTCGCCGAGGGAATCGCCATCGCCCGCGAAATGCTCGGGCGCGTCCGTTCGGCGGTCCAGGGGGTGCAGGTGTCGGCGCCGTTTGGGAAGGTGGAGTTG
>JALZIF010000056.1 GCA_030860435.1 Gemmatimonadota bacterium | reverse complement strand
GGGCGCCGGCGGGGCGCCCGGACTTGCCCCGGCGGCGCTCCGAGGATGCGCGCCGAAGCGAGGTGCGCGAGCGCGTTCGCCGGGCTATCCAGGACGAGCTAAGAGCCGAGCCTGACCGGCGGCCCCGGGCGGAAGAGCCGGGCCCCGTACCCGGTGGCGTCATCGAGCTGGAGCGCGTCCACCTCGCGTTCGACCGCCCCATCCTCGAGGATATCTCCTTCGTCGCCTTGCCCGGCGAGACGATCGTGCTCGTCGGCGAGTCGGGTACCGGGAAATCCACCGCGCTCAAGTTGATTCTCCGACTGCTCGTCCCGGAGAGCGGCCGCGTCTACATCGATGGCGAGGACATCTCACCCCTCTCCTTTACCGAGGCCCTTCAGGTCCGGCAGAAGATGGGAATGGTGTTCCAGAGCGCGGCGCTATTCGACTCGATGTCGGTGCACGACAACGTGGCGTATCCCCTTCGCGAGCACACGGACCTTTCTGAGGAGGAGATCGAGGAGCGAGTGCGCGAGAAGCTCGCCTTCGTGGACCTCGATCCCGATGATGTGATCGGCAAATTCCCCGCCGAGCTGTCCGGGGGAATGAAAAAACGTGTCGGGATCGCACGCGGACTGGCGAACGATCCGGAGATTATGCTATACGACGAGCCCACTTCCGGACTCGATCCGCTCACAACCGGCACCATCACGCGACTCATCCTCAAGCTGCAGCGCGAGCTGGGTGTGACGAGTGTCGTGGTGTCGCACGACATCCGTTCCAGCTTTAGGATGGCCTCGAAGATCGCGCTGCTGTCGGAGTGCCGGATCAAGTTCTTCGGCACGCCCGAGGAGATGGCGGCGAGCGACGACCGCTACATCCGCGATTTCCTCGGAGGGTACTGAAATGAAGCGCGCGACGTTCATTACGTGGGACCAGCTCAAGGTCGGCGGGCTGATCGTCATCGCGCTGGGCGTGATGACTGTTGCGATCGTCCAACTCGGCGCCGCTGCCAACCTGTTCGAACGACGCTACGAGATCGTCACCTTCCTTCCCAACGCGAACGGGTTGCGCGAAGGGGGATCGGTCACGGTCGCGGGACAACTCGCCGGAATAATCAAGGCGATCGATTTCCTCCCCGTCGATGCGGACACGTCGCGCAATCTTCGCGTCATCATCGAGATCAACCAGTCGCTCCAACCGCAGGTCCGCGAGGACTCGCGCGCCCGCGTGCGGACCCTCGGCCTGCTAGGCGACAAGGTGCTCGACATATCGGTGGGCACCCCCCAATTCGCGGCGCTCCCTCCTGGCGACACCATCCTCACCTCCGAATCGCTCGACTACGAGCAGGTGATGACACAGGCGGCCGGCGCGGTTGACGACATGGTGCAGCTCACCGCAGACATGAGGACGATCACCGGCGGGATAGTGCGCGGCGAAGGGACGATGGGGCAGCTCCTGATGAACCCCACTCTCTACGAGGAGCTCGGCGGCGCGATGACGGAGCTCAACAGGCTGCTCGACCGGCTGCAGCAGCCTGGCGGCACGTTCGGCCGCCTGATCGACGACCCGACCCTCTACAACAGAATGGTATCGATGACTAGCTCGCTCGATACCCTGCTCGCCGCGCTCAATTCGCGCGAGGGAACGTTAGGCAAGCTGCTGACTGACGACACACTCTACACACGCCTGGTCGGCATCACGTCCGGTGCCGACTCTCTGCTCACCCAGCTTCGCAGTGGAAGCGGGTTCGCCGCGCGCATGCTCAACGACCAGGATCTGTACGACAAGCTCAACAAAGCGATCACCGATCTGAACGCCATCCTCGAGGACGTTCGGCGCGATCCGCGGAAGTACACGCGAGGAATGATCAAAGTGTTCTGAGGCACAAGGAAACGTTTGCGAGCGAGGCCGTCGCGTCCCCGGATGCCCGTGCCCGCGTCTCGCCCCGTGTCTCCGCTGGTCGTCTTGCTCCTCGCCGTCATCGGCATCTCCTTCGCGGCGCCGCTGATCCGGCTCTCGGACGCACACCCTCTCGCGATCGCGGTTTGGCGGCTGGCATTCTCGCTCGTTCTCATCGCCGCTTTTCTCGTCCCTTCGCGCGGCTGGCGGCAGTGGGCCCGGTTAGGCGCGACAGAGACGGCGCTCGCCCTTGGTGCCGGCGTGATGCTCGCGCTCCACTTTTGGTCCTGGAACACCTCGCTGGGCCTGACGACGGTCGCGGCGTCGGTCGTGTTGGTCAACATGCAGCCGGTCATCGTTGCCGCGCTGTCTGCCGTGTGGCTGCGGGAGGCGCCAAGCCGCCGGCAGTGGGCCGGGATCGGCATCGCGATCGCGGGCGCGATCGTCGTCGCATCGCCGGCGCTCACCGGCCCGCGGAGCCTGCTCGGAAACCGCGCCCTGCTCGGCGACCTCCTCGCGCTCGTCGGAGCGGTCACGGCGGCGCTCTACTACCTTGTGGGACGCCGAACTCGACAGACGTTGGATCTCTGGCCTTACGTCGCGCTCGTGTACGGTGCGTGTCTGCTCACCCTGCTCCTCATCGCCGCCATCGCTCGAATTCCGCTCGCGCCGCAACCTCCCCGTGAGCTTGCGATCTTCGCCGCGCTCGCGCTCGGGCCGATGATGCTCGGGCACACCGGAATGAACTGGGCCCTCCGGTACTTCCCAGCCTACGTCGTGAATCTTACGACTTTAGGTGAGCCAATAGGAGCGACGCTGCTTGCCGCGCTCCTTCCCGGAATCCGCGAAATCCCCACGCCGGTCACGCTCGCCGGAGCAGTGCTCGTTCTCGGCGGCATTCTGGTCGCCCTACCACGTCGCCGCGACGCGCCGCTGGGCGTTGACTGAGCCGTTGGTGAGCGCGTTAGCTTTCCTTTCGTGACACAACTCCATCTCGACATCGTCACCGTGCGGGGCGAGGTCGTTGAATCGCGGCACCGCGTCCACGCCGCCGTGGTCGACGCGACCGGCGCCCTGCGCGCCTCCGCCGGCGACCCGATGCTGGAAACGTTCTGGCGATCGTGCGCCAAGCCCTTCCAGGTGATGCCGCTGTTGCGCCGCGGGCACTTCGATGCGCTCGGCTGGGGCGTCGACGAGCTGGCCCTCGCCTGCGCCTCGCACGGGGGCGAGCCGGAGCACATCGGCGTCGCCAGGGGGATGCTCGAATCCGCCGGGCTGGAGGAGGGCGACCTCGCCTGTGGGTCCCACGAGCCGCTCTCGAAGCGGGGCGCCCGGCTGGCTGAACGGGAGGGCGCGCCGCTGACCCGCCTGCACAACAACTGCTCGGGGAAGCACGTGGCGATGCTTGCCCTCGCGCGCGGCGAGGGGTGGCCTATACTCGGCTACGAGAAGCGCGGCCACCGCGTCCAGGAGGCCGGTCTCACCGCCGTCGCGGAGTGGAGCGGGGTTGCCGCCGGGTCGTTGCGGCAGGCTGTCGACGGCTGCGGCGTTGTCACCTTTGGGCTCCCACTGACGGCGATGGCGATGAGCTTCGCCCGTTTGGCGCGATGCGCTGCCTCCGGCGACGAGGTCCCCGCGCGGATCGTCGGCGCGATGCGCGCACGACCGTTCCTCGTCGGCGGAACCGACCGGTTCGACACGGTGCTCGCCGAGGAGACAGAGGGCGCCCTGCTCGCGAAGGTGGGCGCTGAGGGCGTCCACACAGTCGCGGTTCTCGGCGACGGGATCGCGCTCGCGGTGAAGGTAGAGGATGGGGCGACCCGCGCGCAGCATCCGGCTGTGCTCCGCGCGCTCCAACAGCTTGGCGTCCTCGGCGACGACCTCTCGCCGCGCCTCGCGAGCTTCCTGAGCCATCCACTCTTGAACACGCGGGGCGAGGTCGTCGGCGTCACACGGCCCGCCGCTTGAGCGGCGCGCGCTCGTTGGACCCCGACGGCGCGATTCCGATGTCGCGCGCCGCCGCCGCCGACGGCAACGTTGCTGCGCTCGACGCGGAGACGCGCGAGCTGGTACGGCTGGCGGCGTGGATCGCGGTAGGGAGCGAGCCCGAGCTTCGCGCCGCCATCGCACGGGCTCTCGACGCAGCGGTGAGAGCGGTGTGGGTGGAGGAGGTGATCCTTCAGTCGTACCTCTTCGCCGGCTTTCCGCGCGCGCTCAACGCCGCACGAGAGTGGCGTCGGCTCTCGGGGCGTGCCGCGCCCGCCGCGGACGAAGGGGAAGATCTGACGTGCACGGCGGAGTGGGCCGCGCGGGGCGAGCAGACATGTGCGGTGGTATACGGCCCTATGTACGACCGCCTGCGGGTGAACATCCGCGCGCTGCATCCCGCGCTCGACGCCTGGATGATCGTCGATGGATACGGCAAGGTGCTCTCAAGACCAGGGCTCGACCTCAAACGGCGGGAGCTCTGCATCATCGGGGTGTGCGCCGCTGCCGGCCAGGACCGACAGCTTCACTCGCACTTGCACGGCGCCGTGCACGCGGGCGCGGCATCTGCCGAGGTGGAGGAGACGCTCGCCGCGGTGGCGGAGTTAATGTCAGCCGCGGCGGTGGCGCGGGCACGCCACCTCTGGTCACACGTTCTCGGGAAGTGATGGGATGTTCATCGATAGTGCAGTCATTCGGGTGGAGGCAGGGACGGGCGGCTCCGGAGCGTCGTCGTTCCGGCGGGAGAAGTTCGTCCCGATGGGAGGGCCCGACGGCGGCGATGGGGGTCGCGGTGGCGACGTCATCGTGCGCGGAGACATCAATCTGGCAACGCTGCTCGACTACACATACAGGGACCGCTGGGTGGCCGACCGGGGTGAGCATGGGATGGGGGCGAACAAGACCGGTCGCTCGGGAAGCGACGTCGTTCTGCCCGTTCCGCCAGGCACGGTCGTCCGCGACGCCAAGACTCGCGAAATGCTGGGCGAGGTGCTCGAGGATGGCCAGGACGTAGTCGTAGCGCGGGGCGGGCGCGGAGGCCGCGGGAACGCATTCTTTGCGACGTCCACGCGTCAAGCGCCGCGCGGGTGGCAGCCAGGGGAGGAGGGGGAAGCGCGCACTCTCGAGCTCGAGCTCAAGCTCATTGCCGACGTCGGCCTGGTCGGGCAGCCTAACGCGGGCAAGTCCACCCTTCTCTCCGTAGTCTCGGCGGCGCGGCCGAAGATCGCCGACTACCCATTCACGACGCTCTCGCCCAACCTGGGGGTCGTGCAGCTCTCCGACCACCGGACCTTCGTCGTCGCCGATATCCCCGGGATAATCGAAGGGGCGCACGAGGGGCGCGGATTGGGTCTCCAGTTCTTGCGGCACATTGAGCGGACGCGGATCCTCGCCTTCCTTGTTCCGATCGACGCGATGGACTGGCAGGACGAGTACGACGGGCTCCGCACCGAGGTACGCAGCTACTCGGAGGAGCTGGCGGAGAAGCCGCATTGCGTCATCTTCTCGAAGATGGACATCCTAGGCGAGGACGAGGCGCCCCCGCTCACAGCGCCAAGCGCCTTGGGTGTGTTCGCCATCAGCTCCGCGACAAGGTCCGGAGTCGATGCGCTCGTTGACGCGCTCTGGCGCGAATTGCTGGCGCTGCGGAAGCGCGCGCTGCTGCACGGTGACGCCGCGCTCCCCTGACGAGGCGCGCCGCGCCGCCCTGGCGCTCGCCCTCTTGCCCGGTGTCGGTCCAATCTCGCACCGCGAGCTGATCGACCGGCACGGCGCGAAGGCCGCGCTGGCGGTGCGGGGCAACGGGACCCCGCTCCGTGCCGCGATCGCCGCGGCCGACGCGGCGCTCGAGCGAGCGCACGAGGTCGGGGCGCGTCTCATAAGCCGCGGCGATGCCGACTACCCGGAGCGCCTCAACGAACTGCCGGACGCGCCCCCGGCGCTGTTCGCCCTCGGCGACCCCGGCTGTCTTGGCGGGCGCTGTGTCGCGGTCGTCGGGACGCGCGACCCAACGGCGTACGGCGAACGAGTCGCGCGCGACATAGCGGGCGCTCTTGCTCGCGCCGGAGCGGTCGTGGTGAGCGGGATGGCGCGGGGGATCGACGCCGTCGCGCACAGGGCCGCGCTCGAGGCGGGCGGGCCTACCGTCGCCGTGCTTGGAACGGGAATCGACGTGCCGTATCCAGCCGCCCACCGCGGGCTGCACGCGGAGATCGCGAGATGCGGACTCGTGCTCTCCGAGGAAATGCCTGGCGCACGCGCGGTTCCGGGCTCGTTCCCAAAGCGTAACCGCGTGATCGCGGGGTTGTGCCTGGCGACGATCGTGGTCGAGGCTGGGGTGCGGAGCGGCGCGCTGATCACTGCCGGTCACGCGCTGGATCTCGGGCGCGCGGTAGCGGCCGTCCCTGGTCCGATCGACGCGCCTCGGAGCGCGGGGTCGAACGGGCTTCTTCGCGACGGCGCGGTCGTGATCGCCGAGGCCGCGGATGCGGTGATGCTCGCTGGTCTCACAACGCCATCGCGGCCGGAGCCGAAACTGTCATCACCTGCCGAGCGCGCGGTGTGGGATGCGCTGGCAAACGGCGCCGCCGACCTCGACACGCTCGCCTCGCGCGCTGCGCTGCCGGCGCGGGAGTGCATGGTGGCCGTGGCGGCGCTCGAGGTGGCTGGCGCGATCGAGTGCTCGCTCGTCGGAGAAGTCCGACGCCGCTGATGCCGATGGCGCCGCGCCGAACGACCTGCTGGCGTGGAGAGCGTGGATTCGCCCGCGACGGCCGATAGATTCCGATCCATGGCTCCGCTGCTCGACTATCGCGCGCGCATCTACGACCATTACGTCCACGCACGCCACACCTCACTGGCGCCGGCTACGCTCGCCGCGCTCGACGCCAACCGGCCGTATCTCGCGCGCGTGATCCGCGAGCACTTCCCGCCGGCCCGCGACGCCCGCGTGCTCGACCTCGGGTGTGGTCACGGAACTCTCGTGTACTTCGCGCGGCAGGCGGGGTACCGAAACGTCGCGGGCGTGGATCGGTCGCCCGAACAGGTGGCCGAGGCGAACCGGCTCGGCATCGACGGGGTCCGCGAGGGCGACCTTATGGAGACGCTCGCGACGCTCAGCGACGCGTCGCAAGACATCGTGATTGCCTTCGACGTCATCGAGCACTTCACGCGCAGCGAGCTCCTCCCGTTCGTGGATCAGGTCCACCGCGTACTCGCGCCGGGCGGCAAGTGGATCATCCACACCCCCAACGCCGAGTCGCCGTTCTTCGGGCGCATTCGATACGGCGACTTTACGCACGAGCAAGCGTATACGAGCACCTCGATCGGCCAGCTAATGCTCTCGTCAGGGTTCCGCGAAGTGCATTGCTTCGAGGACGCGCCAGTTGTCCACGGAGTCAAGAGCGCCGTCCGCTACGCGATCTGGCGGGCGATCCGGGGCACGCTTCGCGTCTATCTCGCTGCCGAAACCGGCTCCCCGGGATCGGGCATTTTGAGCCAGAATTTTCTGACGGTTGCGGTGAAGTAAAGAGGGAAGAGGGAAGGGGGAGGAGGGACGAGGAGTCGACGTCTCCTCGCTACCCCCTCTCCCTTGCCTCTTCCCTCCTCCCCCTTCCCTCTTCCCCATTCCGTCCTCCCTCTTCCCTCTTTCCCCTTCTCTCGTCCCGTTGCCCCCCCGCCACATCTACGTCCACGTCCCCTTCTGCGCGCGGCGCTGCTCGTACTGCGATTTCGCGATCGCGGTACGCCGGGCCGTGCCGGTGGACGAGTACCTGGATGCGCTGTCGCGCGAGTGGTCACTGCAGAGCTCAGACGGCGGACCTTGGACGGCCGACACGGTTTACTTCGGCGGAGGAACACCGTCGCTGCTCGGCGCGGACGGCGTGGCGAGGCTGCTCGATCTCGCGCGCGAGCACGTCACCCTGGCGCCCGACGCTGAAGTTACGCTTGAGGCGAACCCCGACGACGTGACGCCGGAAGCGGCGCGCGTTTGGCACGCGAACGGCATCAACCGGCTATCCATCGGGAGCCAGTCCTTCGACGATCGCGTGCTCCGCTGGATGCACCGAACGCACGACGCCGCGCAGATACCCCGCGCGGTCGAGGCGGCTCTCGCGGCCGGGATCGACAACCTGTCGCTCGACCTCATTTTCGCCGTGCCAACGGAGCTGGGGCGTGACTGGCAAGAGGACCTCGACCGTGCGACGTCGCTCGCGCCCGCTCACGTCTCTCTCTATGGGCTCACCGTCGAGCCGGGCACGCCGCTCGCCCGATGGCGCGACCGCGGGACGGCGACCGAAGCGCCAGAAGAGACGTACGAGCGGGACTTCCTACTCGCGCACGACATCCTCGTGGCGGCGGGGTATGACCATTACGAGGTGTCGAACTACGCCCGTGCCGGCCTTCGTTCCCGACACAACTCGGCGTACTGGCAGCGAGTACCCTACGCTGGGTTAGGCCCGTCCGCCCACTCGTTTGACGGCGTCCAGCGGCGCTGGAATGTGGCGGCGTACGAGAAGTGGCGCCGGCGCCTCCGCGACGGGGGTGACCCCGCTGCCGGATCGGAAGTCCTCACCGATGGCGAAGCAGCCGCGGAGCGGATCTACCTGGCGCTTCGAACGACCGAAGGGCTACGGATGGATGCCCCTTGCGGGTTGCGGGTTGCGGATTGCGGGTTGAAGCACCCTATCTCGGAGCCGATCGCGCGGTGGGAGGGGCAGGGGTGGGTGGTGGTCGCGGATGGGGTCGCGCGCCTGACTGTGACGGGATGGCTACGCCTGGATGCGATCGCCGCCGCCTTGACACTCACCGAAAGTCCTTACTAGGTTGGAACTTATGGCCCAAGAGCCACTTAATGAACGGGAGCGCCGCATCCTCGAGGCGGTGATCCAAACGTACGTCGAAACGGCGGAGCCCGCCGGCTCGCGCACGCTCTCGCGCCGGTTCCATCTCGGCGTGTCCCCAGCGACCATTCGGAACACCATGAGCGACTTGGAGGAAAAGGGGTACCTCTTTCACCCCCACACCTCCGCCGGTCGCGTCCCGACCGACATGGCGTATCGGATGTACGTCGATGAGCTCATGCGCGTCTCGCCGGTGGCCGCCGAGGCAACCGAGCGCCTCCTAGGCGAGCTGGCCTCTGGAGGGGCGGCTATCGAGCAGATACTCCGCCGAGCCGCCCAGATGCTCGGGGTCCTTACGCACGAGCTCGGCGTAGCGCTTGGGCCGCGGCTGGAAGAGCTGGTGCTCGAGCGGCTCGAGCTCATCCGGCTTTCGGAGGAGCGGCTGCTGCTCGTGCTTCGTCTGCGCGGCGGCGCGGCGCACACGATCTTCGTCGAGGCGCCCGGGGCGATCGCGGAAACCGCGCTCGCGTCCGTTGCGTTCGTCCTCAACGAGCGCCTTGGCGGTCTCACCGTCCGCGAGATCCGCGCGACGTTGCCGGATCGGCTCCGCGATTCAACGACAACCGATGAAGCGCGCGAGCTCCTCAACATCTTCATTCAGGAAGGGGATCAACTTTTCGATGTTTCCGTGGCGCTCTCGCCGGACGTCTTGCTGGGGCAGACCTCCGTGCTCGTCGAGCAGCCGGAATTTGCGGACAGCGAGGCAATGCGAACGCTGCTCGCGCTCACCGATCGCCCGCAGGAGCTCGGCGACCTCCTTCGCCGGCGCACCGCTCGCCCCGGGATCAGCATTACTATTGGGAGCGAGCATTCCGAACCGACTCTGAGCCGTTTCACGGTCGTCACCGCGGAATACCGTATGGGCGGGCTAGCGGGAGTCATCGGCGTCATCGGGCCGACGCGCATGCCGTACGACAAGGTTGTCTCGCTCGTCACGCATACGTCCAGACTCATCACCGAGCTGCTCTACTGACCTTTCTGGGTGAGGGGTGAGGAACAGGAAGCAACGCTCGCCTTTTTTTCTCGGGCTCCGCGAGGATTTTGGGGGGGATCCAAGCTGCGAGTAATCAGTGAAGAGTCGTCAGTGCGCCAGTGCCACCCGCCGTTACTCCCGACTGACCCACTGACCGACTGCTGACTCACTACTCGGATTCCGGCGGCCCAGGTTGGACTCTGCCCGCCTCACCTCCTCCGCCGTCTGTTTTCCCCGGAGTTCGTGCTGAACCTTTTCTGATTCGCTCCTTATGGCTGACTTTTACGAAGTACTCGGCGTCCCGCGCGACGCGCCCGACGAAGGGATCAAGCAAGCGTACCGCAAGCTCGCGATGCGGTACCACCCGGACCGCAACAACGGCGCGAAGGACTCCGAGGAGCAGTTCAAGGCGATCACAGAGGCGTACGACGTCCTTCGCGATCCGCAGAAGCGCGCCGTATACGACCGCTACGGCGAGGCGGGGCTGCGCGGTTCGGGGGCCGGCGGGTTCCATCACGTGGACCTGTCGGAGGCGCTCGGCATCTTCATGCGCGACTTTGGCGGCTTCGCCGGATTCGAGGAGCTGTTCGGCGCCGCCGGGCGTGGGCGTGGCAGCGGCCGAACGGGCGCCGACGTCAAAGTCACGGTCCCACTGACGCTCGGGGAAGTCACCGTTGGCGTGGAGAAGAGCTTCACCGTCAAGCTCCTCGATCCTTGCGATCGCTGTGAGGCGAGTGGCGTCGAGCCGGGCTCCAGGACGGTGCGCTGCGGAACGTGCAGCGGCAGCGGGGAGGTGAGGCGCGCACAGCGCTCCTTCTTCGGTCAGTTCGTGAGCGTCGCGCCGTGCCCAGCGTGCGCCGGGCAGGGGAAGGTGATCGAGACGCCCTGCAAGAAGTGCAAGGCGGAGGGACGCGTGCGAACAGACCGCACCTTCTCCATCAACGTGCCGGCGGGCGTGTCCACGGGCCAATACATCACGATGCGCGGCGTCGGGAGCGTGGGCCCGCAGGGGGCGCCGCGGGGCGACATCCTCGTCGTCTTCGACGTCGCGGAAGACCCGCGCTTCGAGCGTGAGGGCGAGGACCTGCACTGTGAGGTTCTCGTCACGTACGCCGAGCTCGTTCTTGGCGCGGACGTAGAGGTTCCGACTCCCACCGACGCGCCTTTCACCCTTCGCCTTCCGGCTGGGACGCAGAGCGGCCAGGTCTTCCTCCTTCGCAGCCGCGGTCTCCCGCGCGTCAACGCCAAGGGCACCGGCGACCTGCACGTGCGCATTCAACTCTGGACCCCGCAGACCGCGAGCGAAGAGGAGCTGGAGCTGGTGCGCCGGCTCGGCGCGCTCGAGGCGGCGCGCCCGCTCAAGGAACAGCCACGCGGGCTTTGGTCGAAGGTGAAGGACGCACTTGGCGCCTAGCGAGGGCCGCCGCACGCGAGTCAGACGGTGAGGTGGCAGTCGGTGCGCGTTGCCGGGGCGGCCGGCGATGCACGCGACGCGATCGTTGCCGCGCTTATCGGCCTGGGCGCGGGCGGTGTCCAGGAG
>JALZIF010000031.1 GCA_030860435.1 Gemmatimonadota bacterium | reverse complement strand
GTTCGGGAGGGTGATCTCCATGGACGATCGGCGTCTTGGGGGTTGGCGCGGGAGGTCTGATGCATCACGACTGAGCCCCTTGAAGGCAACGCCTGAGGCCCGGCGGCGGCCCTCCACCCTCCGGATTCCTCCCGAGGCGGACGGGGGCCCGCAGGCTTGGTGACAAGGATCACTTTCGCCGTTCTTCCGGCGGATCGTGAGACACCTGACGATGCGCTCGCTCCCAGCACGCGGCGTGCGGAGTTCAAGTGGTCCCCCCGGCAAGGAGCGACGCCGTGATGGACGAGCACGCCCCCCGCATGAGCTCGCAAGAGTACTTCGACTGCATCGATCGGGCGGCGCGCGCGGCGCGGCCCGATGAGATCGAGCGCCTGCGAGCCGAGGTCGTCGGTCGGTGGCACGGCGACCCGCGCGCGGATGATCTCGCAGAGGCGCTTTACGCGCACCAGGAGCGGCTCAGCGAGCACGCTGCCGCCGGACGAGATAGCGGCGATCGGAGCGCGTCACGCGTGGAATCCCGAACCGGGGCAGTGATGTCGCAACGAGACGCGCCCCCGCGAGAGACTGATCCGGATCTTCGTCGCGGCGGCTAGCCAACGGCGGTCGGCGGCGGCGTTGCGACGAGGACAGCAGTCACAGCGAGCACGATCGCCCCAACCGCGAGCTCCATCGTCGCCGTGCGGCGAAGCCGATGCGGACCGAGGTGGTCGCCGACGGCGGGCTTGAGCTTGAGCCAGTTGTAGGCGCCAATCGCGGCGACGAGCGCTAACGCGCCGACCTTGAGGAGCAGGATCCGTCCGTACCGCGTCTCCCAGAGCGCCGAAAAGGCGCCGAGCTGGAGCCAGGCGGCGATAAGCCCGGTCGCGGCCACGAGAGCGGCGCAAGCCAGCGCCACTGGCGAGAACGCGTTCACGAGCGCCGCGATCGTCGCGCCCCGCGCCCTTATCTCGGCGCGAGCCGCGGCCGGCACCCCGACTACGACGAGTAGGAGCAGGCTGCCGAGCCACCCGCCGGCCCCGAGGATGTGCAGCGTGTCCGACGCTACCGCGACTGGGGCTAACCGTGCCGCTGAGGCGGCGTGGCTTGACAGCGCCGCGGCAAACGCGACGGTTACGGCCCCCGCGCCCGCGATCGTCCATCCGACGTTAGGCACGCGCCGCGCCACGCGCGCGCCAACCAGGGCGACGAGGCCACCGGTGAGCTGAAGCAGCCACCCCACGCCCCACGTTGTCTCTCCCACCATCGCGGCGACGAGCGCCCTGTCCAGCGCATCCCCGCCGCCATTCATGGCGACCGACTGCAACGTGAGCCGCAGCAGGGCGCCAGCCAAGACCAGGAGCGCGGCGACCGTTCCCACGCTAGCTGCAGCGCGCGCGAGCTGAGCTCCCGACATCACCCCCCACGCCAGAGCAGGGACTGCCGCGCGCCTCACGACGACGACCGCGAACGCTACCGCCCCGATGAGGGCGACTAGACCCATGTAGTTAGCCCAGCGCACGAGCGCGTAGAGTGGCGACTCGGCATCGAAGCCGTGGTGCTCGCCGATGCCCATCGGCCGGGTCTGCCGCTCGGGCGCGACGGGCTGCGGCGCGAGGGCCGGCGGCACGGTGGCACGACCCGTGTCCGTAGCCGCTACACCGCGCGCGCCCGGCGCGATTGTGAACGCGAAGGTGCCCCGCACCGGGTGCCCGTCCTTCCCCACCACCTGCCAGGCGACCGTGTACCGCCCGGCCCCGAGCGGGACCAGGATGTCGGCAACGACCACGCGCGCGCTGTCTCCGCCATGGCGAAGCACGCCGAGCAGCACCGGCGCGCTATCGCTGGAGGCAAGCTCGATCCGCGCCACCGCCAGCTCCACCGCTTCGTTGAACGTCAGGCGGAGCTCGCGTGGCACCTCCGCCAGGCGTGCACCATCCGCGGGCGTTGAGCGCTGAAGTACGCCGTGTGCGTGAAGCGCGGCGGGCGCCACGAGCAGTGCCCACAGCTCGGCGGCGATCATCGCACCGGTCAGGAGGCGAAGCCGAGAGCCCCGCATCTACGGTCGGTGCCCGGCGTGCGGAGATGGGGGGGGCTTCGGCGTCGCCGTCGTCTCCTTCATCATGCGCTCCAAGTGCCGGCGGTGCGCAGGGGGCATCCCTTGCAACGCCTCGGTGAATAGTCGACGCATCGCCGTGTCAGCGAGGATGCGCGCCCGGATCGACAAATCCGCCATCATGCGTGACTGCAGCTCCATGATACCACGGAGTACAGGGCCCGCGGAATCTAGCGCGGCCAGGTGATGTCCGGCGTGTTGCGCATGGCCGCCCGCTTTTCGCGATTCGACTACGGGGAATTCGCCGTCCAGAGCATGAATCTCTCAGTGCTCGAGACCCACTTACCGCTTCCGGGCGACTATCGCACCCACGCGGAAATCGAATAGCGGCTGCGAGCACGTTGCCCTACTAGGTGGAGCTGTCATCTGGACGCTTGCCGAAACCACGCACGGCAGCATCCACGGCGGTTAGGCGTTCGGCGTCGCAAAGCTGGAAAATGTCGTTCCAGATCAGCGTGAGACCGAGAGCGTACCGGGTCGCGTACTCCAGGACAAAAGGCACCCCGCGGTCGGAGTGCAGCTCAACGCACGCCTGGGAGTAGCTACCCACGAGAGATGTGGGACTGCCGTGGGCGAAACCTGACAAGAGACTGTAGGCCTGGTCATAGGTGTCGGGGTTGCCGGCATACTGAAACATCTTCGCGAAGCTGGGTCCCCACCGCTTGCCTTTGATCTGGTGTGCGTACGTTGCGTAAAGGGATTCCCATGCCTGCCGCTCATCAAATGGGATCCGTTCGCGCAGGCTCGTCGGCCATTCACGCCAGAGGAACGCGAGATACATCCCCGCGCGATGGTTCCGCTCCGATTCTTCAGAGTCTCGTGCGATGTAGATGGCTTGAACAAACAGCTCGAGCAGACGACGGACAATCGTTGCCGCATCTTCCACCAGTGCATGGGAACACAGGAAGTACACACTCTGGTGGGACTTGAATCCTTGCACGAACAGCATGTCCGTCGCGCGCGCAACCAGATCGGGCAGGTAGCGGTTCGATACAACGGTGTCCTGAAGCAACTGAGCTAGCTTCGCGTGAAGATCGAACGTGGCCCGGTGCCTCTCTTGTATGGCCACTGAGAATTCTTCTGGCGTCGGCATCGCAATAGGGAGAATGGTCGTGCCACGGCGGCCGCTGAGCATTCGGCACACTGCTGGCACACATCGACACGAGAGCGGACACCCCAGCAGGTGGCCGCTCTCTCGTATGTGCCGATGCTATAATAACTTGCTGAGTGACCCGGGTGGGTCTCGAACCCACGACCTACGGATTAAAAGTCCGTTGCTCTACCAACTGAGCTACCGGGTCTCGGAGCTTCTAGCTGTTGCCGCTTAAGATGTGCCGGCCTGCCTCCCGAGCCGCGGCGAGGCTGGTGCAATCGGACGCCGGACGCGAGCGATTCAATTTACTCTGGTGCGGGCCGCTGGGGTATGCGTTATGAGCGGTCATCGACATGGATCTTCGCGGTCCCCCGTCGTTCCCTCCGCGCGTTCCATCCCGCGCCGCCGTGTTCCGTGAACCCCCGCGTCAGGTCCAATTCCCACCGATCCTACCCATAACGTGCCGAGCGTGAAGCGCTTGCACGTCGCCGCCATGATCCCGCGCGCCGGCCCCTTCCCTGCCACCGCACAGTCCCGCGCCAATGCACTCGAGCGCGACCAATCCACTCGTGCACTCAGGGGGAGAGAGCATGACCAGGCTAAAGAGGATCTCGACGATGGTGACCGCGGCGTTGCTCGCCGCGGCGTGCGCCGACAGCGAACGCGTCGTGGGCCCCGGTCTCGATCCGGCGCTGGATGTCGCGCCGACCAACGCGTCGGTCGGGGCGGCGGTCTACACGTCCACCAACGCTGTCGGCGGCAACGAGGTGGTGGCCTACCGGCGCGAGGCGGACGGATCGCTGACGCCGGGACCGGTCTACGCCACGGGGGGCGCGGGCACGGGTGGCGGGCTTGGGAACCAGGGCGCCGTCGCCTTCGGCCGGGGTGCGAACTTCCTCCTCGTCGTGAACGCCGGGAGCAACGAGCTCACCGCCTTCTTCCGGAAAACGAACGGCTCGCTGGCATTCGCCGACCGGGTCTCGTCAGGCGGCGAGATGCCAATCAGCGTTACCAGCGCGGGAGACTACGTGTACGTTCTCAACGCCGGTGGCGACGGCAACATAACCGGGTTCCACCTGAGCACGGGCGGGACCCTCACCCCGCTCGCAGGCTCCACGCGCCCGCTCAGTCAGGCGGGGGGGACCGGGCCCGCGCAGATCGGATTCACCCACCGCGGAAGGGTGCTCGTCGTGACTGAGAAGGCGACGAACCGCATCACCACCTATACCGTGGGCGGGAACGGGCTCGCATCCGCGCCGATCGTCCACGCGTCCGCCGGGATGACACCCTTTGGCTTCGCCTTCGACCGAAGGAATCGTCTCGTGGTATCCGAGGCCCACGGCGGTGCCCCCGGCGCGTCAACGGTGTCATCCTATCAGGTACACCTGGGTGGCTCGCTGACGACCCTGAGCCCCTCCATCCCCGACTTTCAATCCGCCGCCTGCTGGATCGTCATTACCGACAACGACCGATTCACGTACACGACGAACACGGGCAGCAACAACCTCTCCGGCTATCTGATCCGGAAGAACGGGACGCTCGAGCTCCTCATCGGCCACGGTTTCCCGGCGCCGAGCGATGTGGCCCCGATCGACGCGGCATTGAGCCGCGGTGGTGTACAGTTCCTCTATGCGCTCAACGCGGGGGCGGGGACGATTACGGTCTTCCGGGTCAACGCCGACGGAACCCTAACGCCACTCCCCGGCGGCGCGACCGGTTTGCCCGCGGGTAGTAATGGCCTCGCTGCGCGTTAGGCCAAAGAGTTGAGGCATGCGGGGTGAACCAAGAGCACGCGGGGTCGGCAAGTGCGCCACAGCCGCCCCCGCGTGCAGCGCCGAACGCTCGGCACTCAGCCCCCCGGCTCCCCCTCCCCAGGCCGAATCCCGTACGCCTTCAACTTCCGCCACAACGTCGTGCGCCCCATCCCGAGCATGTCAGCGGAGCGCGCGAGCACGCCGCCAGTCTGCTCCAGAACGGCGAGAATCGCCGCCCGCTCATCGTCCTCGGTGCCGTCCGACCGGTAGCGGGGCGTCGCCGCGCGTGCGTCGGCCGCGGCGCGCAGCTCGGCCGGGAGATGCTGCGCTTCTATACGCTCGAACCCGGCGTGGATCGCGGCGCTCTCGAGCACCGCGAAGAGCTGGCGGACGTTCCCGGGCCAGTCGTACC
>JALZIF010000009.1 GCA_030860435.1 Gemmatimonadota bacterium | reverse complement strand
ATGTCGGACCTCGACCTCGGTATAGACCTGCGAGTGCTCGCGGTCGCACTCGCCGCCTCGACGCTCACGGCCGTTCTCGTGTCGCTCATGCCGGCGATGCAGCTCTTTCGGATAGCGCCGGGCGCCGTGCTCAAGGACGGCGGCGGCGCGGTGCGGCGCCGCTCGGGGCAGCACGCGCTGGTCGTGGCGCAGGTGGGCGCATCGCTCGTGCTGCTGTCCGCCGCGGCCATAGTCTTCAGTGCATTCCAGCGCATCCTCGCCGCTCATGACGCGTTCGATCCTAGAGGCCTCACCTATGCTATGCTCGAGGTCGAGACGGCGATGCCCACCACGGTTCGGCAGTTCGCCTTCTACCACGCGGTGCTGGCGCGGGCCGCGTCTGATCCGGACATCGCGGGCGCGGCGGTTACATCCAGCGTTCCACCGCTTCCATGGTCGATGCAGGCATCCGTCTTTCGCCGCGGTGAGGAGCCACCGCCCCCAACGCTCGTCGGCCGCGAGCTCGAGCTGGGGTTGCGCGTGAACGCGATCACGGTGTCGCAGGATTTCTTCGACGTGATGCGTGTTTCCCTGGTGCGCGGGCGCGCGTTCACCGCGAGTGATGACGAACGTTCGACGCCCGTCGCCATCGTCAGCCGCCGGCTAGCCGACGAGCTGTGGCCACGACAGGATCCCATCGACCAGTTCGTGTCCTGGCCCGCGGTCGAGGGCCCCCCTCGCCTGCCGTTCCGCGTGGTGGGCGTCGCCGCCGACACACCCGATCTATCGCTCGCCGGCGAGCCTCCATTCGCGATGTACATGCCGTTCGCCCAACAGGCGGGCTCCAACCTCGTCCTTGTCCTGCGCGCGCGGGGGAGCACACCCATCCCACCAAGCACCCTGGTTCGCCTCGTCGCTGCCGTCAATCCGAGCGTAGCGGTGTTGAGCGGCAAGACATTGGCCGAGGAACTGAGGAGCCAGTTGCGGCCGTTGCAGACGGCGAGCGCGTGGATCGGCGTCTTCGGCGCGATCGCGCTGCTGCTTGCCTCCATCGGGCTGTACGGCGTCGTCGCGCAAGGCGTGTTGCAGCGGACGCGCGAGCTCGCGGTGCGCTCCGCACTCGGAGCATCTCCGCGCGGCGTGCTCGCGATCGTGCTCGGCGACGGGATGCGGCTTGCGGCGATTGGGGGAGTCGCAGGCGGGCTCGGTGTGATGGCCGCGCTCCGGGTGCTGCAGTCGCTCTTCGCCGGAGTCCAAGTTGCTGACATCCGACCGGCCGCTGTGGCCGTCACAGTGCTCGCGATCGCGATGCTCGTCGCGACCTATCTCCCAGCCAGGCGAGCGTCCACTCTCAATCCGGTGGATGCACTGCGGTGTGACTGAGGAGCGACAACTCAGTCGGCACTAGCCCGGACGCGCGACGGAATGCCGGCGTGCCGCACGACGCAGAACGCGGCGCAACACGCGAACCCAAGGAGACCAGGCCGGCGCCGAAGGTGGCTGCCCCGCGGCAACCGCGGCCCGATCCAGCGCGTCCTCTATCAGGGCATCGTGCAGCGGCCGGAACACCGCTGGCCACGTCAGGCGGGCGCTCCCCTCGGTATGCATCAGCAACTCATGGCGCAACCGGGTTCCGCCGCTCGCGGCCGGCTCCGCGATGAAGCCATGGGTCCCAACGAAGCCGGCCATTCCGGTGAAACGGAACCGGATCTTCAGACCCGGCTCGTATTCGTCGACGGTGTAACGGATCGGCCCATGGCCGCCGATCGCACCCACGGTGAGGGGCCGATCGAGGCGCATGGCCGGCCAGCGATCCCGGGGCCAGAGGCCATCGTCTGGTGACGCAAGGCTGTCTATCAGCGCCCCGACTTGGGCGGGCGCCAGCGATAAGAGCCGTTCATGAACGTTACGGATCAACATTGCCTGCTCCGCTCGTGAGACCCCCCCCCACCCCTACTTCTTCGCGGCCACCTGCGCGCGCAGGCGCTCCTCCTGCTCCCTCAGCTCGGGTGTGAACTCGGCACCGAAGTCTTCCGCTTCAAACACCTGGCGGATCTCGATCTCGCCCTCGTCGAAGGGGACGCGCTTGACCCATTCGATCGCCTCTTCCTTCGACTTCACCTGAATCAGCCAGAAACCGGCGATCAGCTCCTTCGCCTCGGTGAAGGGCCCGTCGATCACGGTGCGCTTCCCTCCGGAGAACTTGACGCGCGCGCCCTTCGAGCTCGGTTGGAGCCCCTCGCCCGCGAGCATCACGCCGGCCTTCACCAGCTCTTCGTTGTACTTACCCATCTCGGTAAGAAGCTTCTCGTCGGGCAGAACGCCAGCCTCCGAGCTCTTGTCGGCCTTGACCAGGGTCATGAATCGCATCGTCGTGCCTCCTTGTGGTTGCGGGTTCGGAGCCATGTTTTCCGGACGGTCTCGACCGGCTGAATCTGGGCTCTACCTACACGTCGAACGAGGGCCCCCGGGATCGACACCTCGAACGAGAGAATCTTGGGTTCTACGGGGCGTTCCGGGAGACCGCGGCGGTGTGGTCCGTCCCCGCGGCGCCGTAGCTGTCATCACTGCTTGTCAGACGGCGAGCGCCAGCCCTGTCCCCTTAGAACGTGTCCGGGCTTCGCGCCGGTGTGTCGGCCGCGGTCGATGACGACCACGCCGTTGACCAGCACCCAGTCGATCCCCACCGGGAACTCCCTGGGCCGCTCGTACGATGCGCGGTCATCGAGAGCCTCGAGATCGAAGACCGTCACGTCGGCCCAAGCCCCCAACCGGATCACTCCACGGTCGGCAAGACGCATCCGCGTCGCGGGCCAGGACGTCATCTTACGCACTGCCTCCTCGAGACTGAGCGTCTTCTTCTCTTTCACGTATCGCGCAATTACGCGGACATGGTTGCCGAAGCGGCGCGGGTGCGGCAGACCGGTGGCGTCCGGTACGCCGATCTGCGCGACTGCACCTGCATCGCTGCCGATGCTCGTCCACGGGAAGCGGAGCGCCGTCTCGATGTCCTCCTCGCTCATCATGTGGTAGATCGCCATCACGCGTCCCTGCCCCTCGCTGACGAGGTCCCACGCCACATCCGCCGGATCGCGCCCCGCCTCACGAGCTATCTGCGCGATCGTCTTGTTCTCGTGCTTCGCGTTTGCCGGATTGCGCGCGTTGACCAGCACTATGCCGTCCCAACCGCCAGACGCCTCCACGATGTTCCACCACCCCGGAGAGCCGGTCGCGAGCTCGCCCTCGAGGCGCGTCCGCACGTCGGGACGTGCGAGTCGCGCCCTCAGCGAGTCCCGCCCGCCCTCGTGCGCCCAGCTCGGGATCGTCGCTTCGAGCCCGGTCCCGCCCGCAGTGTACACGTACATGTCGGCGGCGACGTCCACCCCTCGCGCCCGAGCCGCCTCCACCACGTGCCGCACCGAATCCATCAGAATCCCCCACCCCGGACGGTACGCGACCTTGAGATGAAAGATCTCGACCGGCATCCCCGCACGCTCGCCGACTTCGATCGCTTCACGCACAGATTGGACGACCTCCTTCCCCTCGCCGCGGATGTGGCTCGCGTAGATGCCGCCGTAACGGGCCGCCACTCGTCCGACCTCCACCAGTTCGTCGGTCGTCGCGTAGCTCGAAGGCGGGTAAATGAGAGCCGTCGTCATCCCCATCGCCCCGGCCCGCATCGCCGTATCCATGATCGCGCGCATTCGCTCCAGCTCGGTGGCGTTAGGCGGGCGTGCCTGGTGCCCCAGCACCGGCACGCGCGTCTGCGTCTCGCTGAAGTACGTGCCGAAGTTGATGCTGATCCCCTGACGCTCGAGCGTCGCGAAGTACTCGGGAATCCGCGACGCCGGCACCGGCGTGCCGCCCTCGCCGCCGATCGCCGTCGTCACGCCCATTCGGAGCTTGTTCTCGGCCAGTCCGCTGCGCGGCAGCACGCTGCCCGACTGGTCCATCACGTCGATCCAGCCCGGCGAGACGTACTTCCCACGAGCGTCGATCTCCGCGCGCCCCCGTCCCTCGACCTTGCCGATTCTCGCGAAGCGTCCATCCGTGATCGCGACATCGGCGAGAATCCATGGATTGCCCGCGCCGTCGAGCACACGCCCGTTACGGATGACGAGATCGTACTCCGCTGGCTCCGAAGCGACCAGCGTTGGGCCAGGGGTCCCAACAGTCGGCTCGGGGGCGCCGGCGGGCGGTGAGCTCACGCGTGCCGATGTGCACGCGGCGGCCGCTAGGCTCAGGAGGACGAGAAATCGGGTCATTGAACAGTTGTTGAGTCGGCCGGCAACATACTCGCTGCGTGCAGAGTACCCAGCCTAGTACACAGGCCAGTTACTCTACGCGCTTCGCCTTGTAGGTGCCGAGCGATCCCGAGCTCACGACGAAGCCAATGATCTTTCCCCCTTCTCCCGGCGAGAAGACGAAGTCGAAATCCTGATCGACCGAGAAGTACCTGGTTTCCGACTCGGGGTAGATCTCCGTTCTGAACTGCCCTATCACGTCGGCGAAAACCCGACCGCTCTCCACGGTGATGGCGATGAAGATGTTCGGCGCCTCCTCGAGAACGTATCGGCCTGCAAGCGGTTTCACCTTCTCGGGCCCCACGTGCACGACAGTCTTTTCGACGGTGCGCGGCCGCGGCCAGTCGTACTCCTCCGCGATGGCGCGAAGGATCTCGGATACCAGCGGGCTGCCCGCGTCCGAGTTGGTCATGATTACCGCGCCCTGCCCTCTCTCCGTGAACGCGATGAAGAAGACGCGGAATCCCTGGTTCGATCCACCGTGACTGAAGCTCGCGTTCCGACCTTCGCCGCCCAGGCCAGGCCCAAGCCCGGACGTGCCCGTCTGCTGGGTGAGCATCTGAGCCGCGGCGGGCTGCGAGAGAACCTTGTTCGACTTTCCTGAGGCGGAGAGCTGGACCTCGATCGCATAACGAGCGAGGTCGGACGGCGTCGTCCAGAGGCCGGCCGCTGCCATTTCCGGGTGCGTGTACCACTTGCCTTGGACAACAGTACCATCGGAGCGATGGCCAGAGGCTGCGTTTCCGATCAGATCCTTTGGAAGCGGCTGCTGGTACGTGCTGCGCGTCATGCCGAGGGGCTCCAAGACCTCAGTGCGCATCAGATCGGGGAACGATCTCCCTGTTACGTCCACGAGGAGTTGCTGCATCACGGTGTACCCGCCTCCCGAATACCGCCACCGACTGCCGGGCACCATATCGACGCGGATCGCCGCCGAGTTGGCGGGCGTTTGGCCGTCGAGCACCTGCAGGACAGTGGGTACCGGCGTGTTCGAGGCGTAGCCCATGAAGCCGTGGACCGTGAGCCCGGCGCCGTGGCTGAGCAATCGGCGGAG
>JALZIF010000004.1 GCA_030860435.1 Gemmatimonadota bacterium | reverse complement strand
GTTCGGGCGTATGTGCGCGCGATCGAGCTCGTGCCGTCGTTCCAGCGGGCGTTCAGCGCTACCGCGTACTCGCGGCTCCCCTCCCTGCTCTACACAGAGACGAGCAACGTGCGCGTCGGGCTCGCCGTAGCTCCGGACACGCTCTGGTTCTGGGCGGAGCCGGGGCTCGACCAGGACACGCTCGTGTTCGTACCGTACCCGCGTGCCGACGTGCAGGAGTATCGCGCCCCGGCGCTGTCGCGGACGGTCGTGGCCGCGGTCGACCGCAATCGCGAGTTGTTGCACTCCCTCGCCTTGGGGTGGGCAGACGCCTTCCCTCTGAGCGCCGACGCCTACGAGTCGCTCGCGCTCACGCTCGAGAGCGGCGGTGAGATCTCCGGGGACAGCGACAAGCGGTCGGCGCTCGCCGCGACTCGCCAGGCGCGACGGCTCGCGGCCGACCCATCGCAGCGCTTTCGCCTCACCGCCGCCGAAGTGCGCCTGCGCCTCAAGACGGAGGACTTCCGTGGCGCCCGCGACCTGGCTGACTCCGTGCTCGAAGCCACGCCTCCCACGGCAGAGGACGCGCGCGGTCTCGCGGCGCTCGCAGCACTCACCGGGCGCGCGCGGAAGTCAGCCGCGCTTCGACGCGGCGCCGCGCCGGTGGACACGGTGCTCGCGTGGGATGCCACGCCAGTGCTCGTCCCGGCAGCGCTGAAGGAGCCCGCGCTTGCGCTCCTCGCATACGGGTCGTTAGGTGCGCCCCGCGATAGCATCGAGGCGCTCGAGCGCGACATCGCGCGGCAGGTCCGGAGCTGGGTGGAGCCCGGTCAGCAGCTCCGCATCCGCGACGCGCTGCTCTACGTGCCGATGAGCTTCGCCTTCCCCACTACCGGCGTGCGTGACGTGCACCGAACGCGCGCCGGCGACTATAGCCTCCTCCGCGCCCAGCGCGACCTGGCAGCGGGCGACACGGCCGCCGTCCGCGCTGTAGTCGCCGAATGGGATGCGGCGCTGCGGTACAGCCGGCCCGCGGACTACGCGATCGAGTTCACGTATCACGCCGCGTGGCTGCTACGCGCCATCGGCGACAGCGCCGGGGCGGCCGGCCGGCTCGACATCTCGCTCACCGCCTTCCCGACGCTCGGCAGGCTGCTTTGCCACGACGTACCGCAGGCGGCGGCGCTCGTTCATGCGCTCGCCCTACGCGCCGACCTCGCCGCCGGCGCGGCCGACCGGGCCACCGCCGCGCGCTGGGCGGGGGCAGTGGTCACTCTCTGGTCCGATGCCGATCCAGAGCTCCAGCCCATCGTCAAGCGCATGCGGGCGCTCGCGAGCAATGCCGCGCCGCGCCGGTAGCAACCTCCAGCCACCCTTTCCCGCAGGGGACATGATGACACCCGACACGCTGCGCAGGCCACGGATGACGTTCCTGATCGCGGCGACCGCCGTCGCCGCCTCCGTCTCCTGTGGCCGATCTGACCGCACGCCGTCGCCCGACACGGTCGCGGCATCGGACACTGTCGCCCCGCCACCGTGGACCGGTCCCGTCGATTCCGTCCCTCTCGCGACTGTGGTCGCGTACGCGGCCGGTCTCAGCTACGATCCGATGCGCACGCCCGGCGATTCGCAGCGACTGATCACTCCGACCGACTCTGGTCCGGTAGCTTTTATTCAGGCGGTCTTCGGAGCCCGCGGGATGACGACGGAGCAGATGGACAGCGGCCGCGTCATCGCGCGCATCCTCACACCGCCTGGCGACTCCTTCCCGCCCTACGGGATTTACGACGAGGTCACCTACCTGTGGACCGACAGCGTTCCGGGTGCGGGCCGCCGCACGCTCTGGATCCGGGGCGTCACGTCCGGGATAGGCGCGGAGAAGACCATCGGGCACGCCCGGGTCCTACCGACCGACGACCACGCATCGGCTCCCGGTGACACGACCGGTCGTGCGCGGTGGGTGCTCGGGCCCGACAGCTTGACAATGATGGGATGCGTGTACAACCCGCCCCGTCACCGCCAGAGCCCAAAGGCGTTCACCGATCCGGATACTTAGGTCCGCGTGCTGCGAAGCGTCGTAACGCCCCTCCGCTTGTCCGCTCCGCGGTAACCGCCGTCGCCTGCCCACAAGCGGGGGGCGACAATTGCCACGGGTTGCCGAACAGGCGCGGCCTCAACGCTCCCCGCCCGCGGCGCGTAACCCGCCGTACCCCCCACTCGGAGCTGCGACACGATGTTCCTCTCTCGCGCGCGCCTCGCGCTGGCCACCGCCGCTCTTGCCGTTGCCCCGCTCGTCGCCCGAGCGCAGGACGGTTTCCGCCAGCCGCCTGCGCCTATCGCCCAGATCCTCGATGCCGAGCCGCTGCCCGCGGTCAGCGTGAGCCCGGACCGGCGTTGGCTCCTTCTGCTCGAGCGAGACGCGATGCCGGGGATCGCAGAGGTCGCGGCGCCCGAGCTCCGCCTCGCCGGCGCCCGCATCGATGCGAGGACCGCAATGCAGTCGCGCGCGGTCACGTACAAGGGTCTGCGCTTGCGCGCAGTGGACGGCAATCAGAGCCGCGCGATCGCCGCCCCATGGGCGCAGGGGGCACCGGGCGCCCGCATCGGAAACGTGGCCTGGTCCCCGAACGGCGCGCGCATCGCCTTCACGGTGAACGACGATAGCGCCGCTACGCTCTGGGTCGCCGAAGCGGCGACTGGCACCGCCCGCCAGCTCACCGCCGCGCGGTTGAACGGCGCCACGGGCACGCCGTGCGCGTGGCTCCCGACGAGCGAGGGTCTCCTCTGTCGCACCATCCCTGCCGGGCGCGGGGCGGAGCCGGAGCGGAGCGCGACGCCCACCGGTCCGATCGTCCAGGAGAGCATGGGGCGCACGGCGCCGATCCGCACGTACCAGGATCTCCTCCAGAGCCCGTCGGACGAGGCGCTGTTCGACCACTACTTCACGAGCCAGCTCGTGCGCGTCGCCCTCGACGGGACGACGACGCCGCTCGGGGCCCCGGGCATCCGCGTAGACGCGCAGCTCTCACCGGACGGCCGTTACCTGCTCGTGGCGACGCTGCACCGCCCCTACTCGTACCTCGTACCGATGTACGATTTTCCGATGAGGGTCGAGGTGTGGGATCCAACGACGGGAGCAGTCGTCAGGCAGATCGCCGACCTGCCGCTCCAGGAGGAGGTCGGGACGGCCTTCGACGCAGTTGCCGAGGGTCCACGGAACGTCGCGTGGCGCACAAGCGCCCCGGCGACGCTCATCTGGGTCGAGGCGCTCGATGGCGGAGACCCGGAGAACCAGGTCGCCAAGCGCGACCGCCTCTATTCCCTCGGGGCGCCCTTCACAGCCGAGCCGGCAGCGCTCCTCGACGCCGAGTCGCGCATCCGCGGCGTCAGATGGGCTCCTAACAATCTCGCGATCGTGGACGAGTACTGGTGGAAAACACGCCGCACGAAGACGTGGCTGCTCGATCTCACGGCGCCATTTGGCCAGAGAGCGCGCGCGACCCGCCTGCTCTGGGACCGCTCCTCGGAGGACCGCTACAACGACCCGGGAACCTTCGTGATGACGGTCGGAGCGCGCGGCCGACCCCTCGTCCTCACGAGCCGCGACGGACGCTTCGCGTACCTCACCGGCGGCGGTGCCTCCGCCGAGGGAGATAGGCCTTTTCTCGACCGCATCGAGCTCGCGACCGTGAAGACGACGCGCCTCTGGCGCTCTGCCGCGCCTTACTACGAGGATGTCGTCGCGGTACTCGACGCTGGCGCTACCCGCCTTCTCACCCGACGGGAGAGTGTCACCGATGTGCCTAACTACTACGTCCGCGAGCTGGGTCGGAACCGCAGCACCCAGATCACGAACTTCGCGGATCCGGCGCCGCAGTTTGCGGGCATGTCACCGGAGCTCATCACCTACAACCGCGCCGACGGCGTTCAGCTCTCGGCGACCCTCTACCTGCCGCCCGGATACGACAAGTCGAAAGGGCCGCTGCCCTTCGTCTTCTGGGCATACCCGCGCGAGTTCAAGACGGCGGCGGCAGCCGCGCAGGTCCAGGGCTCCCCTCACCGGTTCGTCAGGCCTAACGGGCCGTCGCACCTCTTTCTGCTCACGCAGGGATATGGCATCCTCGACGGCCCCACGATGCCGATCGTCGGTGAAGGGGACAACCAGCCGAACGACAGCTACGTCGAGCAGCTCGTCGCCAGCGCGCAGGCCGCCGTGGACAAGGTGGTCGAGATGGGGGTCGCCGACCGCGACCGGATCGGCATCGGCGGCCACTCGTACGGCGCCTTCATGGCGGCGAACCTGCTCGCGCACTCCGACCTGTTCCGGGCTGGGATCGCGCGCAGCGGTGCCTACAATCGTACTCTTACGCCGTTCGGGTTCCAGGCCGAGGAGCGTCCCTACTGGCGCGCGCGCGATGTTTACGCGCGGATGTCCCCGTTCACGTACGCAGATCAGATCAAGGAGCCGATCCTTCTCATCCACGGCATGGCGGACAACAACTCCGGCACCTTCCCGGTGCAGAGTGAGCGCTTCTACGCCGCGCTCAAGGGCAACGGCGCGACGGTGCGCTACGTCCAGCTCCCCGCCGAATCACACGGCTACCTCGCGCGAGAGAGCGTGGGGCATACGCTGTGGGAGATGGTGACGTGGATGGACACGCACGTGAAGCGGCCGAAGGAGCGCGCGGCGGTACAATAAAACGCCTCGCGGGCTCCCCCAAAAGGCGGGAGCCCGCGGGCGAGCGTGCCTCAGGTGCGGTCGTCCAGCCGCTCCTTGATCTGCCGCGCTTCCGTCAAATGCGCCTCGACCTTCGGGCGCGCCATCTGGAGTAGCTCACGAAGCTGCGCGTTGTCGGCGTTGCGCAGCGCCTTGTCGATGTTCTCGATCACGTCCTCGTGGATGTCGATCTGCTTGTCCAGGTATTCCTTGTCCCAGTCGTTCCCGCGCTCCTTCTCCCGCAGGTCCTCCATGTCGTCGTTCGCGTCCTTGATCAGCCCGCTGTCTTCCGGTGCCGCCGACGCCACGTTTGCGGACCGCGCCAGCTCCTCACCCGACCGCAGCATCGCGGAGTGCTCTGTCTCCAATTTCACCGCGAACGCCCTGACGTCCGCGTGTGTCGCCTTCGTCTTGGCGACTTCGGCCGCGGCCACTTCGCCGGTGTTGATTGCGGCCAACAGGCCGAGGATCTGCCCGTCGGTCCAGTCATCCTCCGTCCCGAGCTCCCCGGCTGCGATCATTGTGTCGCGGGCCCCGAACGCGGTGTCGCCAGCCATCACGGCCGTCGTGTCGTACAGGTCCGCCCGGTCGTCCGTCGCGCAGGCGCCGATCGCCAACGTTGCGGCGAGCGTAAGCGCGCCGAACACGCGCGTCGTAGTGTGTCGATCCAGCATAATCGGAATGCCTCCTGTTGGTGCCGGCGTGTAAGACGCCAGCGATGTCCGTGAACTGGTCCTGCCAGTCAGTGGAAGGGGCAACAAACGTGCTATCGGCGCGCAGCGGGCGGGCCCAGCCGACGGACCGGCGGCGGGCGCGGCGGTACGGCGCCAATAGCCCTCAGCAGTTAGCCAAAGCGACGCCTCACTTCTCCACCACAACTGCTCTTTCCGCCGTCGCCGAGCCGTTGCCCTCCTGAGCTACGGTGACGCGGAGGGCATAGCGACCCGGCGGAAGATCGGGGAGCGTGATCGCTAGGCTGTGGTGCTGGATCGGGCGCTCCGGGGGAGGCGCCACTTGGAAGCGCATCTCCACGTCGGTCGGCGTAGCGGCGAGGCGCAGATCCTCGGCGCGGCGGCGTAGCCACCCGCTCTTCGGCGCGAGAAGCGTGAGCGACACGTCGAGCATCGGTCCCGCGACGACCGGACGGTACGTTTCCCAGTAGAGCGCCAGTCGCTCCCCCGCGCGCACGCTCGTGGTCGGGCGCATCCGAGGCACCGCCTCGTCCAACACGCTCGGGAGCGGCTCGGCGGATTCGACCAGGAGCAGGTCCGACACGCTTAGGCCGACGGCAGTATCTCGACCCAGGGCGAGGCCGTAGCGCGCCCGCGCCGCCCGCTTCGCGCCGCGTGACAACGCCTCGATGCTCACAATGCCCCGCGCCGGCTCGACGGCGAGGCGGAGAGCGCCGGTGCGCCCGATCGTCGTCAGGCGCGCTATCGCGGGCTCGGGCGCCGTGTCCGCCGCGACCACGAGCGCCGCCTCGATGGTGCTGTCCCAGCCGGACCGACCTGCGATACCGGCCGCGGCCGCATCGTGAGGCAACGGTCCGTCCTCCTGACGTTCGTCCCCTGCCGCGCTGTCCTCCGGCATCTCGTACGCCGCCACGATCACCGCGGAGTCGCCCCTGCGGAATACGGCCAACTGGTGTGGGAGCGAGTCGGCTACAACGGCGTATACCGGTGCGTAGCGCGTCTGCGCGAACCGCGGACTCAGCGGCCACGCGGTCACCCCGGGAGGCCCCTGCCGGTCGAGCCCGCTCAACGGGGGAAGGAAATCGCGCCCGTGATGCCTGAAATAGGTGACGACGCCCGCCGGCTCGCCGATCTGGGCCCCGGGCCGCGGTTGGAGGCGCTGCCAACCGTACGGCCGACCGTATCGGAGGAGCAGCTCCCGGAGGTCGTCTCCCCACGACCGCCCCTCGGTCGTGCGGGCGCGATGCTGGAGGCGGTCGAAGACCAGCCGCGCGAAGTGTTCAGTCCGGCGATCGTTCCCCGGCATCGACCAGAGCGGATCGGCGAGCCACCAGAAGCGGGCAGCCGCGAGCTCGCGACTTGGCGGGTCGAGCTTCTTGTAAGCGCCATAGTCGGCGTCGCTGAGCAGGGGCCTCAGATCGGTCCACCGATCGCGCTCGCGCGCGGGCATGTCGCGCAACGCGTTCGCGAACGCCGACTCGGCGGCGACGAAATTCCCCGCCTCGTGATCCGCGTATCCCACGAGCGCCAAACACCACCAACGTGTCCCCTGACACTCGCCAGCCACGCCGCGCGCGTCCTCTACGCGCCCCGCCTCGATCAAGTAGCGCACTCGCTGCCCCGCCACCCAATCGTCGCCCGGTATCGCCTCCGCGGCGTCCGCGAGGCGGCCGAGGAGCTTCTCGCGTTCGCGGACGACCTCTCTTGCCTCCGGCGGCGGGGTGAAGTCGCCATCTACATCGTCGTCACGGTAACACATCCGACCGACGATGTCATCACACGAGCCACCGCCGTAGTCCCACGATCGCGGAAGCCGATACTGCCGCAGCCGCTCGAAGCTCGCCTGAACAGACCGCACGCGCTTCAGTACGCTGGCGGACTCGGGTCGCTGCTGGACGGCGACCGCGGGACGCGGGTCGCGGGCTGCGGCCGCGGGGACGCCGTATTCCTGCGCGCTGACAGTCGCGGGACTCGCCATGCCGATCGCCCCCGCCGCGAGGGCAATCAGGACGACACCGCTCCAGTTGGCGTGGCACACGGGAACGAACGCTGCAGACGGCATACGCGCGATGATGCGTCAGAGTATCAGGGCGTGGACGGCTGTGCTGACGCAGAGCTCGAGCAGCACGAGTCCCATCGGCCCGCACCTCCTGACCCATTAGCGCGTCGCCGGGTATAACGCAAGAGACCGCCCGAACACCGCGAGGAGGAACCGTATGCGCCGCATAGTGCTGCTGTTACTTACCGCCGCCCTGATGGCGTGCGCCGGCACGCCGCCGCCGGACACGGACCCCCGTACCGCACGGACCACCGTGCGAGTCGAGAATCGCGCCTTCAACGACATGACGATCTACGTTCTGCGTGGCGCCGAGCGCGTCCGACTAGGCATCGCGACGGGGCACGCCACCACGGTCCTCGAGATCCCGCGCGGCATCGTCACCACCGCTATGGGGCTCCGCTTTCTCGCCAACCCCATCGGTGCGACGGGTACTCCGATCAGCGATGACATCACCGTGCGGCCAGGCGATGAAGTCACGTTGATGATCCCGCCGAGGTGAGCGGCAGGCGGGCGTTGGTCGTTACTGGGGCGGCAGGATTCGAACCTGCAACTTCTCGGTTAACAGCCGAGCGGTCTGCCAGTTGACCTACACCCCACCGGAACTCGTCGTGTCATCTCCAAGATAGCGCGAATTGGGGCGACCGGGTACCGGCCTCGTACCTCTCAGACATCAGACCCTGGACGCGCTCCGCCGCTTATCCCTCGCGAACCACTCGAGGCCCGCGGCAAAGACACGGCCGAGGCCATCCTCGTCTTGCCGATCGAGCAGCATCCGAAGCTCCCGAATGCGCGCCTCGAGGGAAGCCAGCGCCGGTGACAACTCAAGCGCATTGTTCATGGCAATTGCGGTCCACATCTCGGGCGAGCTGCCGGCCAGCCGCGTCATGTCGCGGCCGCCGGGCCCGAGGACCCCGCGCTCCACACCCTCTGCTTCGAGCACGAGTGCCAGGGCAGTCGCGGCGGCCTGTGGCAGATGGCTCTCCCACGCGAGTCGCCGATCGTGCAGTTCCGCGTCGATGATCTCTGGATGCGCGCCGAGTGAGCCCCAGAGCTCTCGCGCGAGAGCGAGCGTATCAGTTCGCGTAGCGCCGGTAGGACAAAGAAAGACGCGCGCGCCGGCGAAGAGACCGGTGCGCGATGCGCTCCATCCCGAGCGATGGCTCCCAGCCAGCGGGTGACAGCCGACGAAGCGCTCGCCGATTCCGAGGGCCTCGGCGGCGGCGACGACCGTTCGCTTCGTGCTCCCGACGTCGATGATGAGACGCGTGCGCTCGAGGCGCGGCGCGAGCCGCGATAGAAGCGCCGGCATGGCGGACACCGGGACCGCCAAAACGACCAGCTCCGCTTCTTCCGCCCCCTCGAGCGACGAGTCGAGCTCCCCGTCCACCACGCCTCGACGGCGCGCTGCCCGCAGCGAGCGAGCATCGCGGTCGTAAGCGAGCACGCGAACAGCGCGTGAGGACAAGTCGCGCGCGAGTGAGCCGCCGACCAGGCCGAGACCGATGATCGCCGCGCTCCGGATCGGGGTCACTCGCCCCCCAACTGCGCGCGCCGGCACATCCCGATCAGGTGCCAGAAGATGTAGCGCACGTCCTCATCGGCGCACTTCGCCTCCCGGGCCAACTCCCCTGCACGGCGAACGACAGCGGCCTCGCGCCCGGTGTCCAGCGTGGGAAGGCCGGCGCTTCGCTTCGCGTTGCCGACGGCCCGGGCGAGCCGCACGCGCTCGGCCATGAGACCGATCAGCTCTCGATCGATGCGCTCGATCTCATCCCTCAAGTGCGCGAGCGTCGCCTCGCCCGCGCGCTGGTCGCTCGTGTCCGCAGTCACGACGCACCATCCACCGCGTCGGCGGCCACGGGCTTCCGGAGCGACCGTCCCGCAGCTTGGGCGAACAGGTCAAGCTGCCGCATCAAGTCCGTGAACGCTCCGGGCGACAGCGATTGGTCGCCGTCGGAGAGTGCTTGCTCCGGGCAGGGATGAACTTCCACAATGAGACCGTCCGCACCCGCGGCGATGGCGGCGAACGCCAACGGGGCGACGAGATCAGCACGTCCGCCCGCGTGGCTCGGATCGACGATCACCGGCAAGTGGGTCTCCGCCTTGAGCACTGGAATCGCGGCCACGTCGAGCGTGTTGCGCGTTGACGGCTCGAAGGTGCGGATTCCGCGTTCGCACAGAATCACGTCGCGGTTGCCCTGCGCCATCACGTACTCGGCGGCCATGAGCAGCTCTCGCACCGTCGCGGAGAGCCCTCGTTTGAGCAGAACCGGCCGCTGCAGCCGGCCGACCTCCGCAAGAAGGGAGAAGTTCTGCATGTTTCGCGCTCCGATCTGCAGAACGTCCGCGTGCTCGGCAACGGCTTCCACGTGTCGCGTATCCATGACTTCCGTCACGACCGGCAACCCGGTGGCGGCGCGGACGTCCCTGAGCATGAGGAGCGCCGCGACGCCGAGCCCCTGGAATGCGTATGGCGATGTGCGCGCCTTGAACGCGCCGCCGCGCAGCATCGTCGCACCAGCGCTGCGGACAGCGAGCGCCGTTTCGTGCAGCATCTCGATCCCCTCGACGGAGCACGGTCCCGCGATCACGGCCAATTCCTGTCCCCCGATCGTAGTGCGCGCAACGTCGCCGATCGTGACGACGCTCCGATCCGCCGCGAACTCTCGCGAGGCCAGTTTGTACGGCTTGAGCACCGGCATCACGGATTCCACGCCGGGAATGGCGAGGAGTGATATCTCCTGCAGCAGCGATTCATCACCTATGCACCCAACGATGGTGCGCTGAACGCCGCGCGAGATGTGGGTGCGCAGCCCTAGAGCTTCGACGCGTTCCCTGATGTGGTCGAGCTCAGCGTCCGTTGTGCCCGGCCGAGTGATGATGATCATGATTCCTTTTCCTGGCGGCCTTTACCCGGACCTCGGGGGGCCGCTCTGGTCACCAATCAGGTGATCACCGTCGGGGCGCTCCGTCCCGTGCGCTCACGCAGGTCGGATAGCTCGAGCGCCGCCACGATGAGGGGCGCGAGTGCCTCCTGAGCGTCCTGGTTCTGTCGCGCCGGATTTGGCTCGTACGATTCGACGTACAGGCGAAGTGTCGCCCCCTCGGTTCCGGTGCCGGAGAGCCGGAAGATGATGCGCGCCCCCGACTCGAGGACGATGCGAAGCCCCTGACCCCCGCTCACGCTCCCGTCCACCGGGTCGCGGTAGGCGAAGTCGTCCGCGAGCGCGATGCGATCGTCGGCTAACGCGGTCCCGCGGAGAGTGGCGATGCGGGCGCGCACGTTTTCCATGATCTCCCGCGCCGCCGCGGCCGGGATCTCCTCGTAGTCGTGGCGCGTGTAGTAGTTGCGACCGAATCGCGCCCAGTGGTCGCGCACGATTGCTTCGACCGACTCACCTCGCGCGGCTACGATGGCAAGCCAGAAGAACACGGCCCACAGCCCGTCCTTCTCACGCACGTGATCCGACCCTGTGCCGAAGCTCTCCTCGCCGCACAACGTGACCATCCCCGCATCCATCAGGTTGCCGAAGAACTTCCACCCGGTGGGCGTCTCGTGGCACTCGATGCCGAGCATGCTCGCGACTCGGTCCGCCGCCGCGCTCGTCGGCATCGAGCGCGCGATTCCAGCCAGCCCCGCCGCGTACCCGGGCACGAGCCGCGCGTTCGCCGCCAGTACGGCGAGGCTGTCGGAGGGCGTGACGAAGAATCGCCGGCCGAGGATCATGTTCCGGTCCCCATCGCCGTCGGATGCGGCACCGAAGTCGGGCGCGTCGGTCCCCCACATCGTCCCAACTAGCTCATGGGCGTAGGTCAGATTGGGATCCGGGTGGCCGCCGCCGAAATCCGGGCTCGGCACACCGTTCACCACCGTTCCCGCGGGGGCGCCGAGCCTTCGCTCGAGAATCTCACAAGCGTACGGGCCGGTGACAGCGTGCATCGCGTCGAAGCGCATCCGGAACCCGCCAGCGAGGAGGTCGCGGATTGCCTCGAAGTCGAAGAGGCGCTCCATGAGCGCCGCGTAGTCAGTTACAGGATCGACGACCTCAACGAGCGTCGCGCCTAACGACACAAGCCCCACGACGTCGAGCGAAACGTCCGGGGCGTCGAGCAGATGATAACGGTCGATGGTGCGAGTGCGCGCGGCGATCGCGCCGGTTAGCGTCTCGGGCGCCGGCCCGCCGTTCGCGATGTTGTACTTGATGCCGAAGTCGCCTTCCGGTCCGGCCGGGTTATGGCTGGCCGAGAGGATGATGCCCCCGGCGGCGCCGCGCCCGCGGATGATGCACGAGGCGGCAGGCGTCGACAGGATTCCGCCGCGCCCCACCAGCACACGCGCGACCCCGTTGGCCGCCGCCATTTTGAGAATGGTCTGGACGGCCTCGCGATTATGGAAGCGGCCGTCGCCGCCGAGCACGAGCGTGCTTCCCGCCGGGAGCGCGACCGTATCCAGAGTCGCCTGAACGAAATTCTCCAGGTAGTGCGGCTGCTGGAATACCGGAACTCGCTTGCGGAGCCCGGAGGTCCCTGGGGTTTGATCGTCGAAGGGGATGGTTGCGATTGTCTGGACGCTCATGCGATCGTGCGCCGGGTGATGGGATACGGATCCATAGCGGGTGCTCCCTCGCGGGTGCTACTCCGGACGCCAAACTCGATGCACCAATAGTGTCGAGCAGTGAAACCCGCGCAAGGTGCCGCGCCGACCGATGGCAGCGGCACACCGGACCCTCCGAGCGTACCGCCTAACGCCGGCGCCAGGTTGCAAAGCCTGGCAACCGCCCTGCACTACGATGTCCGAGCCCCAGTTGATATGTGACCATACGGTCACATATCATTCCGCATGGACGATGTATTCAGAGCCCTCGCTGATCCGACCCGGCGGCGCTTGCTCGACGAGCTGTTCAAGAAGGACGGGCAGACACTGACCGCCCTCGGGCGCCGCCTCCCCATGACGCGCTTCGGGGTGATGAAGCACCTGCGGGCGCTCGAGGGGGCGCGTCTCATTGTGACGAGACGGCGGGGACGCGAGAAGCTTCACTTCCTGAATCCCGTCCCGATCCGGCGGGTCCAGGACCGGTGGGTGAGCAAGTACGCCGAGCCCTGGGCCGCCGCCCTGAGCAACCTCAAGCGGACATTGGAGGACAGGACAATGGAGAAAGTCTTCGAGATCTATATCAAGACGACACCGGGGCTGCTCTGGGAGGCTATCACCAACCCCGAAATGAGGCGAAAGTACACGTTCGGTGTAGGCGTCTATTCGGACTGGAAGCCCGGATCTTCCTACGTGGGCCGCGTTACGGACACGACGCTCGCTCCAAACATGCCAATCACCGAGGGTGAGAACCTGGACGTCGATCCGCCGCGCCGGCTAGTTCAGACCTTCAGGGCACTGTGGAGCGACGACGTGAAGAGCGAGGGGACCTCGAGGGTCACGTGGGAGATCGAGCCGATCGGCGACTCGTGCCGCCTCACCGTCGCCCACGACCAGCTGCGGGAGGACGCCAACGACGAGCTCTACGGTGGGTGGCCGATGGTGCTGTCCGGCTTGAAGACGCTGCTGGAGACCGGCGAGCTGCTGACAACCCCCGGGTCGCTCGGTTATCTCAGCGCGCATCCGGCTGCCTGACGAGTCGATCCAGCTGACGACGGACACATGACATGGCCCAACGAACGCGGGACGACGTAGCGGCCGTCGTCACCGGTCACACTCGCGGACTCGGCGCGGCGATCGCCGAGCACCTTCTCTCGCGCGACGTCCGCGTATTCGCCATCGGGCGGCGCCGGAATGCCGAGCTCGTGGCACGATACGGTGATGCGCTGATACAAGTGGAGCTCGATCTGGCTGATCCTGCGGCACTCACGGCGTGGCTACACAGTGAGGTCTTGGGGCGCTTTCTTCGTCATTCGCAGACTGCCCTCCTCGTGAACAATGCCGGTGTCGTGCAGCCGGTCGGCCCGCTCGACACCCAGGACATTACCATCATTGCACGCGCCGTTGTGGTCAACGTAGCGGCTCCGCTCGCCCTCTCGGGAGCATTCGTCGCAGCGACACGCGACGCACGTGACCGACGGATACTGCACATATCGAGCGGCGCCGGCCGCCAGGCGTACAGCGGTTGGAGCGTGTATTGCGCCACGAAGGCAGCACTGGATCACCACGCGCGCGCCGTGGCGCTCGACCGCACCCCGGCGCTGCGCATCGCCAGCGTGGCTCCCGGCGTGATCGACACCGATATGCAGGCGGCGATCCGTGCTACCACCGAACGCAACTTCCCGGATCGCCAGCGTTTCGTCTCCATGAAACGCGAGGGGCAGCTTCTCAGCCCCGAGCGGGCCGGTCAGGCCGTGGTCGAGTTCCTGCTGTCGGAGGCCTTCGGCGGAGAACCCGTCACTGATCTGCGGTATGTGGGTCCATGACGGTTCGCCGCGGCCGCGATCTCACCGTGGCCACCCCGCTTGGGGCAGGCCTGCCGTGATCCGCAAGGCGTTCCGGTAGTACACCTTGTTCAGCACTCTCGTCTGGCAGGTCGATGCCGTAGAGCTTCCAGAAGGCGTGATAGTCCCGGTAGTAGTCGAAGTAGTCGTCTCGCGTCTCGAATACGCGCCAGAAGTACGGATACTCTCCGGCTGAAAGGCGGTAGAACCTGCCGATGTACGGCGCCGAATCAGCGCTGGCGGTCGGAATGAAGCAGACTCGCGGTCGCGGGCGGGCGCGAGGGTGAGGATGAAGTCGTCGAGTGCGGTGTATGCGCCCTTCATCGAGAAGCCGCCGCCCCGAGCGCGACGATGTCCCCCGCTATAGTGTCCGCCATAGGCGCTCGGATTATCTCTGAGGACCGGCGCCTTCGCCGGCTGGTAGCATGGTGTCTGCCCAAACGCCCTGGCAATCAGCTGCGAGGAGCGAGCGAAGCGAGGGAGGGCCTCGTCAGTCTGCATTGCCCTGTTGGGCAGCTGCACGTCGAGCTTCCAGCCACCTCTCCAGGGAGCCAGCGTTCTCCCCGGACGGTACTCCTGCCAGCGTGTGAGCGACGCTAATGTCCTCATCCAAGTCCGGCCAGTGGATCCCGACTCCACGGCCGATCATTCGCCAGTTCGCGCGCTCGGCTGAAGTGCCGTGCAACAGCCGCGGATACCAGGCAAGCGGCACGGCCAAGGTGCGTCCATCGAGTAACGAAATCACCAATTCATCATCAGTGACCGATACCGATTCGGCCAGCGCTGTCTGACGCGTCTCACTTGCCGAAGTAGCCATTCCAAGCCTCCAAGAGCGTCGCCTCGTTCGCCTCCACCAATCCCGTTACGCGCCGTAACTCTGCACTTCGAAAGCCGCCGTTCTCATGGAGGCGGACTGGCCCGAGCCAGAATTTCGCCTCGTCGTCGTCCCGCGCGACATGGACGTGCTGGGGCTCGCCACGATCGCCAGAGAAGAAGAAGAACCGATACGGCCCCAACCGGAGAACTGTCGGCATCTCGCCAAAGCTCGTGTGCGGTTCCCCGTTCCGCAACGCAGGTAGATTCCTCTCGGCGAATTCGTGTCCCATCGATCCAAGCATCGGCCTCGCGTCCCGACGCCGTTGAGACGCCGGGCGAAGAGGTTCCGCCCTCGACCACTTGGCCGCATCTCTCCCCTGGAGACGAAGGTTGTTGCTGCCCAACGCGCCGGAGTTAACCTGCGGCGCTTCCCACAAGATGCGGCTCGCGAGCTCCGTTGCCGCGGCTATCGCGCGGCAAGAATCTCTACTTCATTAGGACGCCGCTTCGAGATTTCTCATGTGGTGACTGAGACCGGGCACCTACGGATCCAAGAGTCCCTTGTTGCATCGTCTGAGAGCCGCTCGACGCGGTCGCTGTAAGCCCCTGCACAGTCGGACGCGAGCCAGGTCATGGCGGCGCGGTGACCAGCTCACGCCGATCCGGATGACGAGGCGCCGCTCTGTGCTACCTCCGGGTCGCGGCCGCCGCTCTTCAGGAGCCAGACGCCGAGGGCGATCTCGAATGCGAACATCAGTACCCAGAACAGTGCCGTGTTGAACCCGGTGGTCGCGCCGATGAGCTGCAGCGGCATCCCGACGACAGGCACGAGCGACCCGACCAGGCCGAGCCCGGCCAGGTATCGCGGCGCGAGGCGCGCCCGCAGGAGGACCCACGCGAGGGCAGCGCTTCCGACCGAGAAGAAGAACTCCGCCACCAGCGTCGCGTGTCTCGTGGACCGGGCGATCACCACCACGAGCGTCGCGTCGATGTCGCTGGTCGCCGGGGTTGAACGCGTCGCAATGAAGACCAATGCGGCCATCCCGAGCGCGTACACGCCGAAAAACATCGCTTCACCTGCGCGCCCGAGCAGGACGAGCGTCGACAGCTCGGCGTAGCTGCTGCGCGTGTAGAAGTACAGCAGCACGCCGATCACCAGCGCGAAGACACACTTGGTCAGCGCCAGTACGACCGCGATGCGCAGATCGCCCGCGTTGGCGGTGATGGCGGCGAGCCTTTCCGCCGGGCTGTTTCCGAGCGAGCCCTCGAACATGATGGAGCTCGAGACCTTCACTACCCAGAACAGCAGGAATGTGGCGCCGGCGGCGCGCGCGATGATGGGGCGTGTCATTCAGAAGGACTCATATTGGAAAGCCATACGTAGTATCGCCGGTTGATCCGCGGAAGAGAAATTGACCCTGAAACCATGCTTCTGGCACGTCGTATTGGAAACCCATAGATAGGCGGTTCCTGAAGACAGACCTCTCTGAGGTGGAGCTGTGACCGATCGCCTGACACTCGCGACGTCGACTGGGCTGCCCTTTCTCTCCCTCGCGTTTCACGTCGCGATGGGCGTGGCAGCCCTTGCGGCCGGACTAATCGCCATCGCCGCTCGCAAGGGAGGGAACTGGCATCGCCGCGCCGGCCTGGTCTTTGTGTACACGATGATCGCCAACGGTATTTCGGCGGTGGGCATCTCCGCCTACGAGGGCAAGTCCATCGGTAGCGGAGCGCTCACGGTCTATCTCGTGTTCACCGCCTTCACCGCCGTCAGGCCGCTGCCTGCACGGGGCCGGGGAGTGGACATCGCCCTAATGGCGCTGGCTTTCACCTTCGCCGCCGCGACGTACCTCAGCGCCTTCACTGCGCTCGGCAGGCCGGGAAACCAGCTCAATGGCGTCCCTGCCGGAATGTTGTTCTTCCTGGGCACCGTCGTCCTGCTCGCCGCGATCGGCGATTTCAGGATGTTCCGGGCCGGCGGCATTTACGGAACGCGACGGCTCGCGCGGCATCTCTGGCGGATGTGCTTCGGCCTGTTCATCGCGTCCGGCTCATTCGCTGCGCAGCTCGTGATGATGAAGTCCATGCCCCCGCAGCTCCGCAGCGTGCCGATGATCCTGCTTCTGGGCGGCGGCCCGCTCGTGGTGCTGCTGTACTGGATGTGGCGAGTCCGTCTGAAGCAGAATTTGCGCGGATTGATGACCGCGAAGCCGATCGAGGCGCGACGGCCGGCCTGAAGCACATCGGCCGATACGGACTGGGTTGTGGCGGCCTAACGAAGCTGTAGAAAAAGTCTCCCATACCTCGTGCTGGAGCGGGAACTCGCTAGGCAATCACGGATTACAGGTGCATCGAATCTGTCGTGTGGGTGAATCCTTGTCGAGGACCCTATGGCCCGCTACAAGTACATCGACACCAACCCGCGGTTCTTGGCCGTGGATCTGGCGCGGCAACTGTTGCCTGGCACGTTCGAGCACGCACTCAACCACCTGCTCGATCACGC
>JALZIF010000213.1 GCA_030860435.1 Gemmatimonadota bacterium | reverse complement strand
CGAAGCTAGGAATCGTGCGCGCCCTCGACCACATCGAGCGCGAGGGTGAGAAGTTCCTCGCGCAAGTGGATGCGCTCGGCCTCGAGGGCATCATCGCGAAACGGGCCGACGCCCCGTACCGCGGCGGACGCACGGACAAGTGGCTCAAGATCAAGACGGACCCGACCGGCGACTTCATAATCGTCGGGTTCACCGCGTCCAAGGGAAGCCGCAGCCATTTCGGCGCGCTCCAACTCGCTGACTACGTTGGCGGAACGCTGGCCTATGCCGGCCGCGTCGGCACGGGATTCGACGACGCGCAGCTCGGCCAGCTCAGGACAGAGCTCGACGCGATCGTGCGCCGCGATCCTGCGTGCGCGGGACCCGCCACCGCACCAGGAATTCCGCCGCTCGCCAGTAAGGACATTCCGGAGACGCGAACGACGACATGGGTCGAACCACTGCACGTGTGCGAGGTGCGATTCCGCGAGTGGACGCCCGATGGCCTCCTGAGACACGCCACGTTCTTGCGGATGCGAACCGACAAGGAGCCGGTCGACTGCATCCGCCAGCAGTGGGGCGACCATGCCCAGACCGAGATAGGTGATTCGGCTGAGGCGCTAGGCGATAGAGCGGAGCCGCCCGCCATACCGCCTCCGCCCCCTGCCGAAAAGACCGTCGCGTTCTCCAACCTCAAGAAGATCTACTGGCCCGCTGAGCGCTATACGAAGGGTGACCTCGTCGAATACTATCGGGCTGCGTCGCCGTGGCTCCTGCCGTATCTCCGCGACCGGCCGGTGGTGATGACGCGCTTTCCCGATGGTATCGACGGTAAGTCGTTCTATCAGAAGGACGCCCCGGATTTCGCCCCGCGGTGGCTTCGCACCGTTCCGATCTGGAGCGAGGACACGCAACGCGAGATTCGTTACTTCGTCTGCGACGATGAAGAGTCACTGCTCTACGTCGCGAACCTCGGGTCCATCCCGTTGCACATCTGGGCGAGTCGAGTGGGCTCGTTGGAGCTCCCCGATTGGTGCGTGATCGATCTGGATCCGAAGGAGGCCCCGTTCTCCGACGTGATCCGAACGGCGCTGGTGTTGCGCGAGCTCTGCGAGTCGATCGATCTACCGAGCTATGTGAAGACGACAGGAAAGACCGGGTTGCACATCCTGCTTCCGCTGGGACGACAGTGCACGTACGCGCAGTCCAGAACGTTAGGCGAGCTGATCGCCCGGGTCGTCCTTCGCGAGCTTCGCGACATCGCGACAATCACTCGGCACGTGTCCAAGCGGGGCGACAAGGTCTATCTCGACTACCTTCAGAACCGTCACGGACAGACCATTGTCGCGCCGTTCGGCGTCCGCCCGCTACCCGGCGCGACGGTCTCGATGCCGTTGCTGTGGGACGAAGTGAATGCGGCGCTCGATCCAAGGGCGTTCACGATCAAGACGGCGATCGAGCGCATGGTGGGGCTCGATGCCAATCCGGTGCTGGGAGCGCTCGAGGATACGCCCGATCTTGGCGGTGTGTTGCAGAGGTTGTCGGCGGTTCTATCGGTGGAAGCTGACGCGGCGCCGAGCGCGGACGGATAGGCGTGGTTCTATTCAGTTCGCTTCTCGGTTTTTACGGGCTCCAGCTCGATCCAAGGGCATGACCATGTATGCGGCCTGCGGGGTGAGTGAGCTGCACGACGCCTTCGACTTCGTGAAGACGCCAACGGCGGACCTCTTGGTCGAGCAGCCCGAGATATCCAGCGGGCCGTGCGGAAGGCGGTTGACCCGGTGTGCCGCTGTAGCGATATTGTAGCGTAATCAGCTACGCGAGGGTTTGTGCCCCGATTCATCAGCTTTCGTGAGTTGCGCAACACGCCAGGGGCCGTCCGGGAGGCAATACGCGACGAGGGGGCGATCGCCCTCACGGCTAACGGCGAGCCAGTGGCGATCGTGTTCTCTGTCGAAGAGGGAGATGTCGAGGAGGCGCTGGACGTGCTCCGCCGTGTCCGGGCGCAGATGGGGCTGACGAAGATCCGGCAGGCGGCGGCCGCCGCCGGGCTTGATCGCCTCACCATGGAGGAAATCGACGCCGAGATCGGGACGGCACGGCAAGAGCGGCGGCAGGGGATGGCCGCGGCAGGACGCGCCGCAAAGACCGGCAGCTGAGTTGGCGTGCGCGTCGTCCTCGACACGAACGTAGTCGTCTCGGGCCTCCTCTCGCCGCACGGACCGCCCGGCCAGATTCTCTCACTCGCGATCACCGGCGTGCTGACGGTCCTGTGGGACGACCGCATTGCAGCCGAATATCGTGAGGTGACCGCACGGCCGCGTTTCGCCTTCGATCAGCGGCGCGCCGCCGCCGTTCTCGCCGCGCTGGTCGCTGGCGGGGAGCTAATTGGAGCGGAGCCGCTTCCGATCGTCCTCCCCGACCCGGACGACGGCCCCTTTCTCGAGGTCGCGGCCGCGGGCCGCGCGGATGCGCTGGTCACGGGCAACGTGCCGCACTTCCGGCCCGTCCACGGACGGCATCGCGTTCGGGTGCTCACGCCGGCACAGGTGCTGGACGCGCTCCGATGAGCGACGATGGCTCACCACACGACCGAGTGTAAGAGGAGAGCCTCCTCGATTCACTACGCGGCTTTCACCAGCTCCACCTCGATCGCGATCTTGACCTCGTCCCCCACCACCACCCCGCCCGCCTCGAGCGCCTGATTCCACGTCAGCCCGAAGTCGCGCCGGTTGATCGTCGCCGCGGCGCTGAACGCCATCCTCTCGCCGCCCCAGGGATCGCGGCCCTGCCCATCCGGCGTGACGTTGAGTGCTACCTCGCGCGTGATACCGCGGATCGTGAGGTCACCGATGACGCGTAGGGTGCCCTCCGGGCGCGTATCGATCCGCCGGCTCCGATAGTTGAGCGTCGGATGCGACGCAGCGTCGAGAAAGTCGGCGGACCGAAGATGCGCGTCGCGCTGCTCCTCGCGTGTATCGATGCTCGCGGCGTCGATCGCGACCTCCACCGAGGCGGCGGTTGGGTCGCCCTCCTCCGTTCGGACCGTCCCCTGAACGCCACCGAAACGGCCGCGTACGGTCGCGATCATCAGATGCCTCACAGCGAACCCTACTTGCGAGTGCACAGGGTCGATCTTCCAGGTTCCTGCCGTGACGACAATCGGCTCGCCGGCGGTGGCTGTCGTCGTGGTCATTCGCGTATCTCCCGTTCAGTCAAGAAGTTGTCGTCGGCGGTCGCGTCTGGTGTTCGACCTACCGACCGCCTGAGTGCGGCATTCAATTACTAAGCGTGATGTACTATACTTGCATAAGGTACTATTGTCAAGCGGTTCCCTCGACTAGATTGGCTGCATGTCTGACGGGATCGCCTCCTTCTGCCCCAGATTCCACCACGCCGTCGAGCTAATTGGCCGGCGCTGGACAGGCGCGATCATCCGAGCTCTCTTTCCCGGTCCGGCCCGCTTCAACGAGCTGCGAGGGACCATCCCAGACATCAGTGACCGGATGCTCGCCGAGCGACTACGCGAGATCGAGGAGGAGGGGCTGGTGATCAGGACGGTGATCCCCGACACCCCGGTCCGCGTCGAGTACGAGCTCACCGCGAAGGGGCGGTCGCTCGAGCCGGCCGTCCAGGCGATCTCGGCCTGGGCGGAACGATGGATCGAGCCTGTGGTAGGAACTCGGCCGGAACGAATCCACCCTGTTGTGCGTAAATAAGGTTAAGACCGCTATGCGGGGAGCGCCCCGGCACTAGGTGTGCTGGGACGCTCCCTCTGCTTTCCCCGAGAGTGAGAGAACGTGCCTGATAAGACCATTTCCCGCGGGCGGCGCGCGGAGCGGCGCCCCGACCTCATCGACCGGTCCGCCGGTCGCGACCTGCTCGACCTCTATATCGCCGACGCCCACGAGGCGCCGATGCGCTCGGCGGCCGAGCAAAAGTCGCTCGCCCGTGTGATGCGCGACCCGGCGCGTTCCGACGACGAGCGCGCCGCGGCGCGCGACGCGCTCATCGCCGCTAACCTGCGCTTCGCCTTCTCGATCGCCAAGCAATACCAGCACCGCGGGCTCGAGCTCGCGGACCTGATCGCCGAGGCGAATACGGGGCTCGTGCGCGCGGCGGACAAGTACGACCCGGATGTCGGGGTCAACTTCATCAGCTACGCCGTTTGGTGGGTTCGCCAGGCGCTCCATGCGTCGATCACGAAGCAGTCGCGAGCCGTGCGCCTTCCGCTCAACCGCGCCGCGGACCTCACCCGCGTGGCGCGGGCGCGCGAAGCGCTCACCGGCGCGCTCGGCCGTGATCCGACGCCTGACGAGATCGCGCGTGTCGCCGAGCTGGCGCCGGACATCGTGAAGGACCTGATCAGGCTCATGCAGCCCGAGCGCTCGCTCGACGAGCCGCTCGACGACCGTCGCCACGATGGCCGCACGTTCGGCACCGTCCTCGCCGTCGAGGGCGACGACGCGGGCACGCTTCCGGCCGGGCTCGAGGAGGAGTCGCGGCGAGCGGCGCTGCTCCGCGCGCTCACCGTGCTCCCCCCACGCGACCAGCGGGTCATCATCCTCTACTACGGCCTGGACGGCGAGGAGGCGCGGACGCTGAACGAGATCGCGACGATGTTCGGCGTCACGCGCGAGCGGGTGCGCCAGCTTCGCGACCGCGCGTTGTCGTCGCTGCGGCGGGGCGATGTCGCCGAGCTGCTCAAACGGGAGTGGGCGGCGTAAAGCGCGAGGCGTGATGAAGCGATGAGCGAGGGGTCGTCCCGGCGCGCGGAGCACTGATCGCCGGGCCAACCCCTCGCTCATCGGTTTCCGGTCTTCACTCCGGCGTGGGTCTCGCCTTGAACTGCTCGTAAAGGCGCGTGTGCCGGTCGGTCATCGGCACCATTTCACCCCGGATGAAAACCTGCCTCACGATGGTGCGGACGTCTAGCGGGTCGCCAGTCGTCAGGATGAGGTTGGCGACTTTGCCGGGCTCGATCGTCCCGTAGCGGTCGGCGACGCCGAAGATCTCCGCGGCGTTGATTGTCAGCGCCCGGAGCGCCTCCTGCGGGTCGAGCCCGTACGCCGTAGCCAGCGCCGCGTGGTACGGCAGGTTGCGGGAGTTCGCGGCGTCGGAGCTCTGGAAGGCGATCTTGACTCCAGCTCGCGCAAGCGCGCCCGGATTCGCATAGACCATGTCGTATGGATCCTCGGCGCCGGGCACGGCGGTGAGCGGACCGACGATCACGGGGATCCTGCGGGCGGCCAGCGTGTCCGCGAGCCGCCATCCCTCGCGCGCTCCGCGCAGGATGATCTTGATCCCGAAGCTGTCGGCGAGCGCGAGCGCGCCGCGAATCTGGGCGGCGCTATTCGCGTCCACGATCGCCGGGATCTCGCCGCGTACCAGCGCCGCCATCGCCTCCATCGGTTGGCTCACGCGTTGGGCGCCGGCACCATTCGTTCGGGCGCTGCCCGCTGCCAAGCGATGCTTGACGTCGACGTACGCTCTGGCATCGGCGAGATAGCTCCGCAGGTGGCGGACTTGTTCGTTGAGCTGGGCCTCGCGGTCAGCAGCGGAACGCTGCTGCCCGAAGCCACCGAAGCCGCCAAGGCCGCCGAAACCTCCCGCGTCCGTCGGATACGCGATCACCATTCCCGCCCGCTGCCTGACGCCCATCTCCGCCGGCGTCCACCCGGCGAGATCCATCAACGCTGCGGATCCACTGATCAGTCCCCCCGCGGGGCCGGTGATGACGGTGGTCACGCCGTTCACGCGCGTCACCGGGATCAGCTCCGAGTGTGGGTTCACGGCGGTGAGTGAGACGTTCTGCGGATTGAAGTCGCCCAGCTCGCGCGTGTCTACCCCGCCCGGCACCGAGCCGATCTCGGTCAGACCGAGCGAGGTACCGGCGTCGATCATTCCAGGGTAGACGAACAGGCCGGTGCCGTCCACGACGGTCGCGTCAGGCGGGATGGTAACGCCCGCGCCCGCTGCCTCGATCTGCGCGCCGCGAATAACCACCGAGCCGTTCTGGATCACCGGCCCGCTAACGGGGACGATCGTGGCGTTGCGAATCGCGTACGCCGTGACGGTCCGCGCCGGCGAGCGTGCCGCAGAAGTCGTGTCGCTTGCCTGGGCGAGCAGCGTCGCGGGTAGCAGCGCCAGCGCGACGAACGGTGCGGGTCTCATTGCGCGCCCTCCATCGTCGTAGTTACGGGGCGCCGCGGCGCGCGCTCGAGCTGCTCCATCAGATGCTCGAGCGTGGGCGCTGTGGCGCGGTCAAAGAAGACGCGCCCGTCGATCAGCGTCATCTCGACTCGCGACGCGGGAGCGAAGGGGTGGCCGCTGAAGATCGCTAGGTCAGCATCTTTGCCTACCTCGATCGACCCCACCCGGTTGTCGATCCCGAGCTGCCAGGCCGCGTTGAGCGTGATCATTCGCAGCGCTTCCTCCTCGGACACGCCGCCGTACTTGACCGCCTTCGCTGCCTCCTGGTAGAGGCGCCTCGCGCGCTCGTCCGAGTCGGAGTTGATGCTCACGCGCACCCCGCGCTGCGCCATCAGCGCCGCGGCATGCGGGATAGCGTCCCATGCCTCCAGCTTGTATGCCCAGTTGTCGGCGAAGATGCTCGCGCCGCTGCCGGCCGCCGCGATCTCGTCCGCTACCTTGTACCCCTCGAGCGCGTGCTGGAACGACGCCACCCGGAACCCGAAATCCTTCGCGACGTTGAGCATCATGAAGATCTCGTCGGCCCGGTACGAGTGACAGTGCACGAGGCGCGTCCCTTCGAGCACTTCGACGAGCGCGTCGAGCTCCAGGTCGCGCTTGGGTGGACTCAGCGCTGCCCGGCGATCGCCGCTCAGCGCCCGCCGCTGCCCTTCGTAAGCCCGCCAGTCCCGCTGGTACTCGCGTGCCCGCGTGAACGCGTCGCGCAAGAAGTCCTCGACCCCCATGCGCGTACGCGGGTATCGTGTCGACGGGGTCGAGCGATTGGTCTGCCGCACGTTCTCGCCGAGCGCGAACTTGATCCCGGGCGGCGCCCCCTCGAACAACAGCGAGTCAACCGGGAGACCGTAGCGGAGCTTCACGACCGCGTTCTGACCGCCGATGGTGTTCGCCGAACCGTGGAGGATGTTCAGCGTGGTCGTCCCGCCGGCGAGCTGCCGATACAGGCTGATGCCATCTTGGCGCAGCACGTCCGCCAACCGCGTTTCGGCAGTATTGGACTGCGATCCTTCGTTGATCGCCTCCGACGCGCTGTGCGAGTGGGCGTCGATGATCCCCGGCGTGACGTGTTTTCCGGACGCGTCGATCACTCGGGCACCCGCTGGCACCCGTACGTCCCCCGCCCCACCCACCGCCGCGATCTTCCCGTCGCGGATCAGGATCGTCCCGTTGGCGATGGTCCCGCGGCTTGCCGTCATGATCGTCGCGTTCGTGATCGCCAGCAGGGCCGGTCGCGATGGAACGGGAATCGCGAGCGCGCCCGGGCCCCCGGTGTCCGCGCGCGTCGCGGCTGGCGACCCCGCCTGCGCCGTCGCGTCAGGCAGGGTGGCGAAAATGGCCAAGGACGTGAGAGCCGCTCGCCAGGCAACCCCTGCGCGACGCCGGGGCGCTCTATCCGCAATCCGCGAACCTCGTTTCTCGCGCATCGTCCCTCGTTCCCGCCTCATGGCGTCTTCTCCGCCGTAAAGGTGATCGTCCCCATTTCGCCTAGCGACGCGGTACCCGTCATACGATTGCCGTCCGCCTGACCGCGGAACGCGATCGTCGTCGTCTGACCCTGGATGGGCAGCGTGACGCTCCAGGTCGCCACACTGCCAGACACACGGCCGTTCACGATCGCGGCGGTGCCGAGTGCGCTCTGCAGCGAGCCGTCGAGCACGTCACCGCTCTGCGTGACAGTGAGGGTGGCCGGTTGGTCACCCTCCGGAGTGTGGACCGTGAGATTCCACGTTCCCGCCAACTGCGCCACCGCCTCCGGGCCCGCCGGTGGAGCGGCGGTCTGCGCGCCACGCTGGGCACCGCGCCC
>JALZIF010000210.1 GCA_030860435.1 Gemmatimonadota bacterium | reverse complement strand
CACGCACGGGCGCGGTCGTCGCGGAACCGCCGCCCTTTGCGTCAAAGTCAGGATTGACGCTGGCTCCGGCGGGCGACCGCTTCGCCGTGAACTATGGTGACGACATCGTCATCGGCGACTTCCCCGCGGGCGCCATCGTGGACCGCATCGCGCTCGCGGGATCGACGGACGTGCCGCCGGCTTTCAGTCCGGACGGACGATATCTGGCGTTCGCCGACGGGCCGAAGATGATGCTGCGCGATGTCCGGCAGGGCGGGAGCGTCGAGGTAGGCCAGCGTGACGCGGGAAGCACGGCAATGACGTTCGCTCCCGCCGGCGATGCGTTTTTGTACGTCGCCAGTTCCGACGTCATCATCATATTCGACACTGCCACTCGCCGGACGAGGGAGTTCCGGGTTCCGGGAGAGAAGGGGCCCGTGCAGTCCATCGCCATCACCGGCGATGGTACGATCCTGGCCACCGGCGGAAACATCTACGACGGGACGGTGCGGCTGTGGGATCTCGAGAGCGGGACCATGCTGCGCACACTGCCGAGCGACGATCTGATGCCCATCGCTCGCTTGATGTTCAGTCCGGATGGTAGAACGATCGCGTCGGTGACGCAGTTCGCGGAGGCGCTGCGGCTCTGGGATGTCTCGACCGGTCAACGGGTCGCGGGACCCATCCGGCTGGAAGGATCGTCGCCGCGCACGGCCGGCGTCGCGTTCGCACCCGACGGGGAGTCGCTGGCGACCGCGGAGGCCGGTGGCGTGGTCATCCGGGACCTGGCGCCAGCCCGCTGGATCGAGGCGCTCTGCCGCAGCGTCAACAGGAACCTGACGGCGGAAGAATGGCGCAGCTACGTGGGCTCGTACGCGTACGAGCAGACTTGCCCTCTGGCCTCCGCCACCACTGGCGCCGACCGTCAGCTCATGCAGCTGAATAGCGCAATCGTCCCCTGAATCCGGCTCGCCTTACCAGTGAGCATGGTGGCACGCTCCTCTCCTATTGACGTTCGATATGTCGACTAGGCATACTCCTATCGAAGATCTACATGTCACCCGATCCGCGACGTCTGCGCTCCAGGCGATCCCTTTTCGCGTTCCAGGCAGGATGACCGATGAGAATCCGACATTTGCTGGCGAGCATCTGGCGCAACCTGCTGCGGCGGGGTCGGGTCGAGCGGGACCTCACCGAGGAGGTCGGCTCGTATCTCGATCTGTTGACCTCCGAGAAGATCGCGTCGGGGCAGAACGCGCGGGAGGCACGCCGGTCGGCAATGCTGGAGCTGGGGGGAGAAGATCAAGTGAAAGAGAACGTGCGTGACGTGCGCGCGGGTGCGCTGATCGAACAGGCTGGTAAGGATGCACTGTATGCGCTGCGCACGTTGCGGCGGAGTCCGGGTTTTGCGGTCGCCGCGATTCTGGCGTTGGCGCTGGGCATTGGTGTCACCACGTCGATCTTCAGCCTGGTCTATGGCGTGTTGCTGCGGCCGCTGCCGTACGAACAGCCGCATGAGCTGTTGCGCGTGTGGATGAACAACCCCGCGCAGGCAATCGAGAAGGACATTGCGTCTTATCCGCAGTTCAGTGCCTGGCGCGAGCAGAGCCGGTCATTCGAGCACATGGCGGCGGTGCGGTCGATCACGATGAACCTGACCGGCGCGGGCGATCCGGAAGAGCTGCGCGGTGAAGCAGTGAGCGAAGACTACTTCGGCATGTACGGCCTCAGCCCGGCGCTGGGCGGCGGGTTCACCCGCGAGCAGGCAGCGCCGGATGGACCGCCAGCGGTGATCCTCAGCCATGAGCTTTGGGCAACGCGATTCGGGGGGGATCGCGGGCTGGTGGGCCGCAGCATTCATCTGAATGGCAATGCGATTCCGGTGGCGGGCGTGATGCCGCCGGGATTTGGCGAGGCGCAGTTCTGGATGCCGCTGCAATTCCGCGGCAACGAAGACCTGCGCGAGGCGTGGGGCGCGCTGTGGCTGCCAATCTTTGGACGGCTGCGGGACGGCGTGTCGGTGGAGCAGGCACAGATCGAGATGTCACGCATTGCGAGCGAGATGGCAAAGACCAATGCGGCGGTCGAAGGGCAGGGCGTCCTGCTCGAAGCGCTGCACGAATCAGCGGTCGGCGAGTCACGAACGCCGCTGCTGGTGCTGCTCGGTGCCGTGGTGCTCGTGCTTTTGATTGCCTGTGCGAATATCGCGAACCTGCTCCTGGCGCGGAGTACGACGCGCCGTGGTGAGCTGTCCGTGCGGGTAGCGCTCGGTGCGGGGCGCGGCGCACTGGTGCGCCAGGTCCTTGTTGAGAGCGTCGTGCTCGGTCTGGTCGGTGGTGTGTTGGGGACTGCGCTGGCGTGGTTCGGTGTGAAGTTCCTGGTCGACATCGGCGCGGAGAGCCTGCCGCGGCTCGAGTCGGTGCGTATCGATGCGACAGTACTCGGGTTCAGTCTGCTGGCATCGCTCGGTGCGAGCATTCTGTTCGGAGTCGTGCCCGCGCTGGATGTTGCGCGGCATCAGCCGGGCGAGCTTTTGCGTGGCAGCGGACGCGGCGCGGTGCGCGGTGCAACCGGTGTCCGGCCTGCGCTGGTCGCGGGGCAGTTTGCACTGGCTCTCGTGTTGCTCTACAGCGCCGGGCTACTGCTGCGCAGCTTCTCGAACCTGCTCACGGTCGAGCGGGGCTTCGACTCGACCAACGTGATGGCAGTCAACCTCAACCTGCCGCCCGAACGCTACCCCAACGGGGCTGCCCTCATCGCCTTCTACGATCAACTACTGCCGCAGCTGCGCGCCGTTCCGGGTGTGAGGGGCGCCGACGCGATTTCGACGTTGTTGCTCTCGAGACTGCCCAATTCAGCGTCTGTCTCCGTGGATGGCAAACAGCTTTCCGAGGCGGAGTCGAACCTGCCGGTAGCCTTCGATGCAGTAACATCGGGTCTGCTGAATACGATCGGCATGACCCTGCTGCGAGGCCGCCAGTTCAACGATGCGGACGTGGCGACGACTACGCGGGTCGCGATCGTGAATGAATCGTTCGTGAAACGGTTTCTGGATGGTGGCAACGCAATTGGCCGGCGATTCGCCTTCGGCGCACCGCAGGGTGATTCCACGCGCTGGATCGAAGTGATTGGCATCGTTCGCGATGCCAGGCGCGCCGGGTTGGCGGAGGATGTGGCACCGTACATCTTCACGCCGATTGCGCAGGGCGCGGGCGGCCGCATGCAGCTGCTGATTCGCGCGCAATCGGATCCGCTCGCGCTGGTTCCGCGCCTTCGTGAAATGCTGCGCGGGATAGATCCGCAGCAGCCACTTTCCAACATCCGTCTGCTCGATCAGGACCTGGCCAGATCCCTCGCGCCGCGCCGCTTTGTCATGCTGCTGCTGGCCACGTTCGCCGTTGCGGCGGTCACGCTCGCCGCGATCGGCATCTATGGCGTCATCTCCTACATGGTGGGCCGCCGCACGCGCGAATTCGGACTGCGCATGGCGCTGGGTGCCGAGCCGCGCCAGGTATTGCAGCTTGTGATGCGCCAGGCTGGCAAGCAGGTAGGGGCCGGCATCGTGTTGGGCACGGCCGGCGCGCTGGCCGCTGCGCGGTTCCTGCAAAGTCAGTTGTTCGGCGTTACCGGTTTCGACCACTGGACCGAGCTGGCCGTGGTGGGGGTGTTGACTGCAGTCGCGGCGCTGGCAGCGTGGCTGCCCGCTCGGCGCGCTACCGGCACCGACCCTCTCATCGCTCTGCGTTCGGAATAAGACCGCGATCGGGCGAGCGTTCCCGATCCGAGTAGAAGTGTGCGGGCGCCGGCCGTCAGAAACGCGCTGATTAATTGACTCCGTCCCCGCCTTTCCTAGTCGAGAGGGGACCTCAGCGGCGAGTGACTCGACTAAGCCTACTCGGCGGTTGGCTCACATTGATAGACACGTCCCCGCGCCAGCCCCCCTACGGATACGCTCTCAAGTACGCCTTCGAGAACAGCAAAGGTGCTGTTCAGCCATGCGTAGCGAGCATCCCCAGTGCGGAACGTCAAGGATGTGACGAACACTCGAGCCTGGTCGGTCGTGCGGAGTGTCGCGATTCCGTTGAGCTCCACATAGATCTTGGCGCCGTCATCGGTATCCAGCAGGCCCCGCAGCGCTGGTAAGTTGATGTTATCGGGTCGACGCTGTGCCAGGTTTGTGAGGCGCATCATGCCTCGGACATTCTCGCCGGCTACGATGCCTTCCATGGTGCCATAGATCTGCCCACCAATTCCGTAGTCGAGTGACTCCAACGAGGTATAGCGCAGCTCCACGTTGCAGAGTGGGATGAGTCGCATGGCTATCTTACTTCCGTGATCTTGCCCCGAAACGAGGCTCGCGGTGCTGCGTGCAGTGCCGCGCGTTCCGACGCGCGCCTTGTCCGTGTCCCATGCCACACCAGATCACGGCTTCTTTCGCGGATCATCGGCGGCGTTCACGTAAGTGATGCCCCACGGTCCTTGCCCGTGCAGCTGAACCACCGTCTCGCCTGTGGACCAGGCGTAGTGCGGCATGCGAACTGGCATGTACGAGAAGCTGCCGGCCGTGAGCGCCCGCCCCGCGCTTGCATCGAACCGCTCACCCATGCCGAGGTGGAACGTTCCAGATATCACGGTGACGTGCTCCACTCCCGGGTGCCAATGCGGCGGTATCCGATACTTGTCGGGGATCATGATGCGCATCGTGAACGGTCCCGGTTCGGCAGGATTTCCCTCGATTGCGGCGACCTTGGCGCCCGGCGGCAAGGACGGCGGACCATCCATCCATTTGAGGTCACTGGGCGCCACCATACCGTGTGCGGTGGAACTTGCGGTAGTCGCGGCCGGCGCCGCTGCCATGGGCGGGGGCATAGGCAGATCGGTGTTGAACATGTCAGCCGCAACCTTCCACTGGCCGTCGACCTTCTTCCAAAGTGTGATGTACTTTCCGTTGTCATTCATGCGGCCGCCGGGAGTGTCCATCGACAGCCGGTAAGTGCCAATGTCCTGCGCCAGGTCACCGGCGGCGGCCACCGTGATCTGCGTGGGCTCAAATGTGAGGGAGAGGTTGTTTTCTGGCCGCATCAGGTCGGTGTAGGCGGCGGTCAGGCCGGCTTTTCCTCTCGCTGGGGGTGCGTTCGGAGCCATGACCATTCCGTCGTCCACATACAGGTCGACGACCGCGCTCACGTTTCTCGCGGCGATCTCCCTGACCCAGCGCCTGTCGAGCTCCCGAATGGTTTCCTCCTCTGTACGCAAGTCAACGCGTGGCGTCGTCGCGCATGCGGGCGCGAGCAGAAGTAGGAGCAAGACTGCGCATTCACGGCGTCGGCGGGACATTTTATACCTCCTGGAGTAAAGACAGTGGGCTTGAGCTGCCCAAACCGGCATACGCTGAGGGGTCCTTGTACGACTGTCAAGATGCGGCGAGGCAGAGATCCCCACGAGTCACGTCGACATACTGGGTCGACGACGGAGCGCACTCCAGACGCGACCGGGCTGCGGAGGCCATGGCAGCGGCCCGCTTGCTTCAGTCGCGGCTGAAGACTACACCGTGCGGAACTGCACTGCTCTCGGAACCGTCCGGCCACTGCACGCGTCGCAAGTCGAGCACAGGTGCATCGCGGCGCCGCGTGAGCGCCCCGGTGGTCGGATCAAACTCGACGATGTGGAGCGTCGGGTCCGTCTTGCTCGAGCTGGATGTGACGAGACGACGACCTGACGCATCCGCCGCGAGCCAGTGGGGCCGCACGTCGTCGCCAAACACTAGGCGCGAAGCCTCGACCGGATGCGCGGGATTGGAGACATCGAGCGCCACAAGTGCATGAAGCTGTGGCACGGTCTGTATCCAGTACTTGCCGACGACGACCGGTACGGCGCAGTTCGCTCCCGGAAATGCGTAACTGAACGAAACGCGTGGATCGGACCCATCCACTCCCGTAATGTGATAGAGTCCACACGTGAACGTGCCGAACATGACGGTGCGGCCATCCGCGAGCACACGCGGCTCGCCTGGCAACCTGTGATGCTCGGTGCTGTGCGTTGCATGCTCGACATGCTCACCGGCGACAGGTATCGCGAGCGTTCGCAGCAGCTCCAGGTCGGACAGTCGCCAGATCTGAACGTGCACGCCCACATCTTCGATCATGTGCGTGCTCGTGGAAACGATCCGATCCAGCTTTGGCAGCACGACGAGGCTGTACGGCACGATCTGACTGCTGTCCGCTTCCGCAGTCGTGGCACTCGCCCAGCGGACCGGCTTCCCATCCTTATCCAGCTCGACGAGACCGCCAGGCGGCCCGCCACCGACCCGCCACTGGAACGTTGCAATCACATGACCGTTGGTCAGGCGCGCGTACGAGTGGGGGTGCGAGTACGGTCCTACGTCGCCGAACGCTGTGACCACCTTCGGCTCGGCACGATCACGCACATCGAAGAGAAACGTGCGGCCGGATCCGAATGCGTTCGCGAACAACCGATCGTCTGTGCCGAGCTCGTATTCCGTGTGATGCGCTCCCTGGCTCGGCATGCCGGCGGGAACAATGCGCACCAGAGCATTCTGTTTGAGATCGAAAACAGCGAGGAACGCGCCGCGTGTGGTATCGGCAGAAGCTGCCCATACGTAGAGATAGCCTGGCTCGGGTTGCGGCTGTTCAATTCGCTCGTGTGCTTGTGCGCACGCGGCAAGAACAAGCGCAGCACTCGCCGCAACCGTTCGTCTCATATTCGTCATTTGCTCAACCTATAGCTCGGATGGTTGACGGACGGCGACGCGACTGCGTCGACGGCCTCGAGTATAACATCGTCGCTCGTACCAGCGCGCGACGGGCGACGACACTTGCGGCACAGCGCAGAGGGGTTACTATCCCCCCTCCGCTCGGGTCTCCCCTGGCTCCCACCCTCCCCCCCCACGGAGTGAGCATGTACACGCCCCGCCGTTTGTCCTCTGTCCTCGTATTCCTGGCGCTCAGCGCCTGCGCTGCGC
>JALZIF010000190.1 GCA_030860435.1 Gemmatimonadota bacterium | reverse complement strand
TCCTCAGGAGCCTTGTCGATCTGGTCAAACGCTACCTTCTGCGCCAAACCCTTCGTCGCCTGTATCAGCGTGATCGCCGCCGTCAACGTCGTCTTCCCGTGATCCACGTGTCCTATCGTCCCTACGTTCACGTGCGGCTTCGTCCGCTCAAACCTTACCTTGCCCATGGCTGCGCTATCCCAGGTGATGAATGGTGGAACGTGATCAGTGCCACGTGACAAGTGATCAGTGACACGCGATGCGCGCTCGCTCCTCGGCGTCCCGAGAGTCGGTCAGGCATCTCCTGTCACTGATCACGTTGTCAGAGCTCGCGACCGGGATTGAACCGGTGACCTCACCCTTACCAAGGGTGTGCTCTACCAACTGAGCTACGCGAGCGACGGTGTTGCAGCACCCCACGCCGTGCGGGCGCCGACCGGCGAGAGCGGGAGACGGGATTCGAACCCGCGACATCAAGCTTGGAAGGCTTGCGCTCTGCCAACTGAGCTACTCCCGCGGTGCGGAACCGTACGCCGTTGCCCAACCCGGGCGCGCGGCGTCTCAGTGGTGGGGGAAGGATTCGAACCTTCGAAGGCTGTCGCCGGCAGATTTACAGTCTGCTCCCGTTGGCCACTTGGGTACCCCACCCCCCCTCTCGCCTAGAGCGACCATTCGGTGCGTATCAAGCGTCACGACACGAGCCATGTATGTTAGTTGGCCATACGGGCTTGGTCAAGCGTGGCGGGCTCTGGCGGAAAAGCACGTGGGGGCGGCGACCAACGAGGTCGGCGCCCCCACAAGATGCAATGTATGTCAGAGCTGGCGGTCGGAATCGAACCGACGACCTGCTGCTTACAAGGCAGCTGCTCTACCAACTGAGCTACGCCAGCAAGCGCACCGCAACGCCCGCGAGCGCAAGATAACCGCGCGGTGATGCCTACGCGATCGTACGCCAGGTCGTTCCGCCGGCGGTGTCCTTCACCTCGATTCCCCGTCCTTCCAGCTCGGCGCGAATCGCATCCGCCACCCCGAAGTCGCGACGCGCGCGTGCCTCTTGCCGCGCCCGGAGCCGTTCCTCCACCCACTCGGTGAGCCGGGCCCGGTCGCCGCCGGCATCCCCGCCGGACGCCGCGCCGGACACCGACCCACCGACGACCGCGGGCACCACGTCCAGCACCGCTGTCGCGACCGTTCGGAAGGCATCGCGTGCGCGCTCGATCGCGGTAGAGTCGGTGCCGGCGCGGTCGAGCTCCGCGTTGGCTTTTCGAACGAAGCTGAAGAGCGCCGCCGACGCCTCCGGCGCGTTGAGATCGTCGAAGAGGGCGGCCTTCGCGTCTCGCTCCAGCTCGTCCGCCGCCGCGGCCAGCTCCGGCGTGCCGCCAGCCTCGGACCGCAGCCGGTCGGCGAGCTCGCCTACCCGCCGCACTGCGCTCATCGAGGCATCCAGCGCCTCGTCGGTGAGGTTGAGCTCTTTCCGGTAGTGGGCCATGAAGACGAAGTGCCGGACCGCCGCGGCCGTGTACCCCGCCTCGCGAAGCGCCTGCACCGTGAAGACGTTGCCGACACGCTTCGCCATTTTCGTCCCTTCCGTGAGAAGAAACGCGCCGTGGCACCAGAAGCGGGAGAACGGCTGCCCGGTAGCCCCCTCGGATTGCGCGATCTCGTCTTCGTGGTGCGGGAAGATCAGATCGATGCCGCCGCAGTGGATGTCGAGCGTTACACCGAGGAGCTCCATCGCCATCGCCGAGCACTCGAGGTGCCACCCCGGGCGCCCGCGCCCGAACGGCGAGTCCCAGGCGGCGCCAGTGCGCTCATCCTCGGGCTTCACCGCCTTCCAGAGCGCGAAGTCCTGCGCGTTCTCCTTGGAGTAATCGTCCTGCGCGACGCGCGCGCCGGCCTTGAGCTCGCGCCGGTCGAGCTGGGACAGCTTCCCGTATCCCGGGAAGCGGTCGATCGCAAAATAGACCGAGCCATCGTCGGCGCGGTATGCGATGCCGCGCTCGAGTAGACGCTCGACGAGCGCGATCTGCTGCGGAATGTACTCGGTCGCCTTCGGGTACGACTCCGCGGGCTCGATGCGCAGCCAATCGCGGTCCTCGAAGAAGACCCTGGTCGGCTCGGCGGTAATCTCCCGGATCGTCTTGCCCAGTTCGTGGGCGCGGCGAATTATTTTGTCGTCCACATCCGTCAGGTTCTGCACCTGGTGCACCTTCCACCCGCGCAGCCGGAGCGTTCGCCGGAGGAGGTCGTTGAAGAGGAAGGTGCGAAAGTTCCCGAGGTGCGCGGGGTTGTAGACCGTGGGGCCGCAGGTGTATATCCGCGCGGTCTGGCCATCCGCCGGCGCGAACGGCTCGACGCGACGGGTGAGCGTGTTGTATAGACGGAAGTCGGACATCGGTCGTCGGTCGTGGGTCGTCAGTCGTGGGTCGTCAGCCGTTAGTCGTCAGCGGTCGGTGCCACTCGCCGATGACACACGACCGATGACCGATGACCGGGCGCGGAGCTCGGCCCCGCAGTCTTGCCGCCAGTCCTCGCGGCGTGGAACGCCTCGATCGCGTCCGCGAGCGGGGTCGCGTCGTAGCGCACTGGGTCGGTCGTGGGGAGTCCGGTCTCCTCGCTGATGCGGGTGACTGCGCGCCGCGCCTCGTTCTCGTCGAGGTCGGCGGTGTTGAGGCAGACGCCGATGACCGGGGCAGCGCGTAGCGGCGCCAGCACCGCCTCGTGCAGGCGAATGAGCTCCGGGAGCGGCGGGATCGGCAGCCACGGGTTGTTGTTGATTTCCGTGCGCGAGGGTTGTGCGCACATGATCATTGCATGCGGCAGCGACCCGTGCATCAAGCCGAGAGTGACGCCCGAGTATCCCGGATGCACGATCGAGCCCTGCCCTTCGATCAGCACGATTTCCGCGTCGCGAGCCGCCCGGACGACGAGTTGCTCCGCTGCGCCCGCGACGAAGTCGGCGACGACGGCATCCACGGCGATGCCCCACCCCTCGATGAGAATGCCCGTCTGGCCGGTGGCGACGAATGCCACGCGCTGTCCACGCCGGCGCAGCGCGTCGCGGATCTGAAGTTGGGCCGTCATCTTCCCGATGTTGCAGTCGGTGCCCACCGTGAGCACCAGCGTCGCCGCGACATCGCGCGCGCGCCCGGCGGCAACCGGGAGGGCGGGTGGAGGCCGTCGTAAATCGTGAATGGTGACGCCGCGCTCGGCGGCGAGCGGGGCGAACTCGGGGTCGTCGCCGACGAAGAAGTGGAGGCCGCTCCAGACGTCGAGTCCCGCACCGATCGCTTCACGTATCGTGCGGCGCCACGCCTCCGGGAGCGCCCCCCCCTGCGGGGCGATTCCGATCAGGAGCGCCG
>JALZIF010000185.1 GCA_030860435.1 Gemmatimonadota bacterium | reverse complement strand
CGCACGGTGCAGGTCGAGGTGGATGACGCGAAGTGCATCGGCTGCCGCACCTGCGTCGCGCTTGCGCCGCGCCTCATGCGACTCGACGCGCGCCAGAAGGCGTACCCGGTTCACACACCCCTCGAGTGGTCACCCGCGGACGGCGACTTCGTGCACCATTGCCCGACCGCTGCGATCTCCGCCCGCTGGCTCGACGGCTCCGGTCGCGTGACAACGGCACCTGAGCGGGAGCCGAGCGAGAGCGCGGCGGACTGAACTGGGGAAGATCGAGGGAAGTGGGAAGAGCGAAAAGGGAAGAGGAAGAGGGAACGGGGAACGGGGAACAGAACGGCGCTATCCGCTCCCTGCTCCCCGTTCCCCGTTCCCGTTTCCCCTTCCCTCTTCCCCCTTCCCTCTTCCCTCTTCTTCCATCGCCCCCACCGCCAACCTCTCGTACGCTCCCACCGCCGCCCGCAGTTCCGCTATTGCCACATGCTCCTCGTCGCCGTGGGCGACGGTGATCGAGCCTGGGCCGAAGAGGTACGGCGCGCCCCACCGGGTGAGCTCCGGGATGTCGGTGGTGTAGGCCATCACGGACGTCGGGAACCCGGGGAGGGTTCCGAGGCGAACGGGCGGGGTGGCAACGCCGGGGATCAGCACGGCACGGCCGCGTAGCCACACCTCCAGCAGCTTCCGCGTCTCGTCAGGCGATGCAACAGTACGCAGCATCACACGGGCCGATGCCGCGGGCGCGACGACATTGTCCGCGACGCCGCCTGTGATCATTCCGACGTTTACCGTGGTCTCGCCGAGCACCGGATCGACCGGGAGGGGAACTCCGCGCAGCTCGTGCAACAGCGAGATGAGATCGTCGATCGCCGAGTGGCCCAGGTGGGGATACGCGGAATGCGCGGCGACGCCCCGTGTCTCGATCGTCGCGCGGACAGCGCCCTTGGTTCCGAGGGCGAGGGTGCTGTCCGTCGGCTCGCCGTTGATCAATACGCGGCTCGTCGTCGGGACGGCGTTCGCCGCATGCGCGCCGTCGTGCGTCGTCTCCTCGCCCACGACGAAGAGGAGCGCGACGGGCACGCCACGATCGCGCAACCGCTCCGCGGCACACATCATGGCGGCCGCGATCCCCTTCGCGTCGCAGGCACCGCGCCCCCAGAGGCGGCCGTCCTCGATGCGAGGCGGGATGAACGGGGGCACGGTGTCGAGGTGGGTGGAGAGGGTCACGACCGGCGCCTCATTCGACGTGGCGAGAACATCGTCTCGCCCAGCGCTCACGGGAATGCGCCGCACTCGCCACCCGCGCTGCTCGAGCATCCTGTGTGCGAGCGCGATCACCTCTCCCTCGCGTCCGCTCGTCGAGTCCACTCGCATCAGGTCGACCGCGAGGGCCACGGGGTCCAGCGGGTCTGCCGGCATGCGACGATGATACGGGAACGGAGCGCGCGGTGCGCGACGGCCGACAGTGGCGGCGCGGGGGTGGGAACCGTTACGCTATTGCGCGCAACGAGACCGGTGTTCGGTGTTCGGTGTTCGGTGTTCGGTGCTCGGTGTTCGGTGCTCGGTGCTCGGTGACCTGCTAGATTACGGGCAAGCCTGTCGCGCTTTGCGGCAGTGGCCTTTTTTGCCCGTCACCACGGTACGGCGGCGTCGGGTCGCCGCCTCACGAGATACGCGCTATGGCGTCTCAGAACTCATTTGGCAGCCGCGATACGCTCACGGTCGGCGGAACGCCTTACACCATCTACCGACTGGATCGCCTGAGCAACGTCGCGGGCGCGCACGTAGACCGCCTGCCCGTAACCCTCAAGGTCCTGCTCGAGAACCTGCTCCGCAACGAGGACGACGCCTTCGTCAAACGCGACGACATCGAGGCGCTCGCGCGATGGGATGTGAAGGCGGGGCGTGAGGAAGAGATCGCGTTTCGCGTCGCGCGCGTGTTGCTGCAGGATTTCACCGGCGTGCCCGCCGTCGTCGACCTCGCGGCTATGCGCGACGCGATCGTCAGGCTCGGCGGCGATCCCAAGCGGATCAACCCGCTCCAGCCGGTGGACCTCGTCATTGACCACTCGGTCCAGGTGGATGAGTACGGCTCCGACGCAGCATTCCTGATCAACGTGGAACGCGAGTTCGAACGCAACGAGGAGCGTTACCAGTTTCTCCGCTGGGGACAGGAAGCGTTCCACAACTTTCGCGTCGTACCGCCAGGAACGGGGATCTGCCACCAAGTCAACCTCGAGTTCCTAGGGCGCGCGGTTTTCACCAGCGACGATGAGGGCGGAGAGGTTGCCTACCCCGACACCCTCGTCGGTACAGACTCGCACACCACGATGATCAACGGACTTGGCGTCCTCGGGTGGGGCGTCGGGGGGATCGAGGCGGAGGCCGCAATGCTCGGGCAGCCGCTCTCGATGCTCATTCCCGAGGTGATCGGATTCAAGCTGCGCGGAAAGCTCCCTCCCGGGGCGACGGCGACCGACCTCGTGCTCACTGTCACTCAGATGCTCCGGCAGAAGCAGGTCGTCGGGAAGTTCGTGGAGTTTTTCGGCTCAGGTCTCTCCAACCTTTCGCTCGCAGACCGCGCCACGATCGGGAACATGGCGCCCGAGTATGGCGCGACGGTCGGCTTCTTCCCCGTCGACGCGGAAACGCTCAAGTATCTTCGCTTCACGGGGCGCGACGAGCATCACGTCCAGGTCGTCGAGGCGTACTGCAAGGCGCAGGGACTCTTCCGCACCGATGAGACACCGGACCCTGACTTCTCGGACACGCTCGAGCTCGACCTCTCGACGGTGGAGCCGAGCCTAGCGGGGCCGAAGCGCCCGCAGGACCGCGTTCCGCTGAAGAGCTCGAAGCGAATGTTCGCCGACGCGCTCAAGACCGACATGGAGCGCGTCGGCACGGTCGCTGGTAAGGCCGCCGTCGCGCGGGCGACGGCGGTCTCCGCCCCGACCGAGCTCTCGGCAGCGGTCGTCACCGAGGATCCGGCGGAGCAGGCGCATCGCCATTCCGGTGTCGCGGTCGAGATGAACGGGGAGCGATTCTCGCTTCGGCACGGCGCGGTGGTGATCGCGGCGATCACGAGCTGCACCAACACATCCAACCCGAGCGTGATGCTCGGCGCGGGGCTGCTCGCGAAGAAGGCCGTCGAGAAGGGACTCCGGACGAAGCCATGGGTGAAGACGAGTCTCGCGCCCGGCTCGAAGGTCGTGACGGATTACTACCGGAAGGCCGGCGTGCAGGACGCGCTAGAGCAGCTCGGATTCCATCTCGTGGGTTATGGCTGCACGACGTGCATTGGAAACTCCGGCCCGCTCCCGCAGCCGATCGCCGACGCGATCGAGAGCGAAAAGTTGATCGTCGCCTCGGTACTCTCCGGCAACCGCAATTTCGAGGGGCGCATCAATCCGTACACGCGGTTCAACTATCTAGCGTCGCCGCCGCTAGTTGTGGCGTACGCGCTCGCCGGCCGGATGGACATTGATCTCTTCACCGAGCCGCTCGGCGTCGGGACGACGGCCCCGTATTTCTCCGCGACGTCTGGCCCTCGCCGCAGGAGGTGGAGGACACGATCCTCTCCGCCGTGAAGAGCGAGATGTTTCGGTCGCAGTACGCGAACGTGTTCGAGGGAGACGAACGGTGGCGCGCACTAGCGGTGCCGACCGGCGAGACATTCACCTGGAGCGACGAGTCCACCTACGTCAGGAATCCGCCCTTCTTCGAGGGGACGCCGCGGGAGGCGCCCGCGGTGCAGCCGATCGTTGGGGCGCGAGTCCTCGCGATGCTCGGTGACTCGATCACGACCGACCACATCTCCCCGGCAGGCTCGATCCCGGCGAGCAGCCCGGCTGGGAAGTGGTTGATCGAGCAGGGTGTGAAGTCTCGCGAGTTCAACTCGTACGGCGCGCGCCGCGGCAACCATGAGGTGATGATGCGCGGCACCTTCGCCAACATCCGGCTCCGCAACGAGCTAGCTCCCGGCACCGAGGGCGGCTGGACGGTGAAGCTGCCACCCGCGCCTGACGACAAGCCGGTCTTCATCTACGACGCGGCAATGGAGTACCTGCGGGAGGGGACGCCCCTGCTCGTCATCGCCGGCAAGGAGTACGGCACCGGCTCCTCGCGTGACTGGGCGGCGAAGGGGACGCGTCTCCTCGGAGTGCGCGCGGTGATCGCCGAGAGCTTCGAGCGCATCCACCGCTCCAACCTCGTCGGAATGGGCGTGATCCCGCTGGAGTTCATCGCTGGCGAAACGCGTCAGACGCTGTGTCTGACCGGCCTCGAGAGCTACGACGTCGCCGGCCTCGACGACACGATAAAGGCCCACGCCCGCCTCACCGTCCGCGCAACGGCACCGGACGGCATCGTGACGGAGTTCCAAGTCGTCGCGCGGATCGACTCGCCGGAGGAGCTGAGCTACTACAAGCACGGCGGGATCCTGCACTACGTCTTGCGGGGGTTGGTAAAGAAGTAGTTGGAGTGCGGGGCGCCGGATGCTGCTTGCTGCTTGCTGCTTGCTGCCATTCCGCTCGCACAACAATGAC
>JALZIF010000181.1 GCA_030860435.1 Gemmatimonadota bacterium | reverse complement strand
ATCGAACTCGCGGCCCAGCGCCGAGGTCGCGCGGTAGGAGCCGAGGAAAGTGTCGCGCTCGCGCGCCGTCTGCTCGTCGGCGGCCGCGCGCGCGACCATCGTCGCCGCTGGGACGGGACGCGTCGCGCCGCCTCGGGCTGCCACGGCCTCGACTATACGGTCGACGCAATCGTCGAGGTCGCAGTCGAGCACGCTACATGAGGATGCGCTCTCAAGCCATTCGGGCAGCGGGGTGCGATCCAGCGACACGACCTGGAGGAAGCCCTTGCCGCCGGCCCGCACCCGCTGGCGGATCGCGGCGGCGTCATCGCGCGTCGTGGGCGTCCGTCCCCACATGTGTTGGTGCAACACTACTACCACGCGAGCGCGCGTCCGAAAGACGTCCCAGGCGCCGTGTTGGTCCGCCGGGTCGCGCTCGGCCCCCGACCAGAGCGGGTGCGACGACGCCCCCGCCCAGAGGCGCGATCCTAGACGCTCCGTCAGCCGGCGCAGTGCATGGGAGTCGTAATCGACCGACGAGATCGCCGCCTCGTATGTGAACCTGGCTGCCGTCGCGACCATCCGACCTCCATCGCCGGTTTCTGGGAGGGATCCATCTCGAATCTGGCGAGCGCGCGACTGGAGACCGAGGTCGCGTCAGCGTCGGGGTGTTCGCCAATCCTAAATCTACACTCATTCGCGCCCTTTCGCCTCCCGGGGGCCCTATTTCCCCCGCCGATAACGGTCCTGGTCGCGAGGAAATGGTGACACCGTGGCGATACCGTGCGGCGAGCCTCCGTGGGATGACGCGACCGGAACGCAGGCGACACATGGCGCAAGGGACAGCGAATCGTCGTGATGCGGCGCCAGTGGCGCCGGCTGTGCCCGGGGACGGGGCTCACGCGCGAACGACGCGTGCCCGGACGGCGGCTCAGTGGTTGGTGGCGACGCGCAGTGTCCTTCGCCTACGGCACTACAGTCGGCGCACTGAGGAGTCGTACTCGCGTGGCTTGGGCGCTTCCTTGCGTTCCGGCGGGAGTATGTCCCGACGGCCGGGAGCGCCGAAGCGGTCCGGCAGTTTCTCTCCTATCTCGCCGAGAAGCGCAACGTGAGTGGCGGAACGCAGCAGCAGGCCCTATCTACGTTACGGGTTTGCGTTCGATCACGGGCTCGGCACCCCGCTCGCGAGGGTGGAACTAAGGCCGGTGCATCGGCCGCCCCGACTTCCCGTGGTCGTATCGCCTGGGGAGGTAGGGGCGGTGCTCGCGCGGCTGCAGGGCGCGAAGAAGCTCGTTGCGATGCTGCTGTACGGGTCTGGGCTCCGGCTGTTGGAGGCGATGAACCTTCGGGTGAAGGACCTCGACTTTGAGCGAAGCACGCTCACCGTGCGGGCGGGCAAGGGTGACAAGGACCGTTCGACGGTGTTTCCGCCCAGCCTTCACGGCCCGTTGCGCACACACCTGTCGCGGGTTCAGCGGTTGCACCAACGCGACCTAGCACGCGGGTTGGGGTGCGTAGCTCTGCCGGGCGCCCTCGGCTGCAAGATCCCGAGTGCCGCGCGCGCGTGGGAATGGCAGTGGGTGTTTCCCGCGACGAGTCACTATCGCGATTCCGCCACCGGGGAGATGCGGCGGCACCACCTGCATGAGACCGCAGTGCAGCGTGCCGTGAAGGTGGCGGTGGCAATGGCCGGCATCCCGAAGCGGGCGAGCTGTCACACGTTTCGGCATTCTTTTGCGACCCACTTGTTGGAACAGGGCTACGATATTCGCACGATTCAGGAACTGCTTGGCCACTCCGACGTGAGCACGACGATGATTTACACGCATGTACTGGCTCGTGGGCCAGGGGCGGTGCGGAGCCCGCTAGAGCTGGTATCTTTTACCGGCGGGAAGCTCGAGTAGGGCGTCTAGCGGTGGGCAGGGGATGGGGGGTAGCATAAAGGGGGCGGGCCTTAGGCTGGGCAGTTACGAAGGGAATAGGCTGACCGGCGATAAAGGGGCTATGCGGACCGGCTCGACGGGAAAATGGCTGACCAGCGCGAAACACGTACTACTGAACAGCGCACTCTACGTTAAGCAGCAGCCACGCGCCGTTGCTTCTTCGGAGTCTATGACTCGGATCATTCTCGGTGCGGTCCAGCGAATGCTGGACGAGCATGGCGGACCAGTTCTCGTCGCCTTGGATGGACCGAGCGGAGCCGGCAAATCAACCGTGGCGGCGGCACTCGCTGCGGTGACTCGTGCGGTCGTCGTTCCCACCGACGACTTCTTTTCCGCCGAGATTACGGCGGCGCAGTGGGACGCCCGCGGCGCTCCAGAGCGCGCACGAGACGCTATCGATTGGCGGCGATTACGCCGCGACGCACTCGAGCCGCTCCGCGCCGGAAGAGCGGCAGAGTGGCATTCGTTCGATTTCGCGGCAGGCGAGCGCCTTGACGGAACGTATGCCATGTCCTTCGATGTAGTCCGGCGCGATCCCGCACCGGTGATCATTCTCGACGGCGCGTACTCGACGCGGCCGGAACTCGCGGACTTGATTGATCTTTCGATTCTGATCGAGGTACCTGCTGCCGTTCGTCTGCAGCGGTTGGCCGCGCGCGAAGCGCCCGCCTTTTTTGCCGCCTGGCATGCGCGGTGGGACGCGGCCGAGGCATTCCACTTTACACACGTGCGTCCGCCGGCGACCTTCGATCTAATTGTCGACGGCATGTCGCCCGATGCGGCGCTCGTCGAGCACGATCCGGTAGGCATCAATAGCCCTGCTGCTTAACGAACGCTGAACCTGTCGAGCGATCTATGGAAGCTCGCTCCGCTCGCACCTTGTTGGACTCGCTCGCAGGTTAGCTGGAGCGTTATACGGACACTTCGGCCACCTGTTGAGTGAAACGTTCTGCAGAGTTCTCTCCGGACGGCCTGTATCGCTACGCACTGCGGCGCGCGTGGAACCGGAAAGGGCCTGCTGTCCTCTTCGTCGGT
>JALZIF010000162.1 GCA_030860435.1 Gemmatimonadota bacterium | reverse complement strand
CGTCAGAGGAGATCATGACCGTCTTCGAGGGGCTCGCCGAGCACGGACAGACGGTGATCATGGTGACGCACGAAGCAGACATCGCTGCGCACGCGCGCCGCGTCGTCGTGTTGCGCGATGGGCGGATCTCGAGCGACATGCGTCGCGAGCAGTTCGCCGCACACGCGGTCGCGCCAGCCGCCGACGACTGAAGGGATGCCTTTCTTCGAGGCCGTCCGCCTCGCTCTGACTCAGATCCGCGTGCAGAAGCTGAAGAGCTTCTTTACGCTACTCGGCGTCACGATCGGCGTGATGTTCCTCATCGCCGTAGTGTCGGTCGTCGAGGGGATGGGGCGGTACGTTGAGGAGGATTTCGCCGGTAAGTTCCTCGGCGTCAACACCTTCAACCTCCGCCGCTTCCCCGACATCCAGACCGGTGACGTGACCCAGGCGACGTGGCGCGAGTGGCAGCGCCGCCCGCCCATCACCGCGGCCGATGCGTACGCGGTCCGCGCGTCGCTGCCGTCGGAGGCACGGTGGGCGATCAACGGCATCGACTGGATGAACCCAACGTCGGACCTCGTGAAGGGCGGGCCGCAGGTCATCGCGCACGCTGCGACAGCGGACTTTTTCGCTATCAAGGACCTGGCGGTGACGAAGGGCCGTGTCTTCACCGAGCAGGAGGAGCGCTTGGGCACGTCGGTCGTCGTGATCGGGCTGGACGTCGCAGAGCACTACTTCCCGAACCTCGAGCCGATCGGTCGCGAGCTGAAGCTTCGCGGGCATCCGTTCCGCGTCATCGGCGTGCTCGAGAAGCAGGGATCGGTGTTTGGCCTCTCGCTCGACCGTCAGCTCGTCGCGCCGTTCAATTCACCGTTAGGCCGCTTCACCTACTCCCCGCGCAGCGGCCTGTATGGCGTGATCGTGCAGGCGCCGAGCGACGCGGCGCTTCTGGAGGTGCAGGAAGGGGTGCGCGAAGTGATGCGCAAGCGACGGAAGCTCCGACCGTACGAGCAGGACAACTTCGCCTTCGAAACGTCGGAGTCCGCTCTCGGCGAGTGGCAGACGATCAAGGGTTATCTGGTCCTCGCCGGGATCGTCTTGCCAGCGATCGGCCTCGTCGTTGGGGCGATCGTGATCATGAACATCATGCTCGTCGCCGTGGCGGAACGAACCCACGAGATCGGGATCCGCAAATCCCTTGGCGCCCGCCGGCGTGACATCCTCGCGCAGTTCCTCGTCGAGTCGGCGACGCTGAGCGTCGTCGGCGCGGCGATCGGCATCGCCCTCGGAGTCGCACTCGCCAAGACCGTGGCGGCAGTGTCGCCGCTGCCGGCGAGCGTCGCTCTGTGGTCGGTCGTGTTGGCCGTCACCGTTGGCGCGGGAGTCGGCATAATCGCCGGGCTGTATCCGGCGAGCCGCGCGGCGCGCCTCGACCCGATACTCGCCCTCCGGGCGGAGTGACATGCGCCTCGTCAGTCGACTGAGCAGTCTTGGCGAAGGCGTCCTGATCGCCCTCGACGCGATACGTGCGAACAAGGTTCGCGCCGGGCTGACGATCGCCGGCATCGCGGTGGGCGTCTTCGTCGTGACCGCGATGTCGGCAGCGATTCACGGCATCAACGCCGGCGTGACCGGCAGCCTCGCCGCCGCCGGTCCGACGACGTTCTTCGTGTCGAAGTGGCCCGCGGAGCTCAGCACGTGCAGCGGGGACGAGGACAGCTGCCCGTGGCGACGTTTCCCCGCTCTCACCATTCGCGAGAAGGAGATGCTCGAGCGTCTTCCGAGTATCCGCGGCGTCACCGCTTACGTCAACTCGTCGGTCTCGGCAAAGTACGAGGATCGCGAGCTGCCGGGCGTCTCACTCGAGGCGTACACCCCCGGCTGGACGGACATTACCGCCGGTACCATACCACAGGGACGCAGCTTTACTGAAGGTGAGGACGAGAACGCGACCGCCGTCGCCCTGATCAACGACCAGGTGGCTGAGCGGCTTTACGGCGAAAGTGATCCACTCGGGAAGGACGTGCAGCTCAACGGGCACCCCTTCCGCATCATCGGGATTTACGAGACTTCGTCGAACATCTTCGACGCGGGGAGCAAGGGAAAGGTGGTCGTGCCATTCGAGACGGCGCGTCGCCGGCTCAACGTCAGCGTGCGCTGGATGGAGCTTACGGTGAAGCCACACGAGGACGTCGCGCAGGATATTGCCATCGATGATGTGACGGCAGCCTTGCGCGGCAGCCGTGGCCTTCGTCCCGCAGAGGAGAACAACTTCTTCATCAACACGCAGGAGAAGTTGATGGAGCTTTACGACCAGATCGTGGGCGTGTTCTTCCTGGTGATGCTAGTGCTCGGGTCGATCGGTTTGATGGTCGGCGGCGTTGGCGTCGTCGCGATCATGATGATCTCGGTCACGGAGCGCACACGTGAGATCGGCGTTCGGAAGGCGCTAGGCGCGACGAAGGGGACCATACTCTGGCAATTCCTCGTCGAAGCCGCGACCCTGACGACGGTAGGCGCGGTGGTTGGGCTGGTTGTCGGTGCTCTCCTCACCTGGCTGATCCGCACATCCTCGCCGATTGAGGCGTCGATCCCTCCGCTCGCGATCGTCGCCGCGCTCGCCGCCAGCGCGTTCACAGGCATCCTCTTCGGCATCCTTCCCGCCATCCGCGCGGCGCGACTCGATCCCGTGGAGGCGCTGCGGTACGAGTAAAGGGGAAGAGGGAAGAGGGAAGAGGGCACCGACATGCCGCAACCCTTCCCACTTCCCCCTTCCCACTTCCCTCTTATGCTTTTTTCCGACGTCCTGGCCGTCGCACTCGGGCAGATTCGGGCGAACAAGCTTCGCTCATTCTTCACCCTACTCGGGATCATTGTCTCGGTCGCGTTTCTCGTCGCCGTGGTCGCGATCATCCAGGGGATGAACGCATATGTCAAGGAGAGCGTCGCCGGCGCGGTGATCGGGACGAACTCGTTCCAGATTCGGCGGACGCCGATAAAGTTCGGGATCATCGTCGAGGACGAGTGGCGTGAGATCCAGAAGCGCCCGCGGATTACCGCCGCGGACGCTGGCGTCGTTGCCGCCGCGATCCCCGACGCGCAGGCGGTCGCACTTTCTTCCGGCTGGCCGACCCCGCAAGCGGACGTCATCTGGCGTTCCCGCACGGTGGGTGACGTCGTCGTCTTCGGCGTAACGGCAGCCTACCAGGAGGTGCAGGACTACCGGTTCGCGCACGGCCGTCCGCTCACCGACGTGGACATCCGCGAGCGCCGCTTCGTCGTCGTCCTCGGTCCTGACGTAGCTGAGCGACTCTTCGAGGAGTTGGATCCGGTGGGTCGCTACGTGCGCCTGCATGGCGCGAGGTTCCAGGTGGTCGGCGTAACGGCGAAGAAGGGGCGCGTGCTCGGCCAGTCGTTCGACGGGTTCGTCCTTCTTCCGATCACCGCCTTCGAGACGATTTACGGCCGCCGCCTGACGACGACCGTGAGCGTGAAGATGCCGGACGCGGCGGACATCGCCAGCGCCATGGTGAGGGCCGAGGAGGCGATGCGCATCGCCCACGCCCTCCGCCCGGGTGAGTCTAACGATTTCTCAATCGAGGCCGCGGACGCGCTGGTGGACTTCTGGAAGACGCTCACACGCGTGTTATTCAGCGTCGTTCCCGCCGTCGTTGCTATTGGCATTGTGGTCGGCGGAATCGTGATCATGAACATCATGCTGATGGCGGTGAACGAGCGGACACGGGAGATAGGGATCCGCAAGGCGGTCGGCGCGCGAGCGAGCGACATCAGGCGGCAGTTCCTCGCCGAGTCGGTCATCCTGGCGGTGCTCGGAGGTGGCTTCGGCGTCGCCTTGGGCGCCGCCTTCGCGATGTTGGTCGCGACCGCGTCACCCCTCCCGGCGCGCGTGACTCTCTGGTCCGTGGCCCTCGCCCTTACCCTCGGCGCGAGCGTCGGGGTGCTCTTCGGCGTATATCCGGCAGCGCGTGCGGCCAGGCTCGACCCGGTGGCGGCGATGCGGGCGGAGTGATGCGCTTCGCACATCTTGCCGAGAGCGTTGCGATCGCGCTCGACACCGTGCGCGCAAACAAGCTCCGGTCCGCGCTCACGATCCTCGGCGTCGTGATCGGCGTCTCCACGGTGATGGCGATGGCCGCGATCGTTCAGGGTGTGCGCAACCAGATCGTCCGCACGATCGAGCTGGCGGGGCCTACGACGTTCTACGTCGTGAAGGTCTTCTCGCAGACGCCGCTCAATCCTGACGCACTCCCGAAGTGGGTGCGGATCCGTCCCGACGTCACGGGGGGAGAGGCGGCGCGGATCGCCGAGCTACCGGAGATCGAATACGCGGCCATCTGGGCGCAGGTATTCGGTCGCCTCGAGTACCGTGGCGTCCGCACGCAGCAGCTAACGTTCTTCGGCGCGGACGACCGCTACTCGGAGGTCCAGGGAGGCGAGCTCACCGCCGGCCGTTGGTTCACGCGCAGCGAGCTCGCGAGCGGCGCTGCCGTCACGGTCCTCGAGGACGATGCGGCGCGACGCATTTTCGGTCGCGAGCAGCCGCTGGGAAAGCAACTACGGGTGGGCGGGCGCCCGGCGCGCGTGATCGGCCTCTACTCCCCCGCCGCGAACATCTTCGAGCCGCCAGGACAGCAGGTCGGGGCTGTCGTTCCCTTCGCGATGGCAGACCACCAGTTCACGATCGACCGGACCAACGCGCTCTGGATCGTTGTCAAGCCGCGGCCTGGCGTTCCCGTCACGGAGGCGCAGGACGCCGTGACCGTTACGCTGCGCAAGATGCGCAACCTCCGGCCCGCCGATCGAAACAACTTCGACCTCATCGCGCAGGACCAGATCCTCGACATCTTCAACCAGCTCACGGGAGTGTTCTTCCTCGTGATGATCGTGCTTTCCAGTGTCGCGCTCATGGTGGGCGGAATCGGCGTGATGGCCATCATGATGGTTTCCGTGACGGAACGAACGCGGGAGATAGGCCTCCGGAAAGCAGTGGGAGCGCGGCGCAGCGACATCCTCCTTCAGTTCCTCGTCGAGGCCGCGACGCTGACCGGGGTCGGAGGTTTTATCGGGATCGCGCTCGGGCTGACGTTCGCCCAGCTCGTGACCCGCCTGATGAGCATCGACGCCGCGGTCCCCCTCTGGTCGACGGCGGTGGCGGTAGCCGTGTCAGTCGGAATCGGCCTCGTATTCGGGCTTCTCCCGGCGAGCCGCGCGGCGCGGCTCGACCCGATTGAAGCCCTGCATCACGAGTAGAGAGGGGAGAGGGAAGTGGGAAGGGGAAGAGTGCGGCAGACCCTCTTCCCCTTCCCTCTTCCCTCTTCCCCTGTCACTGGTACCTTCCCGACCCATGACCACGGTCGACATCCTGGCCATCGCGGCCCACCGCGACGACATCGAGCTGACATGCGGTGGGACGCTGATCAAGGCCGCGCGCCAAGGG
>JALZIF010000115.1 GCA_030860435.1 Gemmatimonadota bacterium | reverse complement strand
CGCAGAACGGCTTCTTCGTCGAGGCGCCGCACCGGCAGAGCGAAAACCGCGGCCCCGGCATGGCGACCGGGTTCCCCTCGTGGTCCACGAGCGCCAACGTCATCCCCTCGGGGATCTCGACGCGGTACGGCCCGTCTTTGCGGATGGTGATAGTGATGTCGGGCATTGAGCGTTGAGCGTTGAGCGTTGAGCGTTGAGCGTGGAGCGTGGAGCGTGGAGCGTCGAGCGTCGAGCGTGGCGGATTGTCTACTTTCTATTCATGCTTGTGCGTCGAACTTAGCCCCCTTCCCCACTTCCCATTTCCCCCTTCCCCTCCCACCTCCGCCGCTGCCTCCCCAGCATACCTCTTCAGTCTGGCGACGATCGCCGTGAGGCCCACTTCGCGGGCGGCGAGACCGATGTTCGCCATCACTTGGGGCACGAAGTCCGTCGGAATCGCGAGCGTCGTCGCGGGGGGGTGGTCGTTGACGGCGGAGAAGACGATCGCGAGAAAGGCGGCGATGGTCGGGGACTGACGAGCGTCTAGATCGGCGTAGTAGTGGACCATGCCGTCGCGCACGTCGGAGAAGATGTCGACGCGCGTCTGGCACTCGGGCACGGTGAATGCGGCGCGGTCCAACGCCCGGAAGCGCTCGGGGAGGGGCTCGAGCTTCCTGGAATACTGGACGAGGAGCTGCATCTTGTCCTCGCGCGGCAGCGTGCGGAACCGCTCGAGAACGCGCGCAATCGATGGCGGGAGCTGCTGCGTGTCGGCCGGCATGCGGTGAAACTTCGCAGGACGGACGCCGGGATGCGAGGGGCTCTCTGCGCACTGCTGCTCGATGCGGGCGGGATGACGCCGAGTTCCAATAAGATTGTCGCCGAGCGGAACCCTGGCGCCCGGCCTGCGCCCCCGCGTAATATCTCGCTCGACCTCGCGCGGTCACGGTACGGCGCATGCGAGGATCAGCTCACCTCACACCCCATCTCAAATGCGATACACTTTCACCGCCGTCGCGCTTACCATCGCCTGTGCCGCGAGCCTACCAGCTCAAGCGGCCCTGCAACCTGCGCCGAGCACCCGCGCGACGAGCGCGGTCACGCTCACGTATCCAGAGGGGCAGGCCCCCGAAGGCGCGCAGCCGATGACGATCCGGCTGGATTACGGCCAACCGCACCTGCGCGGCCGTATGTTGCACTCTGACAGCCTGGTGCCGTATGACAGGCCGTGGCGGACGGGCGCGAACGAAGCAACCACGCTCGAGACCGATGTGGATATCATCATCGGCGGAGCGACGGTACCCAAGGGTAAGTACTCGCTCCACACGCTGCCGAGCCGCGCCGGGTGGAAACTCGTCATTCAGAAGATCGTCGCGCAGTCGGAGACGCCGTACGACACCGCCAACGACGTGGCGCGGATCGACCTGCGCCAGCGTGCGCTCGTGGCGCCGATCGAGAGCCTGTCGATGTGGCTGATACCGTCAAGGGCGCCCGGCGTCGCTCGCGGGGAGCTGCGGCTGGCGTGGGGGACTGTCGAGCTGTCCACCGACTGGTCCGTGAAGTGACGGCGGTGGAGCGGGGGCCCGGTTAGCGCACAATGCGCCAGATTACCGTGGTTCCTCTTGATGCCGCGAAGACGGCGCGAAGGCGCCCTGGATGAAACGGACCGCCAGCTCCGGGTCGTCAGCTTCTCAAGGAATCACTGTGACGCCGGATAGCTCGCGGAAATCGGCGTCAAACGTGGCGACGTAGCCTCCTGCTCGGGCGCGTGCCGCCGCGGCCACGGCGGCGTCAACGAAGCTCAGCGCGCCTGTGGGCTGCGTGCGGAACGCCTCGAGCGTGTCGAGAAACAGCTCGGAGCAGGGGACGAAATCAATCTCTTCGGCCGCGAGCAACCGCGTCCCAACCTCGACCGCGACATCATGCCCGCGTCGGAGGAGCAACACCGTCACAACCTCGAGGAAGACATACTCCAGAAGCAGGACGCGGCCCCACTTGCCAGCGGGGAGGTGCACCATCGCGCGTGCGGCGGCCGCATGGTGTACGTCGCGAGTGTTGTGATAGGCAATCAGGAAACTCGAGTCGACGACGATCGCCTTGATCCGCTCACGCGCCATAGACGTGCGCGTCGATGTCCTCGCTCAGGCGTTCGTTACCTGTGGGGTAGGGTTCCGGCACCAGGTCCCGCAGGCTTGATGTTTTCGCGCAATCGGGCAGAGCCAGATACGCGCGCATTGCCTCGTTCAATGCTTCCCCGACCGTCATTCCGGCCGCCAGCGCTCGCGCCCGCATTCGGCGGTACAGCCGCTCGTCCAGGTTTCGGATGGTCGTGTCCATGGATCATTGTAACACACTAATATATGACATGCAACACAAGAGCCGACTGTCTAGCCACATGGCCGTGCTTCCTGAGTTCGGAGCGCGTAATTTCATAAACGCCAAGTAAGACTCGATCGACGTACCCCAACCCAAGGCGGACCAATGCCGACGCGAAACGCCAGCGCAACGTGGGAGGGAGGGCTCAAGGGAGGGAAGGGAAGCTACAAGGGAGAGGAGTCGGGAATCGGCGGCGCGTACTCGTTCGGGTCGCGATTCGAGCAGGCCGGCGGATCGAATCCGGAGGAGCTCCTGGCGGCCGCCGAGGCGGCCTGCTTCAGCATGGCGCTGAGCGGGGCGCTCGAGAAGAACGGGACCCCGTCAACACGGGTCGAGACGCGAGCCGCATGCACCGTCGAAAAGGTCGGCGACGGCTTCAAGATCACGACAATGAAGCTCACCGTCCGCGCCCAGGCGCCTAACGTCGACGACGCAACCTTCCAGCGGATCGCCGCCGCGACCAAGGATGGCTGCCCCGTCTCACAGGCATTGAAGGGGAACGTCGAGCTGCAACTCGACGCGAGGCTGGGGTGAAAGCCACCCTTTACCGCTGGGATGACGTCCCGCGCGAGCGGGTCTCCTCGCTGCTCGACCGCAAGCTCATCACGGGCGATCGGATGATGCTCGCGCACGTCTTCCTCAAGAAAGGGTGCATCGTTCCCCGGCACGCGCACGAGAACGAGCAGTTGACCTACATCCTCGAGGGGTCGCTCCGGTTCTGGCTGGGAGAGGACGAGTCCGAGGAGCTTGTCGTGGCGGCGAGCGAAGTGCTGCACATCCCATCGAACCTCCCGCACAAGGCGGAGGCGCTGGAGGACACGCTTGACGTGGACATATTCAGCCCGCCGCGCCAGGACTGGCTGGACAAGACGGACGCCTACCTGCGGAGATAGCGGAATGGAGCTGGGTCTGCGCGGTAAGGTGGCGCTCGTAGCGGCCGCGAGCCGTGGGCTCGGCCGCGCGATCGCCGAAGAGCTGGCGGCGGAAGGGGTGTCGCTCATTATCTGCGCGCGGGGCGAGGGCCCGCTTGCCGCGGCCCGCGACGAGATCGCGGCGAGCACCGGCGTGGATATCATCGCAGTCGCGGCGGACGTGTCACGCCCCGAGGGAGTGGAACGAGTCGCGGCGACGGCGATGGAACGGTTCGGCCGGGTCGATGTCCTTGTCACGAACGCGGGTGGCCCGCCCGCGGGAACGTTCGAGCAGCATGGGGGGGAAGCGTGGGAGGCGGCGTTCAGCCTGACGTTGCGGAGCGTCGTCGAGCTGACGCGGATCGTGCTTCCGGGGATGAAGGAGCGTCGGTGGGGACGCATCCTCAACGTCACCTCGATCGCCGTCAAGCAGCCGGTGGACAACCTGATGCTGTCGAACAGCCTGCGAGCCGCGGTCACCGGCTTCGCGCGCACGCTCGCCAACGAGGTCGCGCCGTTCGGGATCACGGTGAACAACCTCCTTCCCGGTTATACCCGCACGGAACGCGTCGACCAGCTCGCCGTGACGGCTGCCAAGACCGAGGGCGTCGCGCCGGCGGCCGTACGAGCGCGATGGGAGGCTCAGATTCCGATGCGCCGGCTCGGCGAGCCGCGCGAGCTTGCCGCCCTCGCCGCTTTTCTCGCCTCCGAGCGCGCCAGCTACATCACCGCCCAATCCGTCGCCGTGGACGGAGGCTGGATTCGCTCGCTGGTGTAATTGGTGTCACCCTGTCACAATTCGTTCCACTTTGCTTGACGCCATTAACGCCGTTCGCTTCCCTCCGTCTCCCTGAGCAAACGCGCACGACGCGCGGTCGGTGACCTCGGGCGATCAAACGAAACACCAACGACGGAGGGACCTACGTTTCGCAGTCGAATCTCGGTACTCGGTGCGGTGATGCTGGTCGGCGTGGCGGCGGCGGACGCGCAGACCGTTAGTTCCGCGAGGGCGAAGGCGCACGCGAGGGAGCACGTGGCCGACGCGCGCGATAGGCGGGAGCTCAAGCGGGATGTCCGCGAGCTCCGACAGGACAAGCGCGAGCTCGGTCGCGATAAGCGGGAGCTGCGCCAGGACAAGCGTGAACTGCGGCGCGACCTCCGCGACCCGGACGCGACCAAGAGGGATATTCGCGAAGGCGTTCGTGAGGTCCGCGAGAGCCGGCGCGACGTTCGGGAAGGCCGCGGCGACGTCCGGGAGGACCGACGGGACATCCGGGAGGGTGTTCGGGACATCCGGAAGCCGTGAGGGCTGCTTACTGCTTACTGCTTACTGCTTACTGCTTGCTGCTTGCTGTTGCTGCTTGCTGCTTGCTGAGTGCTGAGTGCTGAGTGCTGAGTGCTGAGTACTCGGCAAGACGCAGTAATCAGTTAGTAAGCAGCAAGCAGCAAGCAGCATTCAGCTCCCACCCCCCTCACCGCAGCGCCCTCTCCAACCCCTCTGCCGCCGCAGCTACCTGCGCCGCCATTCGGTCGATCGCGGCAACGACGCGCGCTGCCTCACGCTGCGCGACGGCCAGATCCGGCTTGTCCTCCACCGCCTCGCGGATTCCGGGCATCGTCTTCACGCCGTAACCGGTGTAGAAGCCCGGCGCGTAGATCAGGTGGCGGAACCAGTCGCGGCCGGGGAGACCGCGCGGATCCGTGAGGGCGCGCTCGGTCTGATAAAGCGTGCGATTCACCGGGGCGAGGCGTGCCCACCGCTGCCTCACGTCCCGCGTGGGCATCGCGTCGAGCCGAACGAGCGCCGCCTCGTACTGCTCAGCGGCTCGCTGCAGCCCGTCCAAGGCGGTGCGCACCGCTGACAGATCGAGCGCGCGAAGCGCCTCGTTCTGCTTGGCGCCTTCCTCGATCTCCTCGACGTAAGTGCGGTACGTCCGGGCGACGCCCGTGAACTCGAAGGGGAGCACCGGTGCGTCGGCGAGGCGGAGAAGGGTCGTTCCAGCGGTCTGCGCCAGCGCGACGCCGTACACGAAGGAGGTGTCCAGGAAACGGGTGTAGAAGTCGAAGGTGTCGTGCATCGAGTGATACACACCCGCGCGCGAGTCGCCGCCGTAGCCCACGTTGAGCGACGCGACGCCGACGTGGTCGATGAATACAGTGTAATCGGACCCGGAGCCGAGTGCCCCGATCGTCCAGGCGGTGTCAACCGCCGCTCGCAGCTCGGGCCACCCCGCTACGGGGTGCCGCTCCCCGCGGATGCGCCGCTGCTCCCGTTCGAGAAGCGAGTCGCTTGGCGTGAGGCGGCGGCCAGTGTCTGCGCGGGCGCGCGCACGCTCAGCGGCGGCGAGGTTGCTCGTGTCCGGCGTCACCGGCTGTGGCCCCGCCGGCCGAGCCGCGGGTGCTGGCGCGGCCTGAGATTGCCGCCGGCGTTCCAGCGCGGCGTCGAGAACGCTCGTCCGGCGGACGGGGTCCTGCACGTCGCGCGCGACCTCGTACATGAACGCCTGCAGCGAGTGCGACCCGCCAACGCCGAGCCACCCCTTGTCGTTGCTATCGGTGTTCAGGTAGGCGACGGCGCTCCGCGTCAGCATCTCCCGGTGCTTCTCCGCCCACTCGGTGGAGCCGATGAGCCCCCACTCCTCCCCATCCCATCCGGCGAGAATGATTGTCCGCGCCGGGCGCCACCCGGTCTTCAGGAGAGCGCCGAGTGCGCGCGCGGTCTCCTCTACCGCGACCATGCCGGAGATCGGGTCCTGTGCGCCGTTCACCCACGCGTCGTGATGGTTGCCGTACATGATGACTTGGTCGGGCGACAGCGCTCCCGGGATTCGCGCGACGGCGTTGTAGAGCGGGCGCGTCTTCCAGTCGAACTTCAGCGTCAGGCGGACCATCGCCGAGTCGTTCCCGAGCTTGTAGGTGACTGGCAGCGCGCCGCGCCATGCCTCGGGTGCCACCGGCCCGCCGATGTTCCGGAGAAGCGGTAGTGCATCCTCGTAACTGATCGGGAGGACCGGAATCCGCTCGATCGTCTTTGTCTCGCTGATCGCCAATCTGCGTGCGCCCGGCTCCGACCCCCAGCCCGGCGAGAGTGGATCGCCCGGGTGGACCGGCATGTCCATCACGCTCCCGCGCTGAACGCCGTGCCACGGGCGCATTGGCCCCTTGGGGTAAACGTCGTCGATGTAGTAGCCGTCGTCCTTCGGGTCCGAGTAGATGATGCATCCCACCGCGCCGCGCTCGGCGGCGAGCTTTGGCTTGATGCCGCGCCACGAGCGGCCGTACTTCGCGATAACGATCTTCCCCTTCACGCTCACGCCGAGGCTGTCCAGCACCCGGTAGTCGTCAGGCACGCCGTAGTTGACGAAAACGAGCGGCGCCGTCACATCGCCATCCGGTGAGAAGGCGTTGTAGGTCGGGAGCTGGTTGGCGTCGTTCGCGTCCTTGTCGCCGGGGACCGGTTTCTCCGCCAGTGACGCAACGAAGGGTTCAGGGGCGACCAGCTCGAGCCGCCGCTCGATCGGGCGCGGGAGCAGCGCCTCGAACTGCTCGATGCGCGCGTCGAGCCCGGCGCCACGGAACTTCGTGACGATCAGTTCGGCGACGCGGCGCGAGCGGTCCGTTCCAGCCTCGTGCGGGTGCTCGCTCAAGAGACGCATCCGTGCCCGGAGCGAGTCCGCGCTCGGCACGGCACGCATCTGCGCCTCGCGCCGGACCTGGTCGGCGATGGCGCCGGCCGGGAAGCCGCGGATCGGAAGGGGAGGCGAGGGGGCCTGCTGCGCTGGGATCGCCGTGGCGCTCACGAGCGGCGTGAGCGCGATGAACCAGGCGGAGCGATAACGGATGGTCATGATGTTGTCGGTCGACGGTGAAGATCGCGAAGAATATCGGGCCCGGACCGCCGCGTGACGAGGGTGTGGTGAAGTCCGCACCCTGCAATCCGCAACCCGCAACCCGCAACCCGCAACCCGCAACGTTCGGATTGCTCTCTCTTCCTCGCACCACCGTGACACCGGCGGCGCTCAGGTCGTCTCCCAAAGAGGGGGGGAGTGCCAGTTCAGGAGCGTCCCCGAGGGTTGTAACGCTCGGAGGAACGATAGAATGACCCGCCAGACAGACGAGCACGCGATCGCTTGCGATGCCGCGGCGCTCGAACGGCTGCGCCGACTCGGCGGGGAGCCGCTCGTCCGCGACATGGTCGCGCTCTTCCTGGAGACCATCCCGCTCCGCCTCGCAGCAGCGCGCGAGGGCTCGGAACGCGGGGACTTCGCCGTGATCAAGCTGGCGGCGCGCTCTATGAAGTCGAACTGCCGGCAGCTCGGCGCCTACGAGATGAGAGACCTGGCCGAGCGCGTCGAGCGCGCGGCGTCAGCGCTCGAGCTCGCACCGGTCCCGGCGTTGCTCGACGCGCTCGACTCCGAGCTGGTGCGCGTGCGGCAGTGGATGCGCGACGTCGGCGTCCCGCGCTCCGGGGGGGAATGACGACCAGTCAAGTAGCGCTTACGCGCTAGACGGTCGGGAAAGCCGGCGGTTGCTGCCTGACGGCCGATCCCCGCAGCGCGAGGCCGGTCACGCCGCCGCTCACGATGAACGCCATCATGTCGCTGCTCTCCACGTCGAGGCGCGCCACATGTCCGGCGGGACAGACGATCAGATTCCCGGCGAAGTTGTATGACTGCGGAACGTAGACCGCCACGTGCCCGTCGATCCCGAGCTGCACCAGCGACTGCTGGGTGACAAAGCCGAACGCCCGCAACGGATTCCCCGGTCCCAGCGTCACAAGAACCGGCGTGTCGAAGCGCCGCCGCTCCCCCACGAACGCGTTGAGTAGGTCCTTCGTGGACGTGTAGAGCAGCCTGACGAACGGGAGCCGCGTCATCACCCTCTCGACCACCGCGACGAGGCTGCGCGTGAGCAGGTTAGAGGCGAGGAAGCCAACGAGGGTGACGAGCGCGATCGTCACCAGGAATCCAACGCCGGGGATGGGGAAGCCGAGCCACTGGTCGATCCACGTGAAGACGAGCCAGCACACGTAGAGCGTAATCACCAGCGGCGCTAGCAGAGCTAGGCCCTGCAGGAAGTAACGCGTGAGTCGCATCGATCTACTTGACCGTGAAAGCGACCGCCATCTCCCGCATCTCCCACCGCATCCTGATAGCGCCCCCCGAACTGCCACGTGGCTCGACGGAGATCGTAAACTGCTCGGCCGGGGCGGATAGCGTGGTCGTCGTCAT
>JALZIF010000096.1 GCA_030860435.1 Gemmatimonadota bacterium | reverse complement strand
CCGCGCACCCCCAACGCAACGCAAATCGCGACTCTCACATCGCTCGATACGTACCGATCACGCTCTCGTCCATGCGATTGCAGGATCCGGGTTCAATGCTGTTGGATGTCCGTCTTCGGTAGCCTTCAACTACCAGGGCAGTATGGGCACTGAGCTGTGGAACATGACGCTTGCCTCGACAGGCTATCGTTTCGGGGCGCAAGTCGGGTATTACACAGGGCAATTCGGAGTATCAGGAGGAGGGTCAAACCACGCACGAGGCGCAGTGGTGTGCAGCGCGGGGTGGGGTGCGTTCACGGCTGAGTTTTCTACAGGGGTCTTATGTAGGATCTCCGGAGTGACGACGGAACGCCGTCTCGGCGATGAAGTCACGGGTAATTCTGGCCGATGCCATTTCCACAGCCAGGCAAGTGCTTCGGGCAGTGGATGGAAAGGACGTGGTCGCGTTCGCATCGCTCGTCGAGCCCGCCGCCGCACGCGCGTTTCGCGCGGAGCAAGTGATGTTCCTGGAATTCGAGCGGTCGATCGCTCACGAATCTGGCGTCGCGCGAATTCATGAAACCGATGCCGCGGACAAACTGGCAAGGCTCGACTCGAAGCTCGTACTCCGCCGATTTCTCGAAGCCGCGTGGCGGACGCGGGAAGGCGCGCGGAGCGCGGTGAGGACGATTCTAGGGGTTGTCGTTGAAGGCCGGCACGCGCACGTCGTCTATCGAGTCAGGTACCGCTCGCGAGGCGAAAAGAGGGGTACGGTCGCGGTGCTCACGCTGAAGAAGTTCCGGAAGGAGTGGCGGTGTTTGCTGAATTCAGAGGTGCTCACCGAGGGTGAGGTGAGATTTTCCCTTAGCTACGAATCGAATTTGCCACCACCGGATCTTGAAACGAGTTATCGTTGACACGGGTGCCGGGAACAGGTTCCTACCGGAGGCTGGTCGAGTGGGTTCGATTCCCACGTCGAAGTTCTTGGCGGCCAGACCGGGATGCGGGTTCGAGTCCCGCCGGCACCCATTTGGTCTTCGCGCACGCACGCGACCTTGTAGGGAATCCGACCAGTGCCTTGCCCCGCGATCGAAGAAGTAGCGAGAGCGGGGACAGATAAGATTCGTCCGGAGTGCTTGACGAATCCAGGTGTGGGTTCTCAAAAGGTAGGGACACTCTGAGGGGTGTTTCTCAGAACCTTTCCCCACCATCGACTGAGTTTCTCAAAACTATCCCCACCTCGCGACCGCGTGACACCCTAGCTCTCGAGTCCCAGCCCATGGCGGCAGGAGGGAGCCGATGCCATATTGCGAGGTTCGGATGATCGACGTCAAAGACGTCCTGCGTCTCTGGCTGGCCGCCGTTCCAAAGAAACGGATCGCTGAGACGCTCGGGCTGGATCGCAAGACGGTCCGCCGGTACAGCACGCTCGCCGCCGCGCAGGGCCTGAGCCCCAGCCCGCAGCCTGGCGAGCCGCTCACCGATGCGCACCTCGAGGCCGTCCTCGTCGCGCTCAAGCGCGGCACCGGCCGACCGCACGGCGAGGGCTGGGAGCGGTGCGTCGAGCAGCGCGCCTTCATCGACGAGAAGCTCAAACAGGTCAAGCTCTCGAAGCTGCGACGCCTGCCGCTGCGGCAAGGCGTCGACGTGCCCTACGCGACCTTGCATCGCTTTGCGATCGCGGAGTTGGGCTATGGTCGAGCGAAACGCACCATCCCCGTCGCCGACGCAGAGCCACGGCAAGAGGTGCAACTCGATCCGGTTGGGTCGGCGCGCTCGAGCCGTATCTGTTCGGGAAACGGCGGCGCTTCCGCGCGTGGATCTTCAGCGCCGTGTGCTCGCGCCATCGGTTCGTGTGGCCGGCCTTCCAGGAGACGACGGCGTCGGCCTGTTTCCCCTACGTGCGCGGGGATCGACCGTATTAGAGCGCCGAATCCAGCAGCTGCGATCCGGTTTCCCCCGCGTGCGCGGGGATCGACCCATCCACCAGGGAGTCATCGATCATGTCGTTTCCCACGCTTGCCTACCCCTACCGCCGCGATTGAGATTCCTATACCGAACAGCATCGTAGTCCGCAGGCTCCTCCTCCACGACGGGGGGACCGTATGACACGACTCGCGGCGCTTGGACCGGCTAGTCATCGCACTCTCGTGATGACGATAACGTCTGGTCGTCTCGGCGCACCCGTGAAAGCGGGTCTGGCGTGCTGGTCACGCCTTGTGTGCATGACGTTCGTCATTGTGGCCGGCGGGTGTCGCCCAGCTCCCGAGGCGCCGTCTCCAGCCCCAGCCCGCACCCCCGCGGTACCGGATAGAGCTCCGGCCGCCGCGCCGCGCGCCGGCGATCCTCGGATGGATAGGTTGGTGGATTCCATCCTCGCGCTCATGACCATCGAGGAGAAGCTCGGACAGCTCAATCAGCCTGGTGGCCCAGACGCGTCTACGGGCCCGGAGGCGCGCGCCGGCACCGAAGACGAGATCCGCGCCGGCAGCATCGGCTCCTTTCTCAGCGTGCGCGGCGCCGCTCACACGAGAACGCTGCAGCGTGTTGCGGTCGAGCAGAGCCGACTCAAGATCCCGCTGATCTTCGCGCACGACGTCATTCATGGCTACCGTACGATCTTCCCCGTTCCGCTGGGAGAGGCGGCGAGCTGGGACGTCGATGCGGTGGAGCGTGCTGCGCGCATCGCCGCCACCGAGGCGACCGCGGACGGAGTAACCTGGACGTATGCCCCCATGGTGGACATCGCGCGCGATCCGCGGTGGGGTCGAATCGTCGAGGGCTCCGGAGAGGATCCCTACCTCGGCTCGTTGATGGCCGCGGCGCGCGTGCGCGGATTCCAGGGGAGCGACCTCGCCGCCGACAACACCCTACTGTCCACGGCAAAGCACTTCGCTGCCTACGGCGGCGCTTTGGCGGGGCGCGACTATAACCCCGCCGACATCTCCGAACACACGCTGCGCGAGATCTACCTGCCACCGTTCGAGGCAGCGGTCAAGGCGGGAGCACAGTCGGTGATGGCCGCTTTTAACGAGATCTCCGGCGTACCGATGCACGCCCACCGATACCTCATCCGCGACGTCCTGCGCGGTGAGTGGGGATTCGACGGCGTGCTCGTGGCTGATTACACGGGTGTCATGGAGCTGATCCGGCACGGCGTCGCTGCCGACAGCGCCGCGGCAGGCGCCATCGCGCTGCGCGCCGGCGTCGATGTCGACATGGTCAGCCGAATCTACGTGCGGAAGCTCCCTTCGCTCGTGCGCGACGGCACGGTCCCCGAGGCGCTGGTCGACGAGGCGGTCAGACGGGTACTGCGCGCGAAGTACAAGCTCGGGCTGTTCGACGATCCGTACCGCTACAACGACCCGGAGCGGGAGCGCGCCCGCACCCTCACCCCGGCGCACCTCGCCGAAGCCCGCGCCCTCGCCCGAAAGTCGTTCGTCCTCCTCAAGAATGCGGGCGGCGCTCTTCCATTGCGAAAGGATCTGGCGACGATCGCCGTGATCGGGCCGCTGGCGGACGACGCACAGGCGATGTTGGGCAATTGGTCTGCCGTCGGCCGCGCCGAGGATGTCGTGACCGTGCTGGCCGGCATTCGGCAGGCCGTGTCTCCTCGTACGCGCGTGTTGCACGCGAAGGGCGCGGATTACGAAGGGGCGGATACGAGCGGGTTTGCCGAGGCGGTCCGCATTGCGCGGCAGGCCGATGCAGTGATCCTCTTGCTGGGCGAGCACCCGAGCATGAGCGCGGAGGCGCGCAATCGCACGTCGCTCGATCTGCCGGGCGTTCAGCAGCGACTCGCGCAGCGGATACGCGCGACCGGCAAGCCGGCGGTCGTCGTGTTGATGAATGGGCGGCCGCTATCCATCCCTTGGTTCGCCGACAGCATCTCCGCCATCGTCGAAGCATGGTTTCCCGGCGTGCAAGCGGGGCCCGCGATCGCGGACGTGCTCTTCGGCGACCACAGTCCCAGCGGCAAGCTTCCGGTGACCGTCCCGCGCACGGTTGGCCAGGTGCCGATCTTCTACAACCACAAGAACACCGGACGGCCGCCGAGCGCGGAAGATCAGTACACGTCGCGGTACATAGACGTACACTGGACGCCGCTCTTTCCGTTCGGGCACGGGCTCAGCTACACAACGTTCTCGTACGACCGTCTGCGGCTGAGCACACCACGCATCCGCGCCGCAGACTCGATCATCGTGAGCGTAGATGTCACGAACAGCGGCTCGCGTGCCGGCGACGAGGTGGTGCAGCTCTACCTTCGCGACGACGTTGCCACCCTCACCCGCCCGGTCAAGGCGCTCCGCGGCTTCCGCCGCATCACGCTCGCTCCCGGTGAGCGGCGCACGGTGACGTTCACTCTCGATCGCGATGACCTCGAGTTTTTGGGGCCGGAGATGAAGCCGATCGTAGAGCCAGGGTGGTTCACGGTGTACGTCGGCACGAGCTCGGCCGATGTGCTCGAGGCGCGTTTCGAAGTAGTGGAGTGACAGCTCGGGTAGAGGCGGTTTAGGGTAGCCGGTCAACGCCACACCCTACAGCCGCTTCTCTTGTCTACGGTATTGTGCTCAAAAGGAGAATCATCTCCACCGGCCGCAACAGGTGGCCGAAGATCTCGAACACCTCTCCAGCGAGCTGAACCAGTCGCCCCAGAGCTTTGACTTCCTCTGCAGTCAGCTGGCGCCCGCCGGCACCGAGAATGACCGGATTCCGATGGTCACCCCGCACTGTCGCAAAGACCTGCCCGTCTACCAGAATGGTGGCGTCTACGACCTGGCTGTTTCCTGACACCGAATAGCCGATCGTAGTTTGTCCGGTTCGCACAGCGAGATTCACGCGCTGTGTCTCGCCTGTCAGGCTGTGTGTACCCTCTAGCTTTCCTGTCGCGCTGAACCCGCGATCCGGAATCTCGAAGTGGAAATCGATATCCATCATGGCTGTCGAGCCGACGTTCCTTCCACGCGCCATGATCTGGAACTCGAGACGTGTCGCGCCATCCGTGAGGAATCCCGCCGCTGAGAGCGAACCTGCCGTCTCCGACCCGTCGAGGAAGACGGTGTAATCCAGAAACGTTTGCCCCTGTGACACCACGAGAAGGCGCAAACCGATGCCACTGGGCCGTGCAGCACCGATATCGAGCAGATCCGCGTGGCCCACCTCCACGTCGATGATCGGCTCATGCGTTATCGGGTTGACCGCGTAGAGGATGAACCTGACGCCGTTTGCCGGAGCCCCGATTCGGTCAGCTGCCGGCACGTAGCGATGGAGGTTCACGTCGAAAACATAGGTCTTTCCGAGCGCAGACTGCGGCAAGCGCGGCGACGCAACGCTACCAACCCACGCGCCACTCCTCCCCGCGTCTAGAAGACGTTGGGCGACGGCTGCAGGGATGAGTCTCGACCTATCGACGGAAGAATTACCGCTGGAAGACAGGTCGAATCTCGGGCTCATGACCTTGAAACTTTCCCAGCTCGCGCTGCCAAGTAGACCATCCATGGCGCGAAAGTCAGAGGCTGCGCGTTCAGCGTCGAATCGTGCGGCCCTCTGAGGTCCGGTGCCATCCCCATCCGAGCAGGCTGCGACGGCCAGAACCAACAACAAGGATGAAGAGCGAAGTTTTCTAGCGGATATCAGCATGTTGTTCTTCTCCAGTCATGATTCTTTGCCTAGCTGTCCCCCTGATGCGTGCCAGCTGGTCAATCACCGCAGCGAGCGCAGCATCGTCTGCTGTTCGGCCGTAAGTAGATTCTTGATTCGGACGAGCATTGCCATGTGCGCCCTTTTGATCTCTCGCTCGACGTCGAGAACGCGGTCCACCTGCGCAAGCACATCTGTTTGGTTCGGCGAGGTTTTTTCCAACAATGCGGCGAGCTTCTGAGCCTCCTCCTGCATGCGCCACTGAACATCCACGACTCGCGACTGGACCTCCTGAATGGCTTGCGTCATGTCGGTCCGCTGCTTCGGACTCAGCCCGATGCTCTGCTGGTTCTGCATGACGAGCTCTGGTGGAAAGAGATGTCTGCCAAACAGGTCATCCGGGTTTCCCTGCGCGGCCACGGGCGCGGCAAGAAGCAAGGCGGACGCGCTGCAGGTGAACGCTAGCGCGAAACGCGAGACACGCGTCACGATTGCATCCTCCGATCAAGGCGTGTGCGATTGGAGTCAGCGGCCGTACCGCCTGGCGCGGCCGGCAATGGCCAGTCTGTCGGGAATCCCAGCGACGGGATGCCGCGAAGCAGGTGGCGCCCCGGCGTCTCCAGCAGAAAGTCCGTTGGCGCACGCCAACTGGACGCCGACAGAGTCGGATGCATCCAGGGTTCCGGGTTCGCACGGTTGATCGTGTTCACGAGTGTGATGGCTATGACCGCCCCGGCCGCGGCAAGCGAAGCGGCGGCAACCCACCTGCGAGACGTTTCGCGCCTTCTTGAGCGCGACCGCTCGAGGACCGCCCGGAATGAAGTCCCGAGCTGGCGATGCTCCTCCTTCAACACCGAGAAAATCTCTCGCAGATCCGAATCCGTGTCTTCCGTCCTCATGCATCACTCTCCAATCCGAGTCTTGCGCGCAGCCGAGATTTTCCACGCTCGTAATGCGTGCGCGCTGTTCCAACGGAGATACCCAACGCGACGGCCGCCTCCTCGATGGTGAGGTCCTGATAGAACACCAGATGCAGCACTTCGCGCTGCCTCCGCGCCAGTGAGGCCAGTGCGCTCGTCAGCCGAGCCGCTGTCTCGGACCGAACCAGAACCATCGCGGAATCCGGTGACGGATCTTTGAGCTGCAGATCCTCCAGGCCTCGATTGCTCCACATTCGTCCAAGCCACCGCCCATCGCCTGTGTTCCGCGGCAGTCCGCCGTATGACGCCGAATAGCCAGCTCCTGAAGCTCGAGCGGCCGCCAAACACAGCGCGCCCTTCGAGGATCTTGAGGTAAGTACTCTGAAGCACGTCCTCAGCATCGCTGCGACTGCCGTAACAGCAGGTCATCGCCCAGGCCAATGAGTCGACATGTCTCTCCTCCAGCGCAGCCTCAAGGTCCTGTCGCGCGGTTTCCAAGAACCCTCTCCAACGCCGGTGCCTAGTGTGTGTAGTTTCCGGTTCCCCTATATGACTGACCGGCTCATCCGCTGCCAGTTCCCCTCCGCTTCTATTCCACCCACTTAAACGCCCGCGTCACCGCTTTCTTCCAGCCCGTGTATTTCTTTTCGCGCTCGGCGGATTTCATGCTCGGCTTCCACTCTTTGTCCTTGCCCCAGTTGGCGCGCAGGTCTTCGACCTTCTTCCAGAAGCCGACCGCGAGACCGGCGGCGTATGCCGCGCCGAGCGAGGTCGTCTCGGCGACGGTCGGGCGGATGACGGGAACGCCCAATACGTCCGCCTGGAACTGCATGAGCAGGTCGTTGAAGACCATGCCGCCGTCCACCTTGAGGTTCTTGAGCTTGACGCCTGAGTCCTTGTTCATGGCGTCGAGCACCTCGCGGGTCTGGAACGCCGTGGCTTCCAACGCGGCGCGGGCGATGTGGCCCTTGTTCACGTAGCCCGTCATGCCCACGATCACGCCGCGCGCGTCGTTCATCCAGTACGGTGCGAACAGGCCGGAGAACGCGGGCACGAAGTAGATCCCGCCGCTGTCCTCGACCGTCTTGGCCAGCACTTCCACGTCCGCCGACTTCTCAATCATGCCAAGATTGTCGCGCAGCCACTGCACCAGCGCGCCCGTGATGGCGATGGAGCCTTCCAGGGCGTAAACGGCTTTCTCCGCTCCGATCTTGTACGCCAGCGTGGTAAGCAGGCCGTTCTTGGACTGCACGGGCTTGTGGCCGGTGTTCATTAGCATGAAGCAGCCCGTGCCGTAAGTGTTCTTGGCCTCGCCCGGCGAGAAGCAAGTTTGTCCGAAGAGCGCAGCCTGCTGGTCGCCGAGGTCGCCTGCAACGGGAATGCCTTTCAGTGCCCCGGTCGCCGAGCCGTACACTTCGCTGGAGGGCCGGATCTGCGGCAGCATGGCGCGCGGGACGCCCATGATCTTGAGGATGTCGTTGTCCCAGTCCAGCGTGTTGAGGTTCATCAGCATGGTGCGGCTGGCGTTCGAGACGTCGGTGACGTGCACGCCGCCGTTCGGCCCGCCCGTGAGATTCCAGATCAACCACGTGTCAATGTTGCCGAAGAGCAGCTCGCCATTCTTGGCGCGAGCAGCGGCACCCTTCTCGTTGTCCAGAATCCATTTGATCTTGGGCCCGGAGAAGTAAGTGGCCAGCGGCAGTCCGACCTTCTTGCGGAAGCGGTCTTGTCCGCCGGACCTGGCCAGCTTGTTGCAAATCTGGTCGGTGCGCGTGTCCTGCCAGACGAGAGCGTTGTGCACAGGCTTGCCCGTGTCCTTTTCCCAGACAACTGTAGTCTCGCGCTGATTGGTGACGCCGACAGCGGCGAGGTTCGAGGCCGAGACGCCGGCTCGCTTCAACCCACCCTCGATCACCTCCTGAGTGCGCTCCCAGATTTCCATCGGGTTGTGCTCCACCCAGCCGGGCTTGGGGTAAATCTGCTCATGTTCCTTTTGATCGACGCCAACCACTTTGCCGCCGTGATCGAAGATCATGAAGCGGGTGCTGGTGGTGCCTTGATCCACTGCGGCCACATATCGAGCCATAGGAGCCTCTCCTTTCAGCGAAAGTGCAGTTATCAGTGTACCGATAACTGATGACTATCCCCACGTATCCACTGCGGTCTTGACCAGCAGATGCGATGACGTTGCGCCTCCTCCGATCCGTCACCTCTCCTATTGGTTATGCCGGCTTGGGGAGCACCATGAACAACACGGCAGCGATGATCGCGCCGATGATAGGGCCAGCCACCGGAATCCACGAGTAACCCCAGTCGCTGTTACCCTTGCCCGCGATGGGCAAGATTGCGTGAGCGATGCGCGGGCCGAGGTCACGCGCCGGGTTGATGGCATAGCCGGTCGGGCCGCCCAGCGCCAGACCGATCACCCAGACCAACAACGCCACCGGAAGTGCGCCCAACGAACCGAGGCTGATGTTTGTGATCGCGCCGCCGCTCTCCATCGTCGCGCCTTTGATCAGGAGCACGCCGAGCATCAGCGCAAACGTGCCGATGACCTCTGAGATTAGATTGGGAGTGGTGTTACGGATGGCCGGGCCGGTGGAGAACACGGCCAATTTGAGGCCGGCATCCGAGGTCGCCTCCCAATGCGGCAGGAAGTGCAGCCACACCAGCACGGCCCCGAGGAACGCGCCGATGAACTGACCCACGAGGTACAGGGGCACGTCCCCCCAACCAATCGCCCCGGTGACGGCCAAACCGATGGTCACCGCCGGATTGAGATGCGCATTGCCGCCCAGGGCGAGAGACGCGTACACCCCGACGAAGACAGCTAAGGCCCAGCCGGTGGTGATGACAATCCAGCCTGAGTTTTGGGCCTTGGACTTGTTGAGCAACACATTCGCCACCACGCCGTCGCCCAACAGAATCAACAGCATGGTACCGATGATTTCGCCGATTAGGACACTCATGTGAAGCCTCCGAAAGTTGACGTGAGAAAAAAGCAGGACATGTCGGGATGTGTGGCAATGCCCTGAAGTCCCGTCGGCCGTCTTGCGTACCCACTCTCATCGCGCGATTCTCAGCGGGCCGCGATTGAAAGCCCTATCCGTTAAGTATCGTCGCGTCATTGCCCGTGCGCGCGCAGCGCTCGGAGCTCGGCGCACGCATTGCGCGCTCGATTTCGTTCGCGGTGTACGGGAGCCCGCTGCTGAGCACTTCGTGCCCGCGCTCTGTCACGAGGATCATGTCCTCGAGGTAGAAGGCGTCATCGCCAACGGAGAAGATCGGCTCGAACGCGATCACCGCTCCTGCGGACAACACCGGAAGCGACGACTCCCCGCTGTCGATGCCCACCGAGTGAATGCTCCAGGCCGACGTCCATTTCGGGCCCAGAAGGAAGTCCACCGCCTGCCTCGCCTGCGGCGTCTTGAGACCGGGTCGCCAGCGCGACTCGGCACCAGCTCGGCCGATGTGCTCGAGGCGCGTTTTGAAGGAGTGGAGTAACTGCATAGAGCGGGGTCCCGATGGATTTCTTCGCCGTGGCCGCGGAGGTGCTCGGTGACATCAAACTGAGTTCCGGCCAGCTCGCGCAGTTGCGCGCAATCGACCGAAAGTATCAGCAGCGGCTGTACACGCTTCTGCATGACTCCGGCGTCGCCGGAACGCCGAGCGATTCGATGGGCGGGGCGCGCGACCCGACGGCGGAGGAAGCGGCCGAGCTGCGGGCTATGATCGAGTCGGACATCCGCGAGATCGTCGCAACCAAGCAGCCAGGATTCATCGACTCGCACTGAGCGGGCTTCCCACTTCGCGGTCGTTTCCGGCGAGTACCCGCCAAAGAGACCGAGACGCCGAAGTGCCATGAACGCCCGCGGAAGCCGATCTCACACTGAATTATCTTCGTATGAGTCCGACGGTCCTGCGAGTTCGTGGATTTCGCTTCTACTTTTTCTCGCGCGAGAGCCTCGGGCGCACGTGCACGTGCAGCACGCTAACGGCGCGGCGAAATTCTGGATCGAGCCGACCGTCGACCTCGCCGCTAGCCGGCCTCAACTCCAAAGCAAGTCTCAGAAGCCGAAACATTGATCGAGGGCCACGTCGATGAAATCCGGAACGCTTGCAAAAAGCACTTCCCTGGTTGAGGTCACGAACGTTTCGCCGCACGGCTTTTGGCTCTTCGTTGGGGAACGAGAGCTGTTCGTGCCTTTCAAGGAATTTCCGTGGTTCGCCAACGCTGCGATTCGCGAAATCGCCAACGTTGAATCGCCAAGTACCCATCATCTGTACTGGCCGGATCTCGATATAGATCTCGCCGTGGGATCTCTGGAGCATCCGGAGAAGTATCCTTTGGTGAGCAAAGTGCAGCCTAAGAAGCGCCCGCAGGCGACGAAGGCGCGCTCAGCCGCGAAGAAGAAGCGCAGTCGCAGATGAACGTCGTCTTTGTGCCACTCTCTCCAAATAACCTCGTCGGGTCGATTGCGCGGCCCCTCGTTCGACGTGGAGACAGAGAGGGAAAGGAGACCTACTGATGAAGACCACGCTGATCGCTCTTATCGCCACTACTGCGGCAGCTCTAGCCGCGCCCGCGATCGTCCCCGCGCAAGGAGAGAAGACCAACATGGGGATTGGGGCGGCAGCCAGGCCCGCGCCGGCTAAGAGTGGGCACATCGAGGCCAACGGCGTCGCCTACTACTACGAAGTCCACGGCAAAGGCGAGCCGCTGCTCCTCCTCCACGGCGGCCTCGGCTCGATCGAGATGTTCGGGCCTGTGCTACCGATGCTGGTGGAAAGCCGGCAGGTTATCGCTGTCGACCTCCATGGGCATGGCCGCACGGCGCTCGGTAGCCGCGAGATCAGCCTGGTCGACATGGGCGACGACATGGCCGCGGTCCTGAAGAAGCTCGGCTACAAGGTGGTCGACGTGCTCGGCTATTCGCTCGGTGGCGGGGTAGCGCTTCGCCTGGCCGTGCAGCACCCCGAGACAGTGCGCCGGCTGGCGGTGGTGTCCGTGCCCTTTGCGCAGGACGGGTACTATCCAGAAATGCTGCCGATGCAGGCGCAGGTCGGCGCGGGCATGGCTGAGGCCATGAAGGGGACGCCGATGTACCAGTCCTATGCGGCGATCGCGCCGAACCCGGACGAGTTCCCCAAGTTGCTCGACCGGATGGGCAAGTTCATGCGCACGCCCTACAACTGGTCTGACGACGTGAACAAGCTTGCCATGCCGGTCATGCTGGTCTACGGCGACAGCGACATGTTCAGGCCCGAGCACATCGTGGAGTTCTACCAGCTCCTCGGCGGCGGGCTGAAGGATGCCGGCTGGATGCGTGAGCACATTTCGCGGAACCGGCTCGCGATACTGCCCGATCTGACCCACTACGAGATATTCTTCGCACCCGAGATGGCCAGGACCGTCCTGCCATTCCTCGACGGAAAGAGCGGTTCGAAGAGCTGGGGAGAGCAGGTGAAGGGGAAGTAGGCGAAGCGGAAGAGCTGTTGTGAGCGATACCCTCCTAATCCCGTTACCCAATCCATCCGACGCTGTTCTGTACCGGATTGCGTTCAGCCTCCGTCGCACTGCGAATCCACTCGCGCAGTGCCCGAACATGGTGGCCCACGTCCGACTGCCGAACAGAACTCGCGAAGAAGAGGACCCCCGGAAACGCCAGGCCCTGCTTCCCGTAGGCCTCCACCAGCGGCGCGAAATCTCGGTAGTTGCGAGTGACGACGATCCGGCCGTCCTTCACCGCCCAGGCCAGGATATCCGGATCGTCGGCCTCGCTGAGCCCTGCCTCCGCAACGTGCACTATGTCAACGCCATCTTCGCGTAGCTGCCTCAGGGCGGGAGCGCTCACGTGCTGATCGAACAGGAAGCGCAGGGTGGGCATCAATCATGGCCTGAGACGAGTCGCTCCATTCGTTGATTCTGCTGAATCATGGCCTCAATCTCGTCTCCGAAGCGCTCGCCATACGCCAGCGCCTGATCGAGCACTTCCCGGCTCACATACGGCGCGAAGTGCTCGTAGAACGCCTCGCGGTCGGGAGCGTAATCGCGCCACACCGAAACGATCTCCCAGGCATCCGGTCCGCCGCGAAGTCGGGCTCGACGGCCGGATACCCCGTCGTGGAAGGTGATCGCCGGGAATTCCTGCATGGCCCACCACTCCTCGGCCACGCGGCGGAGGCCGGTCGACGGACGCTCCCCGTGAGCACGCCAGAACTCTTCGAGGCGTTCCTTCAGCCAGCCGTCTACACGGGCACTCATGGTCGGCACGGCGAGTCTAGTCCGGCAGGGGTACGTTTACGCGGTACACGCTGTATACGCCGTTTGCGACGTAACCTACGCGAACTCACTAGGCTCTGTCAAGCGGCGGCCAGCGTGCCGTGGAAAGGAGATGTGTGATGCGATCACCAGACCGTCATCGTCTCGTCGCCGCGCTCGCGCTTCTGCTCGTCGCCGCGCCGCACGGAACGTCCGTCGCGCAACCCGGCTTCCCGCCTGACAATCCCGATAGTTGGCGAGTGGCGGGCACTGCGAAGGTCCTCTGTTCCGCCCTCTTCGTCTCCGGTCGCGACGAGGCCGAAGCTCGCGCTCATGTCGCGCCTTACTTCCTCGGCGCCAAGCTCGACTCGATCACCGCCTTCGAGATCGATCGGCAGCGGAAGCTCGTGCGCCTGACGCTCGCCAACCGAATCACACGCGAGGCGAAGCTCTATGGCGACCAGGGATGCGTGATCCATCAACCGGGACGAGACACGGTCTTCTTGACGATGCCGTGGCCGATGGGTGACGTGCTACCGGCCGCACCGCTCCCCGCCGAGATCGATACGATCAAGTTGCGGGAGGCGGTGGACGCAGCGTTCGCGACGCCGGCCGGGCTGACGGCGGCGTTCGTCGTCGTGTACAAGGGGCGCATCGTCGCCGAACGCTACGCCACCGAGGGCCTGACGGCGGGCTGCGCGGATGCCGGGGGTGGGGGAGGGGCGCTGGTGAACGCAGCGAGGATCAGCAGACCGCGCGCTGGCGTGATCGAGATGAAATGTTTCATCATGCGCATGCGGTGCCTCCGGGACTGTGCCGTAACCTTGACAGGCTGGCGACCTTATCGTAAGCGTCCTGAGCCGCCGGCGGGATGATCAGCCATGGGAAACTACCGAGCCGTTGAGCTGTCCATGCGACCGGTCCTTCTGGCGCTCTGCGCCCTTGGCACGCCCTGCGTTTCCTCCTTCGCGCAGCCGACTGGCAACCGCACGTACGTCAATCCTCTGGACCTCGACTACAAGTACAACTTCGAGCAGCTCAATAGCGGGATCTCCTACCGCTCAGGGGCAGATCCGGTAATCGTCAATCACAAGGGGGAATACTTCCTGTTCTCGACGGTCTCGGGAGGATACTGGCACTCGCGGAATCTCAGCGACTGGAAGTTCGTCGTACCGAGCAGATGGCCATTCGAGGATATCGTCGCGCCTGCAGCGCTGTCGGTACGCGACACGCTTTACCTGTTGCAGTCGACGACGATCCCGCGACCGATACTGTTCTCGACGCGTCCGGAAACGGGACGGTTGGAGTTCTACAATCGCCTGCTGCCGTCGCCACCCGGTGCGCAGTCTCAATACCGCGAGAATCCGCCGACAGCGGGCGCGGTGCCGCCGGGGCCGTGGGATCCGGACATCTTCCACGACCCCGAGACAGACAAGTGGTACATGTATTGGAACTCGTCGAATTACTATCCGCTCTTCGGGATAGAGCTCGATAAGAGCCGGCGGCTCAACTATGTCGGGACGCCCGTGGCGCTCATTTCCCTGCACCCGGACCGGCACGGGTGGGAGCGGTTCGGCCGGGACCACCGTGAGACGCGGACGCCCTTCATCGAGGGGGCATGGATGACGAAGCACGGGGGCAAGTACTACCTGCAGTACGCGGCGCCTGGCACCGAGTACAACGTTTACGCCAACGGCACGTACGTTGGCAAGCGCCCCCTCGGCCCGTTGACGTACGCGCCGTACAACCCGATCTCGTACAAGCCGGGCGGGTTCATGACCGGTGCCGGACATGGCAACACCTTCCGGGACAAGTACGGCAACTACTGGAACACGGGCACCCCGTGGATCGGCATCAATTGGAACTTCGAGCGACGCATCGCCATGTTCCCAGCCGGGTTCGACGCGGACGGGCAGATGTTCGTCAACACGCGGTTCGGCGATTTCCCTCATCGCGCCCCGACGGGGAAGTGGGCAGATAAGGACGAGTTATTCACGGGCTGGATGCTGCTCTCCTACCGCAAGCCGGTGACGTCGTCCTCGGCGCGTGACTCCTTTCCACCGAGTAACCTGACGGATGAGAATCCTCGGAGCTTCTGGGTGGCGCGATCGAATCGGGCCGGAGAGTGGGCCACGATCGACCTCCAGCGCGAGCGCGACGTGAACGCTCTGCAGGTGAATTTCGTGGACTATCAGTCGAACATCTTTGACAGCGACTCGACGGTCTACACACAGTTCAAGATGTACCATTCGCGCGACGGCGAGCGATGGACATCGATCGCTGATCTCACCGGCGAAAAGCGCGACCGGCCGAATGCCTACATCGAGCTCCCAAGGCCCGTGAGGGCGCGGTATGTCAAATACGAGCACGTGTACGTCGCCTCGCCCAACCTGGCTATCAGCGACATTCGTGTCTTCGGCAACGGGAGCGGCAACCCGCCGGCGACGCCCGCCGGGCTGACCGTGCGCCGCGACGCAGACCCCCGCAATGCGTTCATCGCCTGGCGACGGGTGCCAGGAGTGGTTGGCTACAACATCCTCTGGGGCATAGCTCCGAAGAAGCTCTACCAGACGTATCAGCTGTTCGCAGATCAGGGCGAAACGCTCGAGGTACGCGCGCTGACGCGGGGGCAGGAATACTATTTCGCGATCGAAGCGTTCGACGAGAACGGAGTGTCGAAGGTGAGTGCGCCCGTGCACATTCGTTAGCAAGGCAATGACGTTTCGCGGCGCCTTCCTCGCGCTCGTCACCGCCGCCGCCTGCTCCGACTCCCGCGGCTCGGACACGGTCACCCTCCGCTTCTGGGGGATGGGCCGTGAGGGGGAGGTCGTGCAGGAGCTCATCCCCGCCTTCGAGCGCGAGAACCCCGGCGTCCACGTGGAGGTCCAGCAGATCCCGTGGACCGCTGCCCACGAGAAGCTCCTCACCGCATACGTCGGCGACGCCACGCCCGACGTCGCCCAGCTCGGCAACACCTGGGTCCCGGAATTCGTCGCCCTCGACGCCCTCGCGCCACTCGACACCCTCGTCGCTGGCTCCGATGTCGTCAGGCCTGACGACTACTTCTCCGGCATCTGGGACACCAACGTGATCGACCGCGCGCTGTACGGGGTGCCCTGGTACGTCGACACGAGGGTCATCTTCTACCGGACCGACATTCTCGCTCGCGCCGGTTACGACGCACCGCCGCGCACCTGGGCCGAGTGGCTCGAGGCGATGCGCGCGCTCCGGGGGCAGATGGGAGCGGAGCGCTGGCCGATCCTGCTCCCCACCAACGAGTGGCCGCAACCGGTCGTCCTCGCGCTGCAGGCCGGCTCGCCTCTGCTCCGCGACGGTGGTCAGTTCGGCGCCTTCCGCGAGCCGGCCTTCCGCCAGGCGTTCGAATTCTACGTCGAAATCTTCCGCCAGGGGCTCGCACCCACCGTCGCCAATACGCAGATCTCAAACGTCTACGACGAGTTCGGGCGGGGTACGTTCGCGATGTACATCACGGGCCCGTGGAACATCGGCGAGTTCCGCCGTCGCCTCCCGGACAGCGTGCAGGGGCTGTGGACCACGGCGCCGATGCCGGGGCCGCGGGCCGGCGAGGCGGGCGCCTCGCTCGCCGGCGGCGCGAGCCTGGTCGTCTTCCGCGACTCGGACCACCAGACGGCAGCGTGGAAGCTGGTGGAGTATCTCTCCGCCCCGGAGCAGCAGCGCCGCTTCTACGAGCTCACCGGGAACCTCCCCCCACGTCGCTCGGTATGGCGGGACCCGTCGCTCAGCGGCGACCGGCACGCGCGGGCGTTCTACGAGCAGCTCCAGCACGTCGTGCCGCTGCCAAAAGTGCCGGAGGCGGAGCAGATCGCGATCCGGATCACCGAGGCCGTCGAGCAGGCCGTGCGTGGGCGGGCGACGACCGACGAGGCGCTCGCCGCGCTCGATCGCGATGTGGACCGGATGCTGGAGAAGCGGCGGTGGATGCTGGCGCGGAAGGAGTAGCGCGGTGACGGGCACGCGCATACGCGATACCCGCGAAAACCCGCGCGCCGCCTGGGGGTTTCTCGCTCCCGCGCTCGCGCTGATCGGGGTCTTCTTCCTCCTGCCGGTATCCGCGGCGCTCTTCCTCAGCTTCACAGACTTCGACATCTACGCCGTCGGCGACCTCGCCAACGCCCGCCTGGTCGGACTCCGTAACTACGCGCAGCTCCTGCAGACGCCGATCTTCTGGGCCGCGCTCAAGAACACCTTCTACTTCGCGCTCGTCGGCGGGCCGCTCTCTGTAGCCGTGGCGCTGGGCGCGGCGCTCCTCGTCAATGCGCGGCTCGTTCGCTTCAAGGGTCTCTTCCGCACACTCTACTTCGTGCCGTTCGTGACGACGCTGGTCGCCGTCGCCGTCGTGTGGCGCTACCTCTACCACCCGCAGTACGGACTCATCAACTACGCGCTCGGCGCGTTAGGCATAGGGCCCGTTGACTGGCTCGGCGACCCTCGGTGGGCAATGCCGTCGATCATCCTGATGGCTGTCTGGAAGAACTTCGGCTACAACATGCTGATCTTCATCGCCGGGCTGCAGAACATCCCCGAGGAGCTGTATGAGGCGGCGCGCATCGACGGCGCCGGCGCGCTGCGCCAGTTCCAGAGGATCACGGTGCCGATGCTGGGTCCCACGCTCGTCTTCGTCGCGGTGATCACGATGATCGGCTACTTCCAGCTCTTCGCCGAGCCGTACGTGATGACGCAGGGCGGACCCCTGCGAAGCACCACCAGCGTGGTGCTGCTCATGTACGAGGAGGGATTCCGTTGGTGGCGGATGGGGTACGCCGCGGCGATCGCCTTCGTGCTCTTCATTATCATCCTCCTGGCGACGCTCCTGCAGCTCGGGCTGCAGCGGCGGGAGGGACGATGAACCCCCGACTCACAAAGGCGCTGCTCTACGCGATGCTCATCGCGGGCGTAGTGCTTTCAATGCTTCCCATGGTGTGGATGGTCTCCGCGTCGCTCATGCCCGCCGGCGCGGCGAGCAGCTACCCGCCGCGCCTTCTCCCGCCACAAGTCACGTTCGAGCATTACGCGACGCTCTTCACGCGGCTCAACCTTGGCCGCTATCTGATGAACAGCGCCATCGTCGCGGTCACCGTCACTGCCGCCTCGCTCTTCATCAACTCGATGGCAGGCTATGCGTTCGCCAAGTTCCGCTTCCGCGGGCGTGACCGCCTCTTCCGCGTGCTTGCCTCCGGGCTCGTGATCCCGGTTCAGGTTGCGATGCTCCCCCTGTTCCTACTCATGAAGCAGATGGGGCTGATCAATACGTATTGGGGCGTCATCATCCCGGGGCTTGCGAGCATCTTCGGGATCTTTCTCATCCGCCAGTACGCGCTGTCGCTGCCTGACGACCTGCTCGACGCGGCGCGCATTGACGGCGCGAGCGAGCTCCGGATCTACTGGTCGGTCGCGCTCCCCGTCATCCGCCCGATCCTGGCCACGCTCGCGATCTGGACATTCCTCGCAACGTGGAACGACTTCATGTGGCCGCTCATCGTGCTCAGCGACGAGTCGCGTTACACGCTGCCGGTGGCGCTGGCGAACCTCGCCGGGGAGCATGTTCAGGACACGGAGCTGATGATGGCCGGATCGGTGCTGACCGTGCTGCCGGTGATGGTCGTCTTCCTCGTGCTGCAGCGGTACTACGTGCAAGGGGTGATGATGGGGAGCGTGAAAGGCTAGATCATCGTCAAGCGCTCACTCTCCCCCAGAACACCCCCCTGCGTTCGGATCACCTCGGCGTATAGCCGCGCGCTAGCCTTCGGCGTCCGCTTCTGGGTCTCGTAGTCCACGTGCACGATCCCGAACCGCTTCGAGAAGCCCAGGCTCCACTCGAAGTTGTCGAGAAGGCTCCAGGCGAAGTAGCCGCGCAGGTTCACGCCTCCCCGGATGGCGGTGTGCGCGGCGCGGAGGTGCGTGCGGTAGTAGTCCACGCGCAACGGGTCATGGAGGGTATCGCCCTCGACCGTCGGCGGGTCGTAGAAGGCAGCGCCGTTCTCGGTGACGTACAGGGGGAGGTCGCCGTAGCGCTCCTTCACCCAGAGCAACGTGTCGGCGAGTCCGAGCGGGTACACTTCCCAGCCGGTTTCCGTGATGGCGTGACGTGTCTGCTTGACGCCGGAAGCTCGAACGGGGAACGCATCGGGGTCGTGCTTGCTCACCCTGCGGGTGTAGTAGTTGATCCCGAGGAAATCGATCGGCTGCTTGATGTGGGACAGGTCCTCGTCGGGCCACTCCGGCCACGCCTCGCCGAAGACCTCGCGCAGCGCTTTCGGGTAGCTACCGAAGAAGACGGGATCGAGGTATTGCCGGTTCATGTACGCGTGCGCGCGTGCCGTCGCGGCTCGGTCCTCCACCGAATCCGACGCCGGATACTGCGGCTCGAGGTTGACGACGAGTCCGATCTTTCCACCGCGCCGGCCGACCTCACCCCGGTACGCCTGCACGGCCGCCGCGTGCGCGCGCAGCAGGTTGTGCGACACGATCGGCGCCTCGAACAGGTTCCTGTGCCCGGGAGCAAGGGGGCCGTTCAGGTACCCGCCGTCGGCAACAACCCACGGCTCGTTCAGCGTCGCCCAAATGGGGACGCGGTCGCCGAGGGCGCGGAACATCACCGCGGCGTAGTCCGCGAACCATTCAGCGCTGTCGCGGTTGAGCCAGCCGCCGCGGTCGTCGAGCGCAGCTGGGAGGTCCCAGTGGAAGAGAGTGACGGCCGGCGCGATCCCGACCTCGAGCAGCCGGTCGACGAGACGCTCATAGAAGGCGAGCCCTTTCGGGTTGACGTCGCCCGTTCCGCGCGGCAAGATGCGGCTCCAGGCAATGCTGAACCGGTAGGCGGTCAGGCCCAGCTCCTTCATCAGGCGCACATCCTCCTCCCAACGGCGGTAATGATCGCAGGCGACGTCGCCCGTCTCGTCGTTCTGGACCCTCCCGGGGGTGTGCGTGAACCGCTGCCAGATGCTCGGGCCCGCGCCGTCAGCCAGCGGCGAGCCCTCGATCTGGTATGCGGAAGTCGCCGCACCCCAGAGAAAGCCGTCGGGAAAGCGGATCGGGGTCATGGAGGGGGAATCGGGACGCGGATGCGACCGGCCGTGTGCCGGGTGCGAAATGCCAGGTACGAGGTACAAAGTACAGAATATTGGGTCTTTGCCCAACTGAATGAGGGTTGCGGGTTGCGGGTTGCGGGTTGATGCTGGCAGGCTTCGTACTTCGTGGTTGATCGTTGATGTCATGCCTTCGACCGTGTGAGCTCCCATGGCCCGCGTGAAGCTCGAGCAGGTCCGCAAGGTCTACGACGACGGCGCCGCGCACATAGCCGTTCACGGAATCGACCTCGAGGTCGGCGACGGGGAGCTCGTCGTGCTGGTCGGGCCGTCGGGGTGCGGGAAAAGCACGACGCTGCGCATGATCGCCGGGCTCGAGTCCATTTCGGCGGGCACGCTCTGGATCGGCGACCGAGTGGTGAACGACTTGCCGCCGAAGGATCGTGACATCGCGATGGTCTTCCAGAACTACGCTCTGTACCCCCACATGTCGGTGTACGACAACATGGCTTTCGCGCTGAAGCTCCGCAAACTACCGAAGGCGGAGATCGAGAGCCGCGTCAGGCAGGCTGCTGACATCCTCGGGCTCCAGGGCGTGCTCGATCGGCGGCCCAAGCAGCTCTCCGGCGGGCAACGGCAGCGTGTCGCCGTCGGGCGCGCCATAGTCCGCCAGCCGCAGGTCTTTCTGTTCGATGAGCCACTTTCCAACCTGGACGCCAAGCTCCGCGTCCAGACGCGTCGTGAGATCGCCAAGCTCCACCGCGAGCTCGCCGCGACGATGGTCTACGTAACGCACGATCAGGTCGAGGCTATGACGATGGGGGACCGCATCGTCGTCATGCACGAGGGTAGAGTACAGCAGATCGACACCCCGCTCGGCCTCTATGACCGCCCGGTGAACCGCTTCGTCGCCGGCTTCATCGGAAGCCCGGCGATGAACTTCGTTTCCGGCGTCATCGCCCGCGCAAACGGAGGACTCACATTCCGCGCTGAAGGAGACGGAATTACGCTCCCCATTCCTGAGCCGGCGGCGCGTGTGCTCGCGAGCCGGGACGGTGCGGCAATGCTCCTCGGGATCAGACCGGAGCACATCGCCGTCGCCGGCACGTCGGGCCTAACGAGCTCGACCGCGACCGGAACGGTTCGCCTGCGGCTCGACGCCGTTGAGCCGATGGGGAACGAGATCATCCTGTACGGCCGCGCCGGCGCGCACGACCTCACTTCCCGGGTCCCACCGCAGCCGCTGCCAGAGCCAGGTGATGCCGTCGAGCTCGCGGTCGACCTATCCAAGCTCCACTTCTTCGACCCGGCGACGGAGATGGTGATCGCGCAGCCGGGGGCTGCTGGGGTGGAACCCCGCCCCGCGGAATGACCGAGCGGTGAAAGCGCGGGCGGTGCTAGAAACGGCGGTTTACGCCTCCGACCTCATCGCCGCAGAGCGGTTCTACACGGAAGTGCTCGGACTCGAGGCATTCGCCCACGTGGCTGGACGCCACGTCTTCTTCCGCTGCGGGAACGGCGTTTTCCTCGTTTTCAACCCCGAGACGACGAGCGTTGGCGGCGAGGTGCCGCCCCACGGTACGCGGGGCGCCAGCCACATGGCGTTCGCCGTCCGCGACGTTGAGATTCCCGCCTGGCGCGACTGGCTTGCGCTGCACCGGGTTCACGTGGAGGCCGACGTGGTGTGGCCACGCGGCGGACGGTCGTTGTACGTTCGCGACCCCGCGGGCAACAGCATCGAGCTCGCCGCCCCCGCTATCTGGGGGATCTCGGAGGAGGCGATAGTCCATTGATGTCGAAGCTCGTCGCCGGCGCTCTCCCCCTCCTACTCCTGCTGGCGCCATACGCCGTCGGCCGCTGCACGGCTGCGACGTCCGCGCGCGATGGCGCCGTCGCCGACACGGTCGCGGCCGAGCAAGCCGCGCCGGACTCGGTTTTTGCCACGCTCGTCGAGCGCCTCTCGGAGCCCGGAGGTTTCTTCGACACCGACAACCTCATCTCGAACGAGGCGTCGTACCTCCATGTCCTCGGACCGATGCGCGCCATGGGAGTAACAGGCGGCGCCTACATCGGCGTCGGACCCGACCAGAACTTCTCGTACATCGCGCAGGTCCGGCCGCGCGTAGCGTTCATCATCGACATCCGGCGCGACAATCTCCTTCAGCACCTGATGTTCAAGGCGCTGTTCGAGATGTCGCGCACGCGGGTGGAGTACCTCGCTATGCTCCACGGCCGCCCGGCGCCGCGCGACCCCGGCACCTGGAGGGGGCGCGATGTGCGGGATCTCGTCGCATACATCGACACGGCGCCGTCGCGCCCCCCGCTGGCGGACTCCCTACGCGCCGCCCTGCTCGACCGCGTGCGCCTCTTCGGTGTCCCGCTCGCTGCGCAGGATCTCGAGACGATCGGGCGCATCCACGGCGCCTTCGTCGATCAGGGGCTCGACCTCCGCTTCACCAGCTTCAACCGGCCGCCGCGCGCGTACTATCCAACCTTCCGTGACCTGGTGCTGTCGCGGGACCTGACCGGACGCGACGGGAGCTACCTGGCGCGCGAGGATGCCTTCCAGTATGTGAAACGGCTTCAGGAGCGCGACCTCGTCATCCCGGTGGTCGGTGACCTTGCCGGCCCGCACGCTCTCGCCGCGATCGGCCGCGAGATCGCCGCCCGCGGGGAGCGCGTCTCAGCGTTCTACGCGTCCAACGTCGAGTTCTACCTCGTGCGCGAAGGCTCCTGGCCGCGATTCGCCACGACCGCCGCCGCCCTCCCGCGCGACGCGCGGAGCGTGATCATCCGCAGCTACTTCGGCGGCAACTTCGGCGCCGCGCACCCGCACGCCGTCCCCGGCTACTTCAGCACCCAGACTCTCGAGCCTCTCGACGACTTCGCCCGCGCCATCAAGCCCGGCGTTTCGCCGACATACTGGGAGCTCGTGACGCGGAACGCGGTGAGTCCTAGGTAGGGTTGCGGGTTGAGCGTCGACCGTCGAGCGTCGACCGTCGAGCGTTGAGCGTCGAGCGTCGAGCGGCGGAGGGTGCAACCC
>JALZIF010000077.1 GCA_030860435.1 Gemmatimonadota bacterium | reverse complement strand
GGCGGTGGGTTCGTCGGTGTAGCTGACTCTCGCGCTTGTGCAGATCCTGGCATATGATGTCATGGCAGGGGGCCGAGAACCAGGTGAGACTTGAACACGCCCGCCAAAGTAGCGCTCTTACCACAAGGTTGGGGCATGACCTACTACCGACCCATCTTCGCGTCGCTCACGCTGATCGCGATTGCAGCATGCGGCGACGACCCCACGGGCCCCACACGTGAGATCACGCTTTCTTTTTGTTCGAACCTCTCGTGGGTGGCGTATCAGAATGAGGGGGGCGCGTGGACGCGGCTAGCGAATAGCGCCGGGACTTACACGCTACGAGCGACAGAGCGGCTCGCAATCGTTACGGTGCACGCTCCTGGCCCGAACCTCGCCACGCTCGAGCTTCACTTCCTAACCGCCGATCAGGCGGTCACGACGTTCAGATGTGGGGTGACTCCGCCGACTGCGACCAAAATCCTACACGGCTCGGTTCGGGGATTGGGCTCGAACGACCAAGCGTACGTGATGGTCGGACCGAGCATCGCGGTGGTTCATGCCGCGATTCCGACATTCACGATCACCGGGGTCCGAAACGGTCCGGTCGATGTTGTCGCGACGCATATGTTGCCGTTTTCCAGCCAGTCAGTGCGCGTTCAAAGGGTGATCGTGCGTCGCGCCGAGAATCGCGCCAATAACTCAACGATGCCCGCGTTGAACTTCGATTCGACGGAGGCCTTCGAGCCGCAATACAACACTCTCACGCTCACCGGAGTCCCGGCAGGTTCGACGATCGGAGCGCAGACGGACTTCCTGACGCCGAGTGAAACCCTGAACCCGTTGGGTTGGAACGGAGTGCAGGGCAGCAGCGTGCCGATATACTCGGTTCCCGCGAGCCGCTTGGTACAGGGCGACCTGCAGCAGCTGAACGCTGGAACGTCTCATCGTCATATGCTGCTCTACTACACCGTGCCTGTGGACAGGACCGTGGCCTTGGGACCGGAGCCGAGTGCGCCATCATTCACCACGCTCGAAAGCTCGCCCACATTGCGCTTACGCGTCGACGTTGGCGCTCAGCCGGAGTACGCGTCCCAGATCCTTTTTTATCTCTTCCAGAGCTCGTCCCTTACGGATGGAAGGACGATAGGCCTCTGGGCGACCAAGGAATACTTTGGCGACACTCCGACGACCTGGTCGCTGACGATCCCGGATTTGAGCGGGGTCGAAGGATTCCAGTCGTCCTGGGGGCTTCAGCCCGGCTCGTACACGTGGAACCTGTTAGTACACGGTCGGCCCTTTGGATTCTCCCCGAGGTCGGCACGCGACGGCGACGTCTTTTACTCAGCGTTCTTGTTCGGGCCATCGTAGGGGTACGCTCGGGACGGAGTACGCCTCGTCAGCCGACGCGTGTCGCCGTGGGTGCCACTGCCGGCGGTCTGCGGCGGTCGTAGATACGTGGGGAGTTGCGCGGGAGAGAGGCCAGCGCATGTCGTCAATCGAGATCGCCGATCCTCGGGTGCGCCCTCCACTCCCCGGGCCCTTCATCAGCTACTCCCGCCGTGACCTCGCGTTCGCCCGGAGGCTGTACGACGCTCTGCTTGCGCGCAACCGCGCAGCGTGGGTCGATCTCGAAGGTATCGACCCCTCCGAGGAGTGGCTGAAGAAGCTGCACTCCGCCATGGATGCTTCCCAGGCTTTTGTGTTCGTCATCACGGAACACTCCGTCGCTTCGCGCCACTGCGAGGACGAGATCCGATACGCGGCGGAGAGCAACAAGAAGCTGATCCCGATCCTGCTCCGTGCGGTGCCTGCCGAAAGGATTCCGGAGACGCTGGCGAGGATCCAGTGGATCTCGTTCGTCGAGGATGATCGTTTCGAGGAGAACGTGGACGAGCTGGTCCGCGCGCTCGACACCGACCTGGAGCGCACGGGCAGGCACACCCGTCTGCTCATCCGGGCGAGGGAGTGGGAAGGCGGCGGCCGGGACCGCAGTTTCCTGCTGCGCGGCACGGACCTCGACGAGGCGGAACGGTGGCTGCTCGATTCCGCGCCGGCGGGAGAGCCGCGTCCGTCGCCGCTCCAGGCGGAGTTCATCGGAGCCAGCACCCGTCTCGAGCGGCGAACGAAGAGCCGCGTGCTCTCGGGCGTGACGGCCGCGGCGGTCGTGGCGGCCGTGCTGTCGGTCGTCGCGCTGTACCAGCGGAATCTCGCGCGCGAGAACGAGAGCCAGGCAGTCTCACGACAGCTGGCCGCGCAGGCGCAGGGCACCCTCGACAGCGACCTCCCACTGGCGATGCTCCTCGCCGTGACGGCACATCGGCGGAGGCCGACGTTCGAGGCGAGGCAGGCGCTGATCGGCGCCATGCATCACCGCCCGAATCTCGAGCGCTTCCTGCACGGTCAGCGGGGCCGGGTGAATCAGTTAGCCTTTGATGCGGAAGGATCGTTGCTGGCTTCTGCGGCCGCGGATGGCAGCGTGATCGTATGGGATCTCGACACCGGCCGGCCGGCGTTCACCGCAGCCGAGCGCGGCGGCGGCACGCCCGCCATTGCGATCAACTCCGCCGCCAGGCTGCTCGCGACGGCCGCCAGGTCCGGCGTCATCCGGCTGTGGAACCTGCGGCGGGGCGAGGTCGTGGACTCGGCGGGCGAAGAACCGGACCTGCGTGTCCTGGCGTTCAGCCCCGACGGCCGACTCCTCGCCGCCGGCACGGGCGGCGGCCGCATCGCCATCCGCGACCTCGAGACCGGCGAGCGGCGCTGCTCTGCCTCCGCGTCGGGCCCAGCGCCGATCACGGCGCTCAGGTTCGATCTCGACGGTGCCGCGCTCGGTTCTGTCGATTACGCCGGAACCGTTCGGATCATCGATGCCGCCACGTGCGCTGTCATCGTCCGATCCGGCAAGGAGCCGGGTGGGAGCTTCGCCGCGCTGAGCACGGACCTGAGCCTCGCCGTGACGATGGATGCCGGCTTCCCCGAGATCGGGGTGATCGATGTCCGCGAGCGTTCCGTGAGCCGGCAACGAATCGAGGGCACCAGCGATTTTCTCCTGTCGGCCGATTTCCATCCCGTCAACGGAGACATCGCGCTGGGTACTCAGGCGGGAGAGATCGTGCTGTGGAACCCGGAGCTGCGGCGGGCGACGCGAACACTCGGCGGCCACGCGTCGGACGTCACGGCGGTCGCGTTCGACGCCGGTGGGCGGAAGCTGGCATCCGCGTCGATCCAGGGCGAAGTGATCCTGTGGGACCTGACGAGGACGAGCCCGATCGAGCCCGTGCGGATGATGTCCGGAGCACCCGCGGCGAACGTCTTCTTCCTCGATGCGCAGAACCTTCTCGTCGTCGGCGAGGACGGCAAGGCGGGAATCCTCGATCCACGCACGGGCGCGGTCGTCGCGGAACCGCCGCCCTTTGCGTCAAAGTCAGGATTGACGCTGGCTCCGGCGGGCGACCGCTTCGCCGCGAACCGTGGTGACGCCATCGTCATCGGCGACCTCCCCGTGGGCGCCATTGTGGACCGCATCACGCTCGCGGGATCGACGGACGTGCCGCCGGCTTTCAGTCCGGACGGACGATACCTGGCGTTCGCCGACGGGCCGAAGGTGATGCTGCGCGATCTCCGACAGGGCGGGAGCGTCGAGGTCGGCCGGCGCGACGCGGGGAGCACGGCAATGACG
>JALZIF010000062.1 GCA_030860435.1 Gemmatimonadota bacterium | reverse complement strand
GTGTCGCAGGACTCTGCGGGGAAGCGAAAGAAGAAGGAGTACGGGACGACTCTTGTCGTGCGCGACCTGGAAACGGGCGTGGAGACCACGATCGCCGACGTGATGGACGCCGAGCTGGACGAGCGTGGTGCGTGGCTCGCTTACACCGTGTCGTCGCGCGCGGCGGCGAATGACGGCGCCTACGCTCGGTCGCTCGCCGACGGGCGCACCCATACGCTTCTCGCTGGGGCGGGACGCTACAAGGGGCTCACCTTCGACAAAGCCGGAACTCAAATCGCCTTCGTGTCCGACCGCGACGAGGCTGACGCGGCGACGCCGCGCTTCCGCCTGTACCATGCGTCGCTGCGCTCTCCGGCCGCCACGGCGATCGTCGGCCCCGGCCAGACCGGCGACAGCATCGTGGTCGCCGACCGGGCGCGGCTTGCGTTCTCGGAGGACGGCAAGATCGTCCAGCTCGGCGTCGTACCGGCGGGGCCGGACTCGATTCCCGCGGACTCCCTGGCCGACAAGGCGGTGCTCGATCTGTGGCACTGGAAGGAGCCACGGCTCCAGCCGCAACAGCGCGTCGAGGCCGAGCGAGATCGCGGCCGCTCATGGCCGGCGGTGTACGACATCGGCGCCCGGCGCTACACCCTCCTCGGGGACGACTCGCTCCAGCAGCTACGCTTCTCGCGCGACATGCGGGTGGGGCTCGCGACCACCGCGCTACCCTACGCGGTCGAGGCGATGTGGGGGGAGGGCGGAAACGACATCTACCTCGTGCAGACGAGCAACGGGAAGCGCACGCTTGTTCAGCGCCGCGTAAGGTTCGGAGCCTCGCTCTCGCCTGACGCGAAGTACGTCCTCTGGTTCGGCGAAGACGGGCAGTGGCACAGCTACTCGGTGCGGTCCGGAAAGACGGCCGACCTGACTGGCGGGATCGCCGGCGTAGAGTTCGCGCAGGAGACGTGGGACACGCCGAGCGTGCCGGCCCCGTGGGGAGTGGCTGGTTGGACGAAGGACGATCGCTCGGTGCTGGTATACGACCGGTACGACGTATGGGAGCTGGACCCTGCGGGTGTCCGCACGCCGCGCGTGGTAACAGACTCGGTGGGACGGCGCGGACAGCTCATCTTCCGTTACGTGCAGCTCGATACCGCAGAGCGCGCGATCGACCCGGCACGGCCGCTCCTCTTCCAGGTGGTGAACGACGTAACCAAGGCGAGCGGCTACTGGCGCGAGCGGCTAGACATCGCCGTGCTGCCGGAAAGCCTGATGATGGATGACAGGCGGCTCGGCATGCCCTCGAAGGCGAAGGCGGCCGACGTGTACCTGTTCACGCGGCAGTCCTTCACCGAGTTCCCCGACCTCTGGGCGAGCGGTGCCGATTTCCGCGACGCGCTCCGACTGTCCGACGCGAACCCTCAGCAGGGCGAATACCGCTGGGGGACGGCGCAGCTTGTGAGCTGGCGGAGCGCGGATGGCGTACCTTTGCGCGGCATTCTGTACAAGCCCGCGGACTTCGACCGATCGAAGAAGTATCCGATGGTGGTTTACTTCTACGAGCAGCTCTCGGACAACGTTCACGGCTATGCAATGTCTTTCCCGAGAAACACGATACAGCCAACGCATTACGTGTCACACGGCTACCTCGCGTTCTTCCCGGACATCGCGTATACCGAGGGGTATCCAGGTCCGAGCGCGGTGAAGTCAGTCGTGCCTGGGGTCCAGATGCTGCTCGACTCGGGCTTCGTGAAGGAGGACGGGCTCGGGATCGCGGGGCAGTCCTGGGGCGGCTACCAGACGGCGTACATCATCACACAGTCGAAGCTGTTCAAGGCCGCCTTCGCTGGTGCGCCGGTCGCGAACATGACGAGCGCGTACGGCGGTATTCGCTGGGCGTCGGGACTGGCGCGCGCGTTCCAGTACGAGAAGACGCAGAGCCGGATCGGCGGCTCGCTCTGGCAGTATCCGATGCGCTTCCTCGAGAACTCGCCGCTGTTCCACGCCGACCGCATCTCGACGCCTCTCCTGATAATGCACAACGACGACGACGGCGCGGTTCCGTGGTATCAGGGGATCGAGATGTTCGTCGCGCTGCGGCGGCTCGGGAAGGAGACGTATCTCATCAACTACAACGGCGACGGCCATAACCCGACGAAGCGAGCGAACCAGCAGGACATGGCGATGCGGCTGATGCAGTTCTTCGACCACCACCTGCGTGGCAACCCGGCGCCGGAGTGGATGACCAGGGGAATCCCGTATCTCCAGAAGGGGCGCGACCAGCTTGCATCGGAGGTGGCCACGCCGCAGCCGGTAACCACCACGAGCGGCGGGACGCAGCCGGAGACACGGCAGCAGCCCTGAGCCGGCGGCTACCGGCAAACCTCGCTGACAACCTGGCCGTCGATCACTACGGCGCAGACGTGCGACGTGTACTCGAACGGATCGCCGTCGAAGAGCGCGACATCGCCATCCTTGCCGCGCACCAGCGACCCGACACGGCGGTCTACACCGATGATCCGCGCGGCATCTATCGTGATCGACGCCAGCGCCTCGTCGAACGAGAGGCCGTTCGCCGCCGCCAGCGCCGCCTCGAACAGAACGACACGCGTCTTGGGGACGTACGCCTCGTACCCGCTCTGAAGCGCGATCCGGATCCCGGCCGCGCGCAGCAGCTTCGCCGTCTCAAGCGACGCGTTCTCTGCGTCGCCGGAGGGTCGGATCATCGTCGGGTGGAGAATCACCGGGATGCCCGCGGCCTTGATCTCCTCGACGACGAGGTGCGCGTCGGCGGCTCCATCGAGCACCAGGTCGAACTCGAACTCCGCGCGCAGGCGGAGCGCCGCTAGAATATCCGGCACGCTGTGGGCTGTGATCAGCGCCGGCATGGAGCGGTCAAGCACACGCGCCACCTGCTCTAGCCCGAGGTCGCGCGCCGGCCGCTTGTCGACAGGTCCCGCCATCTTGCGGGCATAGTCCTGCGCTTTGAGGAACGTCTCGCGCACCATCGCGACCCCCTTGGAGCGCGTTCCCGGCGAGCGAGGCGTGAATGTGCGGGTGACCGAGGGGCCGAGCGTGAAGGCGAGCATCACCGAGCTATCTACGAGCGCTTCGCTGACCGACTCGCCGCGGGTCTTCACGATCATCGTCTGCCCGCTGATGAGCGCACCGGGGCCGTGACCGGTGTGCATCGTGGTCACGCCCATCCCCCGCAGATACTCGACGAGCTTCTCGCGCGCGTTGTACGCGTCGAGCGCGCGCAGCTCGGGCTGGATCGGGCTCGAACGCTCGAGCTGGTCCTGGTCCGAGTCCGAGTTGAGCGCGCCAGCCAGGCCGACTACCGAGTGCGCGTCGACGAGCCCGGGCGTCACCACCTTCGCGGTTAGCGTGCGGTACCCGGCGGGGATGCGCACCGATGCGGCCGCTCCGACCTGCTCGATCTTCCCATCTCGGCCGATGAGCACGACACCATCGCGAATCGCCGCCCCCGCCATCGTGTGCACTGTCTCCCCGCGCACCGCGAGCTGCGCGGCGGCGACCGGCGTGGCGACCAGCGTGGCGATCGCCAGCGCGCCCACGGTCTGATGCACTCGCCGGCTCATCGATGCTCCTCCAGCCCTTCATGCACGTGAACGTTCGGGTCGCGTGAGGCGCCGGCGCCCCCAACCGCGTACTTGCGGTCCTTGGGATCGCTGCGATCGAAAACCTTGCTCCCCTCCACCCACGTCTGCTCGATGTGCGTGTAGACGCTGAGCGGGTCTCCGGACAGGACGATGAAGTCGGCATCCTTGCCGGCCTCGAGCGAGCCGATACGCGTCTCCAGCCCGAGCATCCGGGCGCCCGCCATCGTCATGGCCTCGAGCGCTTTGTCACGCGACATTCCGTTGCGAACCGCGAGTCCCGCGCTGCGCAGGAAGAACCGCGAGTCGGTGATTCCGTCGTCGGTGTGGAACCCGATCATCGCGCCCGCACGCTCGAGAGCGGCGCCGCTCGTCATGCTGACATCCATTGCCTCCAGCTTGCCGCCTGGGGCGTCGATCACGATGAGCGAGACTGGGGCGTTCGCGGCGGCAATCTCGCGCGCGACCTTGTGCGCGTCGCTCACGTGATGCAGCACGACCTTGAACCCGAACTCTTTCTGGATGCGAAGAGCGGTGAGAATGTCGTCGTGGCGGTGCGTGTGAAAGTGAACGACGCGCTTGCCATCCAGCACTTCGCCGAGCGCCTCCATCTCGAGATCGCGCGCCGGCAGCTTGGACGAGTCGTTTCCGGCAGCCCGGGCCTTCGCGCGGTACTCCTGCGCCTTGATGAACTTGTCGCGTACCACAGCGGCCGCTTTGGCGCGCGTTCCCGGCCACGGAGTAGCGCCGCGCGGGTTGGTGCCGTTCGCCATCTTCATCCCGCCGCAGATCTCCTTAACCGGGTCGGTGCAGAGGAGCAGGGACGTGATCGTCCCGCCGTCCCTCAACTTCAGGTACGCGGTCTGCCCACTCATTAGGTGCCCCGAGCCCGGCATCACGTTCACAGTCGTGACTCCGCCCGCCTGCGCACGCTGGATGTTGTCGCTGCGCGCATCGATGGCGTCCAGGATCCGCACCATTCCTTGCATCGGGGCCGACCGATCGCCGCCGTCGCCGCCACCGATGTGAGAGTGCGTGTCGATCAATCCGGGCATGATCACCTTGCCAGAGACGTCGTGCAGCTCGGCGCCGGCCGGGATGGCGACGCTGGCCGCCGCACCGACGGCCGTGATCTTCCCGCCCTGGACGACGACGACGCCTTCGTCGATCGGCGCGCCGCTGATCGAGTAGATGCGCGCGCCGCGGAACACGTGCGCCTGCTCCTGGGCCGCTAGCGGCACGAGCACGCCGGCGCAGAGAGTGGCCGCGCCGAGGGTGAGCCCAGCTCGAAGCATTCGGTTCATTCGGATGATTGACTCCTGGCGGGTGGTGAAGTGCGGGGAGAGCCGCGCGACAGGGCCGCGCCTGGCACATTCTACATGTTGGCGCTCGTCCCCGAAACGCCGCCTTCTCCCCGGGCCGGGCCTCCGCGCGGCAGGCACAAAACGTCCGCCGGAGCCCCACCGGCACGTTTCGTTACGCCCCGTAGGCGTGGGGCGTCTATACGGCGGGAGGAGGATACCTAAGATGACCGATACCAATGCGGCGCGCTGGGAGGCCTATTCAGAGGCCGGCCGGCAGTGTTTCGGAGACAAGCAGTTCGAGAAGGCCGAGGAAGCATTCCTCGCGGCTCTCCGTGCTGCCGAGCAGTTCGGCGATGATGACCCGCGGCTCGCGGCGTCGCTGAACAACCTCGCGCGGGCGTATTGCCGCCGGGACAAGTACTTTCCGGCCGCGGCGCTGCTCCACAGGCTCCTTGGCATCAAGGAGCGCGAGATGGGCGACACGCATCCCGAGCTCGCAGGCGTAGTGACGAACCTGGCCGAGATGTACATGCGGCTCGGGGACGCAAGGCAGGAGCTCAGCCTGCGCGAGCGCGCGCTGGCCGTGCGCACCGCCAACGGCGATACGCCCGACTCGGCGATCCTGCCGATCCAGGTGCGCATCGACCACCTCCGTCACAAGCTGACCGAGGAGAAGGCGGCCACCGACCGTGGTGTCAGCCGTCCCGTCACGGGAACGCTCTTCCGCAAGGTTCCCGACTTCGCCGCCACGCCGGAGTCCCCGGCGCATCCGATCGCCTCGCAGCACGCCGGGCCTCGGGGGCCACTCGCGCCTCCTCTCCCCGCGTCGCTCGCTTCGGTCCTCGCTTCCCCACCCGTCCCTGCCACCCCCGCCCCGGTACGGGCAGAAGTGGTGTTTGTCATTCCCCAGGCCGTTGACGACGTGTCGGCGGAGTTGGACGCCTTCGACGATGTGGTGCCTATCGAGGCGCGCCGCAGCCCGCGGCGCATGCAAGTGTTTGGCGGTCTTGCCGCCGCGGGGCTGCTGTGCGCAGCCGTCCTCGTCGGCCGCGGGATGACAGGGGATGCAGCCACTCCCGCTGAAGCAGCCGCCCGCCGCGGCGGCGTCGACACGGCCGCTGGCTCCGTGACGGCAACCGTGATGTCGGTGTCGGAGGAAGAGGCGAGGCAGATCGGGCTCGCCTCGATAAACGGGAACGGTACGACGACGCCGGCGCAGCTCGCCAGCACGTCAGCGCCGGCGCCGCTTTCGCGGAGCAGGACCAGCGGAGTCGCGGCCGCGGTCGAACGCCCCGAGACCGACGAGACGCCGGACACGACGGGGCCGCGCAGAGCGGAGCAGCTCGGCATCTCGATGCCGAACGTCAACCTGGACGGCATCTCGAAGTCAATCGAGAAGAGCGCGCGGGCCGGCGTCGACTCGATGACGCGCGCCGCCCAGATCAAGGCGCCGACCTTCCGGCGGTCCGGACTCTCTCGAAGGCCGTAGCCTCGGGAGATGATGTCAGGGGCCCCCGTTGCCACACGGCGACGGGGGTTTTTCGTGTGCGGCTCCGCGCCTCTGGCGCCTGTGCCTCGCGCCAACCGATCTTACCCTTCGCACATGGAGGATGGCATCAGCATGGCGACGACACTCGAAGAGTGACGCGCGCGCCGGCGTCGGAGCCGATCGTGCGCTTCGCGGAGCTACTCGCCGCCGCGCAGGCGGTCGAACGGGCGCTCCTCCCGGAGCCCACCGCGATGTCGCTCGCCACCGCCAGCGCGGGGGGCTTACCCTCGCTCCGCATCGTCCTGCTCAAGGGGGTGGACGCGAAGGGGTTCGTCTTCTACACCAACTTGGGCAGCCGCAAGGCGCGCGATCTGCGCGAGAACCCGCGGGCCTCGCTTTGCTTCCACTGGCCGCCACTGGAGGTCCAGGTGCGCATCGACGGTACAGTGGAGACGGTGCCTGACGAGGAGGCGGACGCGTACTTCGCCACCCGGCCGCGGATCAGCCAGCTCGGCGCCTGGGCATCGCGCCAGAGCGAGCCCGTGGCCGCCAGCGAGGACCTAGCGCTCCGACTTCGCGAACTGGAGCGGTTCTACGAGGGCAGGGACGTCCCGCGCCCCCCCCACTGGTCGGGCTTCCGCCTCGAGCCGCTTCGCATCGAGTTCTGGCACAACCGTCCCTTCCGCCTGCACGACCGCGACCTCTATACCCGCGAAGGCGACGGCTGGCGCGTCGAGCGCCTGTATCCGTGAGACGGACGATCCGGGTGTGCCCGGAGTGTTAGCTTTCCGCGACCATGGCTACGCGCATCGCTGACGAGGTGGAGGTCGCGGCCCCCGGCCGCACCTGGACCATCGACGACTCCCGCGCCCTGTACAACATCGACGGATGGGGGCTGGGCTTTTTCGCGATCAACGACAAGGGGCACGTGGTCGTGCATCCCGATCGCGCCCACCCCGAGCGCGAGCTGGACCTCCTCGAGCTTGCTACCGACCTGGAAGAGCAGGGGATCGGTCTTCCGGTTCTCCTCCGCTTCTCCGAGATCCTCCGCTCCCGCATCGAGGCGCTGAGCGAGCGTTTCGAGTGCGCCATGCGCGAGTACGACTACGCTGGCGGCTACACGACGGTTTACCCCATCAAGGTGAACCAGCAGCGTCACGTGATCGAGGAGATCGTCGAGTTCGGGAAACCGCACGGGGTAGGGCTCGAGTGTGGGTCGAAGCCGGAGCTGCAGGCCGTGCTCGCCCTGGCCGAAACGACGGATCACATCATCGTCTGCAACGGATACAAGGACGAGGAGTTCACGCGGCTCGCCCTGATGGGACAGAAGCTGGGCCACCACGTGTTCGTCGTTATCGAGCAGCTTCACGAGGTGGATGTTCTTCTGCGAGTGGCCGATGAGCTAGGCGTGACGCCGTGGGCGGGTGCGCGGGTCAAACTCGCGTCGGCAGGGTTCGGCCGCTGGGCGCAGAGCGGCGGGGAAAAGTCGAAGTTCGGGCTCAACACCGCCGACCTGGTAAAGCTCATCGACAAGCTTCGCGCCGCGGGGCGGCTCGGCATCCTCAAGATGGTGCACTTCCACCTCGGCTCCCAGATCACCGACATCCGCTTCATCAAGCATGCCCTGCAGGAGATTGCCCGGTTCTACGTGGAGCTGCGGCAGATGGGCGTGGGCATCACGTACGTGGACGTCGGCGGTGGGCTCGGTGTGGACTACGACGGCACCAACTCTACCTCGGTCTCCAGCGTCAACTACTCCCTTCAGGAGTACGCTAACGACGTGGTCTACACGCTCGCCGAGACCTGCCGCGAGAACGAGCTCCCGATGCCTCACCTGATCAGCGAGTCAGGCCGGGCGCTCACCGCTCACCACGCGCTGCTGCTGGTCAACGTTATTGACGTCGAGACGCACTCGGAGCTTCCGCTACCTGACTTCGGCGACGAAGAGCACCCGGTGCTGCACGAGATGCTGGACGACTACCGCGAGCTGTCGCGCCGCGACATTCCCTTTCGCCGCGTGAAGGAGATCTACCACGATGCGACGTTCGACAAGGATCGCGCTCAGCAATACTTCAACAGCGGCGTGCTCTCGCTGCGCGGGCGTGCCATCGCCGAGCAGGTCTACACCGCGACGATAAACGCTATCTCACGCATCGCGCAGCGGGAGCGCGACGAGTTCGAGGACATCATTACGGACCTCGACGCCGCGCTGGTAGACCGATACTTCTGCAACTTCTCGCTATTCCAGTCGCTCCCGGATTCCTGGGCGATCGACCAGCTCTTCCCGATCATGCCGATCCACCGGCTCGGCGAGGAGCCGGCGCGGCGCGGGACCTTGCAGGACGTCACCTGCGACTCCGACGGGAAAATTGACCGTTTCGTCGGCGACAAGACCGGGCGTCCAAGCCTCGAGCTGCACGACTACCGGGCCGGCGAGCCGTACATCCTCGGGATCTTCCTCACCGGCGCGTACCAGGAGATTCTCGGCGACCTGCATAACCTCTTCGGCGACACGAACGCGGTCCACATCCGGCTCGGCGCGGAGAGCGGGTACGAGATCACCGACCTCGTACACGGCGACACGGTGACCGAGGTGCTCGCCTACGTCCAGTTCCGCGCCGCTGATCTCCTCGCGACATTCCGCCGCAAGGTCGCGAGCGCGAAGCATATCTCCCGGCAGGAAGCGAACGCGTTCATCGCGGACTACGTGGCCGGCCTGGAAGGATACACGTACCTCGAGGGAGACGTCGCGACGCGATAGCTCGTCACCGGGCGTTCATGCGCTTCGCGATCTCCGGCCAGTTGACGACGTTCCACCAGGCCGAGATGTAGTCGGCGCGCCGGTTCTGATATTTGAGGTAGTACGCGTGCTCCCAGACGTCGAGGCCGAGGATCGCGCGCTTCCCCTCCATCGCCGGGGTGTCCTGGTTCGGGGTGCTCTGGATGCTGAGCTTGCCGCCGCGCTCCGCCACCAACCACGCCCAGCCGGAGCCGAAGCGTCCCGTGGCCGCCGCGGCGAACTGCTCCTTGAACTTGGCGAAGTCGCCAAAGCTCTCCTTGATCGCGTCGCCCACGTCGCCACCAGGCTCACCGCCGGAGGTCGGCGCCATGATTTGCCAGAACATTGTGTGGTTCCAGTGTCCGCCGCCGTTGTTCCGCACCGTCGTGCGAACGCTCTCCGGAACCTGGTTCAGGTCGCGGAGCAGATCGTCGATGCTCTTGCCCTGAAACTCGGAAGCCTTCTCGAGCGCGGCGTTCAGGTTGTTGACGTATGTCTGATGGTGCTTCGTGTGGTGGATCTCCATCGTGCGCGCGTCGATGTGCGGCTCCAGGGCGGAATAGTCGTACGGCAGCGGCGGCAGTGTGTGGTTCATGTCGGTTCTCCGAGAGAGTCGTTCGGTTGCGACAGCGCCGGCCGCCGGCCGCGCGCACTCCGGATCGCGGTCGATGGCGTTCTATGCCGACCCGGGGTCCGGGGCGACGGCGCGACGCTGGCGAACCCACCCGATGATGCCGGGCAGGATCGACAGGAAGATGACGAGGATTATCACCTTGTCGATGTGCTCGTCCACGCCCGGGACGAAGCGGCCTAGAAA
>JALZIF010000054.1 GCA_030860435.1 Gemmatimonadota bacterium | reverse complement strand
TCCTTGTGTACTTCCGGATCCTCCCAGCCATCGCCAAGGTCAGCCTGGTAATCGTAAAAGACCGCGAGCCGGTCGCCGAGGAATACACCCAAGCCCTGCGCCGGCTTGCCATCGTGCTCGTGGATTTTGGGAACGCCCCTGGGCAGGTCGTAGACGATGTTGTACACCGGATGCGATAGCGGGACGTCGAGCAGCGGCCGGTCGGGAAAGACGCGTTTGATCTCGCGCCGGAACGCCGAGTCGAGGCCGTAGTTGTCGCTCACGTGCAGAAAGCCGCCGCGTGCGAGGTATTCGCGCAGCCGCTCGATCTCCTGGTCCGTGAGGCGGACGTTCCCGTGGCCGGTGAGGTGGAGGAAGGCGTAGTCCCAGAGTTGATCGTCGGTCAGCCGAACTCGTCCCTCGGCACGCTCTACCTTGAGCGTCGTCCGGCGCGAGACCGCGTCGATGAGATTCGGAAGGCTCGACGGATTCGCGTACCAGTCGCCGCCGCCCTCATACTGTACGCGTGCGACCGCTAGCCGCGGCGACGCCGGGTCGGACCCGAGCAGTAGCACGAGCACGAGCAGGCGGAGCATCACGCGTCCTGGGCGAGGCGGTACGCGAGGTTGCGCGGGGCGCCGGATTCGTCGGCCAGCGCGCGGGCAACGTCGCGCACGCTGGCACCCGCCTCGCGCAAAGCGCGGGCGCGGTTGCGCAGGGCGTTCTCGTCGAGCTCCGCGGCGCCGGCTCCGGCGATTACGATAACGACCTCCCCGCGCACCGGTGAATCTGCGTAGTACCGCGCGAGCTCCTCGACGGTTCCGCGGCGAAGCTCCTCGAACTGCTTGGTCAATTCGCGCGCCACGGCCCCCTCACGATCGCTTCCCCGCTCTAAAGACGCGGCAATCTCAGCCAACGTATCGGCCACCCGCGAGGGCGCCTCGTAGAGGATCGACGTGTACCGATTTCTTACAACTTCGGCGACCGCGTCGTGGCGCTCCCGCCCTTTACGAGGCAGGAATCCGAAGAATGTGAAGCGCGCAGTATCGAGCCCTGAAGCAACGAGCGCGGCGAGGACGGCCGAAGCCCCCGGAATCGGCACGACCTTGATTCCGGCCCCGACCGCGGCGCGGACCAGTCGTTCCCCGGGGTCCGAAAGGAGTGGCGTCCCCGCATCAGATACGAGCGCGAAGCTCTCACCGTTGCGCAGCCGCTCGACAATCCGCGGCGTCGCGCGCGCTTCGTTGTGCTCATGGTATGGCTCCATCGGCGTCGCGACGCCATACCGCTCGAGCAGGTGACGTGTATGGCGGGTGTCCTCTGCGAGCACGCCCGCGACCCCGCGTAGCGTCTCCACCGCGCGGTGCGTCATATCCCCGAGATTGCCTATAGGGGTGCTGACGATATAGAGACGGCCAACGGGGGAATCGCCCACGGGAAGACTCGAGGCTTGGACCCAACGAAAAGGAGCGGCGAGGCATCCTCGCCCCTCCGCCCCAATATCGCACCGCGACGTGGGATATCAGCCGGTGTGCTGCCGGAACTTGGCCTCGAGCTGAGCCTTCGGGACCGCGCCGATCACCGTGTCAACCACGTGGCCGCCCTTGAAGAAGAGCAGACTCGGGATCGAGCGAACGTTGTACTTTATCGCGGTCTGCTGGTTGGAGTCCACGTCCAACTTTACGACCTTGGCCTTGCCCTGATACTCGGCAGCGAGCTGCTCGACCATCGGGGCGATCATGCGGCAGGGCCCGCACCACGTGGCCCAGAAATCCACTACCGCCAGTCCGTCGTGCTTCTCGATCTCGTCCTCGAAGGACGCATCCGTTACCGCCATCGCGTTCGCCATCCCTACCCTCCACGGCGAGACTCCCGCGAGCCCCGCGTCTAGTTAAGTTTCAGCCCCGATTCCCGGAGCGCGATTTCAATGCCAGATGGCCCGCCGCGCGGTACGCGCATCGCACACATCGGCATCGCCGTGCGATCGCTCGCCGATGCCGTCCCTCTCTACCGCGATGTCCTCGGTATGCCCGGCGTCCCGCTCGATGATTCGGATGGTGCGCGCATCGCAGGGCTCGCCGCAGGTGAGGCGCTCATCGAGTTGTTCGAGGCAGTGGATCCCCGTTCCCCGATCGGGAAGTTCATCGAAAAGCGCGGCCCCGGGATACACCACGTCTGCTTCGTCGTCGACGACCTCGACGCCTCACTCGCGCGTTGCCGCGCCGCTGGTGTCCGCCTTATCGACGAGACGCCGCGAACGGGCGCGGAGGGGAAGCGCATCGCGTTCCTCCACCCGTCCACGACCGGTGGCGTCCTCGTCGAGCTCACGGAGGACTAACGTCGCTCTCCATGACTGCGTTCCATAACGCGTCAGGGCCCGCGACAGAAATCCTTGAGGGGGTCGATCTCCACGTTCTCGACGAACCAGCGATCGGACGGCCCGCGCACGGCATAGAAGTTCGTTTCGCGGTTCCGCGATGCGTTCGTGAGCTCGACGCGCAGCGTGCGCTTCCCCTGGGTGCCGGGCAAATCGTTGACGATGCGGAAGCTGTCGTGCATAAGGAAGCACTGCATCGTCAGCTCCCGCTTCTCGAGCTCGTCGCGGGGCATCTGGTCGCGCGCCGGGCCTTTGTCGGTCCCCCAGATGACGGACATCGCCTGGAGGTCCTGAGCGCGCACCGCGTTGAGGAACGTCTCCACGGCGGCACGGGGGGACGCCGCGCCGGTGGCATCACCGCGCGCGGCGGTGGTCGGGGAGGCGCCGGTGTCGGCGGGCCGCGACGCACAAGCCACGGCGCCGAGCATGAACCCCATGAGCAGTAAACGTTTCACTCGATTCTCCACAGGTACATTGGTGCGAACCTAACCACGCACAGAGATGCGATCAACCCACCAACGGCTATACGTCAATGTCGACCACGTGGCGACACTTCGGCAGGCGCGCCGCGGGGTAGAACCTGACCCGGTCGCCGCCGCGCTCGCCTGCGAGGATGCAGGCGCTGATGGAGTCACCGCCCACCTGCGCGAGGACCGGCGCCACATCCAGGACCGCG
>JALZIF010000036.1 GCA_030860435.1 Gemmatimonadota bacterium | reverse complement strand
CCGCGCAGTCTATGACTCCGCCTGGGAACGCTCCCTCGCGGCGGAGTTCCGGCGCCGGTTCGGAGCCGCGCGTGGCGGCTGGCAGCTCTCGCGCGAAACGACGCCCGTAACGGTAGGCGACGAGCTGTTCCTGCCCGACTTCACCGTGCGACACGCCGACGGTCGTGAGGCGCTGATCGAGCTCGTCGGCTTCTGGACGCCCGAGTACCTCGAGGCCAAGGCGCGCAAGATCGCCGCGGCGAGGCTCGATCATCTGATACTCGTCGCCTACCGCGGGTTGGCGGTCGGCGCCGCGCTAGACGCACTGACCTCGGCCGTTGGCCTCGACCACGTCGTCTGGTTCACGGCGCGGCCACAGGCAGCCGAAGTGGTGCGTGCGGTGGAACGGTGGGCGCGGCACTGAACGGCGAACGACCGTCGTGCCGAGGGCCCGGCGAGACTCTATCAACGCGGCATTGCGGGTCGCCAGTCCGCTGTTACATCCACGGCTCGTCGCCCGACGGCCCGTAGATCGACGGCACTTTCCCTCCGGCCATTCGCAAGTAGATCGAGAGCTGCCCGCGGTGGTGTATCTCGTCGTGCAGTATGAACCAGAGGAAGTCCATTCGCCGCACGTCGCCAAGCGTGGCGGGACCGGTGAAGAACTTTACCCTCTCGAGCAGCTTCTCGTCGGGCATCGCGCGGACGACATCGACGAAGTCCCTGTGTGCCTGCTCGACGGCGGCGAGGAGACCATCCCACTTCTCCGGCGGCTTCGGGGTCTCCCCCGGCGGGCTCCCAGAGGCGAATCCGTCGTTCATGACCATCGTTCCGAGCCCGCACTCGAGGGCGAAGATCCACGCCAGCTCGTGCGCCGTCTTGCACCTCTCGTGCGGCCGGAGCTCGGACTCCTCGGCCGGGTAGGCGTTCAGCACGCGCATGGTCTTGGCGTGCTCCATCTCGTACACGTCGAGGAAGTGTTGCTTGGCCGTGGGAGTCGACGCGACGACGGGATTCGACCCAGGGGTCACGGTGCTCGTCATGGGTTCCTCCTCGGAAAAGCGAGCCTGTTGAGCGGCGGCCGCGAGTCGGCTTGGCCAAGGGCGGTAATCTGCGCTCGCGCCCCGGGGATGGCCAGCGAACTTTCCCCGCGTAGCTCGATGGACGTCCCAATCCACGGGCGACCCGATGCCCGCCAGACAACCGGCCAAGCGCGAACCTGGTGGTCGTGGAAAACTGGTTCGAGGAGCAGAAGCGGTCCGGCGGTAACGTCCGCTGACGGGGGTGCGTTCCCGTCAGCACTCGGGTACGCACCACGCGCGTCAGAACGACTTGTTTTCTTCCTACGGCCGCGCGGCCGCCCTTCGGCGCGGCGCCCAGAATCCGGGATCCTTCGCTTTGGTGGCCGCGTCCACGTAGCTCTGGCCAGGGTCGAGGCGGAAGCGCTGCGTTTCGGTGTTGATCAGTCCGACTGTGCTGAACTTTTGGAGCGCCGCCATCTCGTCGGGCGTAGCGGCCTTCATGATCGCCTGGCCTCCCTCCATGACCTGATCCAGTTCGCCGAAGGACTGCACTGAGCTGAACACCAGGTACGTCGGGCCTGGTAGGCCGGCCACCACCTCGTAGGTGCGCCAGCTCGCGTTAGGCGATGCCCGTTTCGCCGAGGCCGCGTACGCCTTGGCTGCATCGGCGAAGCCGGCCTCGTGCCCCGGGCGCACCCGGAACGTGGTGATCTCCCAGAACCTTGCCAACGCAAGATCGGGAAAGGCGCCGTGGCTGAGATCGGGCCGCGCGGCCGCATGAACGACGCGCAGGCTGTTCAGATGGTCGGCGTCGACGCGCGCGAGCCGTTGCAGTTCTGCGGTGAGCACCGGGTCGGCACTTTCCCGCTTCATGGATTCCCCCATCACCGTGTGCGAGGTGTAGGAGGTGACATACCACGTCTCGTTAGCCCCGGTCATGGCAACCATAGCGAGATAGGTGTCTGGGGACTTGGCACGCGCGTACGCCGCGGGCCATCCTGCCTCGTGCGCTGCATGCGCGGCATTGTGTCCGAGCTTCACCTCTTCGCGCACGATCGTGATCAGATTCGGTTGCGTCGTGGGGACGCCCTGACTCAACGCCATACTGGCACCGCTCAGGTAGAGCAATGCCGGGGGGAGTAGTGCAAGAGCCGCTTTCATCGGGTGGCCCACCTCTGGGGCCGAGTGCTTTGGCGCGGTCGCGATAGTGGACGTGCAACGCAACCGTTCGCCGTTCGCTGCGGGATGCCGGGCCCGCGTGCTGAACCGGGCGGCGCAGTAGCATGCCGCCGCCCAGGTCACATGTCAAACGCGGCGCAACAAGATCCGGAACTGCGCGCCGTGGTCGCGCTCAGCCGCGGGCGCGAACGCCCGCGCCGCCGTCGGCTCCGTGCGCCAGCGTCTCTTCCAGGAGAAGGCGAGCACGTACTCCGGCGCACAGGAGTCGCAACGCACGCGCGCGAAGCCGTGGTCGAGCACGCGCCGTTTCGACCGCATAGCGCCTCGCCCTCATTAGTCATCGGAACGCTGCGCGCCGCGCTCGGTTGTGCCGAAGACAATCGCAAAGTGGCCCACTACCCGCCCACTGCTACCGTTGCCGGCTGGCGTTATTTAGCATACTATAACAAACTATTTCTGAACGGCTAAATTGTCCGCGAGTCCGTTCACGCACGTCTGGCGGGCAGACCCGCCTCGATTTGACGGAGGAACCCGTGCGATCAACTGTCGTGAGCCTGACGCTTCTCCTCTCGGCGTGGCCGCAGCCGGCCGTGGCCAGCGCGATCCCCTACTTCGCGCGGAAGTACGGCGTTGCGTGCAGCCAGTGTCACGTCTCCCCGCCGAAGCTCAATGCGTTCGGCGAGGCGTTCGTCGCCCGCGGGTACGAGCTGCCCGGTTTCACTGCACGGCGCACGTGGCCCTTCGCGCTTTGGGTGAGCGGTCGCTCCGAGTCGCTCCCGGTTCCGGACGACGCCGCGGATCGCCTGAAGGCATATCTCAATCGCGTTGAAGTCATCTCCGGCGGCAAGGTGGTGGCGCCGTGGCTGTCGTACTTCATCGAGTGGCGCCCTGTGAGTCAGGAGGCGCGAAGTGATGGCACGCTTCGGGACCGGTCGGGTCGATTCGAGGACCTCCTCGTCATGGCGGCGCGTGAACGGGCGGAGCTTACGCTTGGCCAATTCCGCCAGATCGCGCAGGTAGACGTTTCACGGCGGCTTGGCTTGAGCGAGCCGCTCGTTCTCTCCTCCGCTCTCGGCGGGCTCGGAGGTGGGAGTGCACGGGAGAGCTCGCTTCGAAGCTTCGCGCCGGCTGGCCGCTCACCGGCCGTGCGGGCGGCGTGGAATCAGCCGCTTAATGGCGGCTGGCGCTGGACCACCTCGGTGGGGCTCCCGGTGCCGGGCGAATTCTCTGTTCCGCTCACGGACGAAGCCCGTGTCGAGGCCAGCAATGAGATCGAGTGGCGTCCGAAGGGGATCATCATCGAATCGTTCGCGCGGCGCGGTCTCGCGTCGGTCGGCGCCCACGCGTTCTACGATGATTCGCGCCGCTACGTGGCCAACGCCATCGCAACGGGTAATCGGTCGGCGCTGTACTGGACCGCGATCGCGGGTGCGGCGAAGACAGGAGACCTCCTCGCGGGCCGATGGTCGCTCGAGGCGGAATACCTCCCTCACCCCTACTTCGGCGTCGGTGGGCGCGCGGAGGATCGAGCGGCGGACGGCACCGACATCGCCGTCTTACCGTACCTCAACGCGCATTTCCCCGGCACGAGCTACACGATCCGCCTAACGATCGAGCGCCGCTTCCAGCGCGATCGCAACGCGACGTTGGTGGAGCTGGCGACGATCTTCTGACGGAGGAAGACGGAGGACGTGGGGCGGGTCCGGCTCCGCCGCGAGGAAGGGCGCGCGGCGCCGAGGCGGTAGGCGCTTGAGGGTGCGGGCACCCCGTACCGCCGACTCGGACCCAAGTCGCGAAGTCGTCTTCATGCGACGTACCTCGCCGATCACGCCGCCGGCGACATCGAGCGCGCAGGCGGTGATGTAGCGCTTATGCGGATCGAGTCCGACGAAAATCATTCCAGCCTCCCGAAGTGGTTCCGGTGAAACTGTGCTCTCCCTCGCCCAGCGGCGACCTACCGCGAAGCTGGATGACTTTCAATCCCATATAGTCGCGCTCGCATCACGCCCACCATCCCTTCGCGACACAACCGGTTACCGCTTCGCCAGAAAGGCACGGATCGCTTGGACACAGAACGCCGGCTGCTCGTTACACGTCTCGTG
>JALZIF010000034.1 GCA_030860435.1 Gemmatimonadota bacterium | reverse complement strand
CCCCCCCCCCCCCCCGCCCCCGCCCCGCGCACCCGCTCGGCGAGAGCCGCAATCGCAAGATCGTCCGGTCCGACCCCGTCCAGTGGGGAGAGGCGGCCGCCGAGGACGTGGTACACCCCTCGGAACTCGCCCGTGCGCTCGATCGCGGCGATATCCGAGGCCTGTTCGACGACGCAGATGATCGATGCGTCTCGTCGCGGATCAGCGCAGATGGCGCAGGGGTCCTGCTCGGTAAGATTGGCGCACACCGAGCATCGCCGGACCCGCTCGACGAGTGCGGCGAGCGAGGTCGCCAGCCGGCGACTCTGCTCAGGGGGCTGCTTCAGAAGGTGGTAGGTGAGGCGCAGCGCCGTCTTACGACCGATTCCCGGCAGCTTCGCCAGCTCGGTCGCTAGGTCATCTATCGCGGACATCTCAAAACGGCATCTTGAACGGGAGCGGCAGCCCTCCAGCCAGCCCCTGCATCTCCTCCTGCGCGAGCTCTACCGCCTTACGCTGCGCCTCCCCGACGGCAACGAGCACGAGGTCCTCCAGCATCTCCACGTCCTTCGGATCGACGATGGCGGGATCGATCTTGATCGTGCGGACGTGGCCTTTCCCGTCGGCGGTGACGGTCACCATACCCCCTCCGCTCGCCGCGGTCACCGTCTTGCTCGCAAGCTCGTCCTGGAGCTGCTGCAGCCGCGCCTGCATCTGCTGCGCCTGCTGCATGATCTTCATGAAGTCAGCCATGCGCCTCGCGTGGTCGTGTCGAGAGAGCGAAAAGCTACCCGGAGGGGAGCGGGCGATGCAAGCGCGGGTACGAGGGGCGGACGGCGGTGGTTCGCACACTGCGAGCGAACGATGAGCACGGCCGGTCTGTGACCACCCCGCGTGGAGCCAGGGTCTAGAGACGACTGCCCAATGGAGGCACGCATGACCGCCGCACGGTACCCCATGATCTGGCGCTCGGTCGCCGCGTTGGCGCTGGCTGCGGCTGGGGCCTGCTCGTCGGAGCCGCCGACCGGTCCACCGAAGGCGCTCGAGGCCCTGCCCCGTCCGCTCACTAGCGCGGAGCAGCAGGTCGCCGCAGCCGGCAACACGTTTTCTTTCTCGCTCTTCCGGCAGATCAACCAGGCCCAGCGCGACTCGAACGTCTTCATCTCGCCGCTCAGCGCATCGATGGCGCTCGGCATGACGATGAACGGAGCCGCCGGCGCGACCTACGACGGAATGCGGACAACCATCGGCTTCGGGGGCGCGGCGCAACCGGAGATCAACGACGGGTACAAGGGGCTCATCGCACTGCTGCGCGGGCTCGACTCCCACACCGACTTCCGAATCGCCAACTCGATCTGGTATCGCAATACCTTCCCGTTTGAGCAGTCGTTCCTGAATGCGGGGGAACGCTACTTCGACGCCGAGATCCGGCCGCTAGACTTTGCCGACCCCGCGTCACTGACAACGATCAACAACTGGGTCGACCGCAGCACGAACGGGAAGATCGAAGAGATCATCGAGAGCATCGAACCGCTCGACGTCATGTTCTTGATCAACGCGATCTACTTCAAGGCGAACTGGCGGTCCCCGTTCGACAAGAGCGACACCCGCGACGCGCCGTTCTACGCCGCCGACGGCTCTACGCAGACGGCTAGGCTCATGCACCAGCAGAAGGCGGTGCGGTATCTCGAGACGCCAGAGCTCCAGGCCGTGGATCTCCTGTACGGAAATACCGCCTTCGCCATGACGGTTCTCCTACCCAAGCAGGGCACGGACGTAAACGCCCTCGTCGCGGGTCTCACCGAGGAAAAGTGGAATGCCTGGACGGATCAGTTCCGCGAGCACGAGATCGCCCTCTACCTTCCGAAGTTCACGCTGGAGTACGAGCGAACCATGAATGACGACCTGACAGCGCTCGGCATGGGCATCGCGTTCGTACCGCGGCAGGCCGATTTCACGCCGATGTCACCACTCGGACGCGAGCTATACATCAGCTACGTCAAGCAGAAGACCTATGTGGACGTCCACGAAGAGGGGACCGAGGCCGCCGCCGTGACGGCGGTCGGAATACGCGTCGTGTCCATGCCTCCGACGATGCGCGTCGACCGGCCGTTCGTGTTCGCGATCCGAGAGCGCTTCTCGGGCACGATCCTGTTCGTCGGGAAGATGGTTCGCATGCCCAACGGTTGAGCCTCCCTCCACGCTCCACGCTCCACGCTCGACGCTCCACGCTCGACGCTCAGCGCTCAGTCCATCAACTCCAGATCCAGCGCCTCGATCGCCTCGTCGAGCGCGGGATGGCGCCGCCGTAGCGACGTGAGGCGCTCCGCTTTCACCTGTCCCTCGGTGATGCGGCGAGGCGCGCCGGGCACGGTTCCGTTCGAACGCTCGGAACGGCGAAGGGTGACGCGCGTAGACCCGGCGAACAGAGCCTGGACGGCGCCGAGAAGCTCCGTGGCGCCAGTTGTGATCGATCGCTCGTGCACGTCGTTCGGATCGTCGAGCTCGAGCGTGATCTCGCCGTGCGCGGACACCGCGACCGGTGAGGCAACCGAGACGGCCGAGGCGAGCATGGGGCGCGCCGCGCGGAGCCGCGCCACCACCTCGCCCCACCGTTCTGCGAGGCGATTGAGCTCAACCGTGGGGAGCACGCCGCTCGATGCAGGTGGCACTAGCGGTGAGGACGCCCGCGGCTCACTATCGGGTGGCGAAGTGAGTGCCACGGATGGCGCAGCTGCCGGAGACGCTTCTCGGCGCGCCGCGGACGGCGCGGACGGCGCGGGCGGCGCGATGCCATCGCCAGGGGCCGGCGGCCCGAATCCGTCTCCGCCCAATCCGCGCAGCACGTCCTCCAGCGACACGGTGCGGTCCAGCAGCGCAAACCGGACGAGCAGCGTCTCGAGCAAGAGCTGCTGTTGACCGCTTCGTCGAAAGCGCGGCTCGAGCTCACCGATCGCCGCTAGCATGCGGAGCAGATCGCCGGTGGACAGTCGGCTCCTGCGCGTGGCGAGCGCCTCCCGGGCACGCTCGGACACGTCAGGCGAGCTGCCGAGCGTGAGGGCTAGCTGCGCGCGTAGGATGTCCCCGAGCCCCGTGAGGAATCCGCCCAGGTCCACCCCCGCATCGGCCAGGCGCGCCACGGTCGGAAAGACGTCGCCGGCACGGCGATCGGCTATCAGATCCAGCGCCGCGATGTATTCGTCCTCCGCGACGAGACCCAGCGCGTCGCGAACTCGCGTGACGTCGATGGTCCCCTGCCCGAGGGAAAGGACCTGGTCGGTAAGACTGAGCGCGTCGCGCATCGAGCCATCGGCCGCGCGCGCGAGCATCGCGAGCGCTTCCGGCTCCGCGTCGAGTCCTTCCGCGGCCAGGACGGTGGAAAGCCGGTCTCGCACGTCATGCGGTCCGATCCGTTTGAAGTCGAATCGCTGAAGCCGGCTCAGTACAGGCGCCGCGGTTTGCGCGATCTTCTGGGGCTCCGTGGTCGCGAAGACGAAAACGACGCGTGGAGGCGGCTCCTCGAGGATCTTGAGGAGCGCGTTCCACGCTTCGCGCGTGAGCATGTGCGCCTCGTCCACGATGTAAACCTTGTAGCGTTCATCGCTGGATGGCGCGTACATCGCGCGCTCCCGGAGCTCCCGCGCGTCGTCAACGCCGCGGTTCGACGCGGCGTCGATCTCCACGACATCGAGGTTGGTCGAGCCGCTCCAGATGCGCGAGCAGGACCCGCACTCACCGCAAGGTTCGCCTTGAGCATCGCGGCTCTCACAGTTCAACGCCATTGCAAGCACGCGGGCGAGCGTCGTTTTCCCGACTCCGCGGGGACCGCAGAGCAGATAGCCATGAGCGACGCGCCCGCGCGCAATCGCCCCCCTGAGCGTGTTCGAAACGTGCGACTGAACAGCGACGGAGGCGAAGTTCTTCGGGCGGTACTTCCGAGCGAGGGAGATGTACATGGTGGGAAGCTACAACATGCCTGTTGCCGCAACGAGGCTCAGAAAAAAGCAGCGCGGGTACCAGGCTGAGCCAGGTATCCCGCGCCGTGCCCCAGGTCTGACGAAGCAACGTCAGACACCACATGCCGCTGCTACCTTCGGGGTCCTGACGGAGTTAGCGGGCCGACGCCCTCCGGGACCTGGGGCATCTGAAAAGCTAACCTCGCGCCCTCGACGATTCAACCGCCGCTCAGAATGATTCCATCACGCGCGCGACCGTCTCCGCCGCGCGGCGAACCGCGCCGGCATCCGCGTCAAGGTGGGTCACGGCGCGGATCCGCGAGGGGGACCAGGGCGTGACGAGCACCCCGGCCTCGGCGGCGCGCTCTACGACGGCGAAGGCATCGAGCTCCGCCGGTAGGTCGAGCATGACGATGTTCGTGTCCGGGGGGACGACGCGTGCGCCGCGGACGCCGTCCACGATTGCGGCGTACTCGCCCGCCCGCTCATGGTCCTCGCGGAGACGCCGCAGATGGTGCTCGATCCCATGCAGCGCACCGGCGGCGAGGATCCCCGACTGGCGCATTCCGCCGCCGAGCCGTTTGCGCACGGCCCACCCTTCGCCGATCACGTCCCGCGGACCGGCAAGCGCTGCGCCGACCGGCGCGCCCAGTCCCTTCGAGAACGATACCATGACGGTGTCCGCGCATTCCGCAAGCTCGGCGAGCGTGGACCCGCTCGCGGCGGATGCGTTCCAGAGCCTCGCCCCGTCCAGGTGCACCGGAAGGCCGTGCTCGGCCGCGACATCGCGGATCGCGCGCAGCTCTGAGATCGGCGTCACCTTGCCGCCAGCGCCGTTGTGCGTGTTCTCGACGCACACCAGGCTCGCCCTGGGGACGTGTTTGGACGGGAGGCGCAACGCGCCGCGTAGGTCGGCCGCGTCCATGACATGTGCGCGCGGCGGGACGGGGCGCACTTGGACCCCAGCGATTGCCGCCGCCCCGGCCACCTCGTAGTGAACGATGTGCGCCCCGGCGTCGAGCAGAATCTCGGTGCCGGGTCGTGACAGCAGCGAAACCGCCGTCAAATTCGCCATCGTCCCGCTGGGAAAGAAGAGCGCCCCCTCCTTCCCCAGAAGCTCCGCCACTCGCGCCTCGAGGCGCCGCACCGTCGGATCGCCATCGAGTACGTCGTCCCCCACCTCCGCCTCCGCCATCGCCCGACGCATCGCCGGCGTCGGTCTGGTGACGGTGTCGCTGCGCAGGTCGATCAGCATGCGCGAGGACCGGACGAGGAGATGTGGGACTGTTGGCTGTTGGCTAGTTAACCAACAGCCAACAGCGAACAGCTATCAGCCGTCATCCAACCGCTACTGATTCGGCGTCGTGTCGCGGCGGCGCTCTTCGGGGGTCCTCACGTCGACCGTCGGCGTTTTCACTACGACCGTGTCTTCCTTCGTTCCGACGTCGACCGTCGGTGTCAGGACGGTATCCGTGGTCGTGCCAACTACCGGCCGCTCGACCTCATATTCTCCCTCACCCGTCTTTGTGCAGGCGACGAGGGCCGTTCCAGTGATTAGGGCAGCAACGAGAGTGATCTTGCGCACAAGTGCCTCCGGTTCGGGTCGCGTGCGGTCACCGATAGTGGCAAGCTCTGCGCCACCGGTCCGCGCTACGCCCGCGCGTGGGCGTTCTCCTCAAACGTTTCGCGCTGCAGCCTCCTGACCCGTCGCAGCTCCCAAACGCGCCCCAGTTCGCCGCCGATGATGAAGAAAAACGCTGAGTAGTACACCCAGAAGACCAGGATGACAATTGTGTACAGTGTGCCCGTGTACAGGCTCCCGGGATCGACCGAGCGAACGAACGCGGTGAACAGCGACTTCGCGACCTCGAAAAAGCTCGCCGTGAAGATCGCTCCGATCAGCGCCGCCTGCCACCTGACGCGGCGACTGGGGAGGTACTTGTAGAGCGCGAAGAACATCAGGATGAGAAAGGCCAGCGCCACTGCTCTTCCAAGGATCCGTTCGAACTGGCCCATCACCTCGGTACGCAGGCCGAGCTCCGCCATGATCCCGACGCCGCGTGCGGTCGCGACGCCGAGCCGCGCGTTCACAACGGTGTAGGCGGCGAAGAGACCGGTCGACAGGACGGTGATCTTGATGTCGAAAAGCTTCCCGCCGACGATGCCGCGTGTGTCTTCGATGTCGAACACCTCGGCGAGCACGGTTCGCAGCGAGCCGAACAGGCGCGTCGAGAACCACACAAAGCCGAAGAGGCCGATGAGCCCGACCTGTCCGCGCGCCTTCACGACTTCTTCAATAAGCGTGCGGACGGGCGAGTCGGCGGGATCCGCGTTGCGTGGTAGAAGCCCATCGACGAAGCGCCAGACGGCCTGCGAGGATTGGGCCGCGTCCGTGTTCAACACGTAGCCGATGCCCGAGAGAAGCAGGAGGAAGAACGGTACCGCAGCGAGGAGGATGTTGAAGGTGATCCCCCCCGTCAGAAAGAAGATGTTGTCCTCGCCGGCGTTGTCCCAGACGCGCTTCGCGTAGTCGCGCAGCGTCCACCAAACGCGGACGGGGAATGGTCGGGTGGGCATAGCGGTCGAAGGAACGCCGCGTGTTGGACGCCTGAATCCGCGTGCCGGCTCGCGGCGCCGTCAGATCTCGTCCGCGTCCTCGATGTCGCCGTTATCGGCGCCCGCCGCTCTCGACGCGCGCCGGCTGCCGCGGGCGACGTCGGCGCCGGCCTGGTACGCGGCCTTCGACTCGGTTATGCGGCGCTCCAGCTCGTCACGCGCATCGTGCGCGGCTCGGCGTCCCGCCTCGATCGCCCGCGAAGCCTGGCGGCGCTTCAGGTCGACCGCCTGACGGGCTGTATCGAGGCTGTCCTCGACGCTACGGCGCGCATGCTCGTACCGGTCGAGGACGGAGTCCGTCAGCTCCTCGGCGGTCTCCCGAGCGCGGCGCTGCGCCCGCCGCGCGTTTGTGCCGATCGCCCGGCGCGTTTCCTCTCCAGATTGCGGCGCGAGCAGCAGCGCGAGGCCGGCGCCGAGCGCCAACCCCCAGAAGAAGGATGGCAAGCTGCCGCTCTCCTTCTCGATCACGACGAACGGCTCGTCAGTATCGTAGTCGTACTCCCGCATTTCCGGTCCTCGCTCGTCCATGACGCCTCGCGCGGCCCCACGCCGTGCTACGCGATCAGCGTCGCCTTTTCGACTTCCCTTTCTGCACCTTCGACGCCACGCTGCGCCCCTTCGCCGGCACGCCGGCCGCTGCCGCGGTCGGGCCAGACGGGGCTGCCGCACGCGCCGGCGGCGCGGCGTGTGGACTGCCGTTCACCAGCGCCAACAGCTCCGCGCGCACCTCCGGCACGGTGAGCCGGGCGATCTTTGACGCTCTCTCGAGGTCCCCGGCGGCGGCCGCGAGCGCGCTCACCACCAGCCTCCTCTTGGCCTCCGCAAAGGTCGAGCCGACGGGCATCGTCACGACTGCTGCCAGCGCCCCGCCCACGCGGAGGTGCCGCGGCATGATGTCGTCCTGAGTAATCGACTTTCCGCGCGTCATGATCACGGCGCGCTCGACGGCGTTCTTCAGCTCGCGGACGTTCCCTGGCCAGTCGTACGATACGATCCAGTCCCACGCCGCGTCGTCAAACGCGCCAATCTCCTTCTTATTCCCCCGGGCGAAGCGCGCGAGGAACTCCGTCGCCAGCAACCGGATGTCGCCGACACGCTCGCGGAGAGGCGGAAGGAAGATGTCCACTACCGCCAGGCGGTAATAGAGATCGTCGCGCAGGTCGCCGTCCGCGATCGCCTTCTGCAACTCCTTGTTGGTAGCGGAGACGACTCGGATGTCGAGCGCGATCTCCTTCCTTCCGCCGAGCCGGCGGACGGTGCGCGTCTCGAGGGCGCGGAGGAGTTTCACCTGGATGTCGGTCGCCATCTCGGCGATCTCGTCGAGGAATAGCGTCCCGCCATGGGCCATCTCGAACGCGCCGGGCTTTTCATTCGTCGAGCCCGTAAACGCGCCCTTCTCGTGGCCGAACAGCTCGTTCTCCAGGATATCCTTAGGAAGCGCGGCGCAGTTGAGCGCGAGAAAAGGCCCCTGCGAGCGGTCGCTCTTGGCGTGGAGAGCGCGCGCTACGAGCTCTTTCCCCGTTCCCGACTCACCGAGCAGGAGGACGCTTGCGGTGGACGGGGCGACCGCCTCGATCACGCGGTATATCTCGCGCATCTCCTCGGATTGGCCGGTAAGCTCTCCGTAGTGCGTGAGGTGCTCGAGCTGCGAGGCAAGTGCGCGATTGGTCTGCTTGACGTTGAACTTGTCGACCGCCTTCGGGATGAGCGCCTTGAGGCGTGAGAGCTTCTCGGCGTTGACCGGCTTCTCGATGTAGTCGTACGCGCCGTGCCGCATGGCCTGAATGGCGGTATCCACCGTACCCTGGCCGGTGATGATGATGCATTCCGTGGCGATCTCACGAGTCTGCATCTCCTTCAAGAGCGCGATGCCGTCCAGCTTGGGCATCTTGAGGTCGGCGAGAACGACACCATACGTATCGGAGGTGAGGCGATCGAGCGCGAGTTGCCCGTCACCCACCACGTCGACACCGTAACCCTCGTCCTCGAGGATCGCGCTCAGCCCAGCGGCGATCGCGCGCTCGTCGTCCGCGATGAGTATCTTGGGTCCCTTCATTGTTTCATGCTTATGTGAGCGGCTTCATCGCGCCGGAAAGAGCAGCGAATACCCGTCGACTTCGGCCGAGAGGCCGACTCCCATCTCCTCGATCACCCGCGACGCCCAGTCCGGAAGCGTGAAGCCGCCCTCTCGGGCTACGCGGGCTACCACGCGTCCGTTCTCGGGCGCGACAGCGCACCGGACCATGGCGCCGCCGGCCACCGCCGCATCGAGCACCGTCGCGACCACCCCGCGCACCGCATCAGCGCCGAGCGTATCGGCGATGGAGCCCCCACCCCGCACGTCGAGCTGAACATCGCCGCCGCGCGCCGCAGCGACTGTGCGAGCGAGGATAACGAGCGGTGGTAGCGCCACCTCCAAATCTACCGGGGTGCGCAGGGGGCGCGCCAATGCCAGCAGCGCCTCCGTGAGCGCAACAACACGGGCCAGCTCGGCGGCGGCGGCGGCGGCAAACGGGGCGAGCGCGGCTCCTTCCACTCCGCCCCGCTCGGTGCGTGCGCGGAGCACTTCCGTGTTCAGCACGGCGCCATTGAGCGGGTTCTTGATCTCGTGTGCCGCCCGCTCTACGAGCCGCTCCAGCGCGCGAAGCCAGAGCGCCGCAGCGCGCCAGTCACCCTCGAGCTCTCCCCCCCGGTCACTCGCGTCAGGCGCGCGCTCAGTCACTCAGAGTAGCGTCGTCAGGCGCGGCCGCGATCGCGCCGATCCCCTCGGCGGGCGAGCGACGGTGGAACGCCTTCGCCTTCACGTACTTCGCGACCATCCCAGCCGTGCCGGCGATCGCGAGTTGCTCGAAGAGAAAGGCGAACGTCTCGTCGTACGCGCGTCCGAGCTTCGCCCGCCCGTCGTCCGACAGATCCCATAGCTCTTGCTTGAACGGACCGAGTGCCTTCTTGCGCGTCTTGTAGTAGAACTGGTCGTCGCTGTCGGTCGCTTTCCGCTCGTCCTTCGCGTTCTCGGCGAGCCAGCCGTAGATATCGCGGCGCAGGTCCGGCGGCAGGTGATCGTACAGGATGTTCTGGAAGTTCGTGGCGAGGTGAATCTCGCACGTCCCGGTCCGCGGGAAGTTGTTGAACGCCGCAGCCGGCAGCGTCGAGGCCCCGTGCTGCACAGCACCGGCCAGCCCGTACTCCTCGCGCGCGATCCGCGACAGCTCCTGAAGCGTGTCGAGGTCGAGCTTCACCTCTGCCATGGTCCCGTCAGCGAGTACGACGCCGCCGTGGGAGGTTCCACTCTGCACGCTGATCTTGGACAGGCCCTCGAGACCGTCGGGGAGGTTGCTGTTGAAGCCATCCATGAACGCGCGCAGCTCAGCGACCGTGCTGTTGTGCCCGCCAACCTCGCCGATCTCACCACCAACCGAGACCGTCACGCCGGAGGGCTCGACGTCGCGAATGAAACGGACTATGTCCACCGCCGTGTCATAGTTCGCACGCTGCTGGTCCGCGAGCGACGCCAGCTCGATGTTCACGAGCGTCGACGTATCGACGTCGATGTTGTAGAATCCAGCGTGAATGGCCTCATGGGCAAGCTGCTTCACGGCCGCGACCTCGCCCGTCGGGTCCGCGGCGAACTTCTTCGAGTTCACCTGGAAATGATCGCCCTGGATGAACACCGGGCCACGGAACCCCTCGCGCATCGCGGCCGCCAGGATGACCGCCACGTATTCGGCCGGACGTTGGTCGGTATAGGCGATCTCCGAGCGCGCGATCTCGAGGATGAACGCGCCGGCGTCGAGTCGCTTCGCCGTCCGGAAGATCGACCTAGCGGTCTCATACGACATCCCTCGCACGTTCATAGCCGGGACGGTGAAGCCACTCACCTCGCCGCGTCCGCGCGCCAGATACAGGTCGTTGATTGACGCGGGGCGGACGCCGACGCTCTGCGCCATCTCCCAGATCAGCCATCGGGCGTGGTCGCGCGCCTGTCCCTGGCCGAACACTGCCTCGCGCACCAGCGCGTCCATAGCCTCGGACGCGAGCACCTCGGGCCGATCGACCGTCACGTGGTTATTCTCGAGACGCACATCAGCGCCGAAGAGCGACTCCGGCGCGGCCTGGTGACTATCCATCCATCCTCCGCGGAAACGAGCGCTAGCGTGCCCTTCGTGACAAGCTGTCCGCGGCGGGGCCGGGTCGCAAGGGCGCTAAACCGTCCAGCGCTGGTCGGGGGCCGGGATTGCCTCCCACTCGCGGCGCGCCTCGTCCGCGTCCGGCCGCCCCATGAGGGCGTAGGTGTACCTTTTTCCAAGCTCCACGCCGGGCTGGTCGAGCGGGTTCACCCCATATAGTTCACCGGCGTAGACCGTCGCGATCTGGAGCATCATGAGCAGCGCACCGACGTGCCATGCGTCGATCCGGTCGAGCCAGATCGTCATGTTCGGCCGACCGCGCTGTGCGAGCGCCGCCTCGGTAGCCCGGCGCTCCGCGTTCAGCAGCTCGCCGAGCGAGTGCCCGCCGAGGTAGGCAAGCTCCGGGATCTCGGCGTGGAGCGATGGGATCTCGATGTCCACGGCGCGCTCGGCGACGGCGAGAAAGGCGACCGTCTTGTCGCGCGGCCCCTCCATGAAGAGCTGGACCTGACTGTGCTGGTCCGTCGCCCCGAGCGCGGCGAGCGGAGTCGGGCCGACGTGCTCACCATCGGGTCGGATCTTTCCAAGGCTCTCGGCCCAGAGCTGAACGAACCATGCGCTCGCGTCGCGGAGCGCGTCGGAGTAGGGCATCATGACCTGCACGCGCAGCCCGAGGGTCGTGTCGGCCAGCCAGTGGAGCGTCGCGAACGTTCCCGCCGGGTCGTTCTTCAGCTCCGCCCTCTCACTGAGCGCTATCATCTCCGCCGCGCCAGCGAGAAGCGCTCGGATGTCAATTCCAACCAGCGCGGCGGGCAATAGCCCCACCGGCGACAACACGCTGAACCGTCCGCCTACATTCGGCGGGATGTCCAGCGCCGCGATCCCCTCGGCCCCCGCGATCGCGCGTAACGCCCCTCGCTCCGGGTCGGTGATGAAGACGAGGTGGCGCTGGAAGCTATCGCCCAGCGCCTCTTCTAGCCGCGCCCGCACGATGAGGTATTGCGCCATCGTCTCCGCGGTCCCACCGGACTTCGAGATGACGAGGAAGAGGGCGCGGCCCAGCTCGAGACGATCGAGTAGCGCCGAGATCGTTGCCGGGTCCACGTTGTCGAGCACGTGGAGACGCGGGTAATACTCGCGCCGTTCGTCGTCGAGCGCGTTCCACGACGGCGGGCGAAGGGCGCCCCGAAGCGCGATCGGGCCAAGAGCGGAGCCGCCGATTCCGAGCACGACGATGTCGCTGAACGCTTGCCCCGCCCCGTCGGCGAAGCGCTGGATCTGCTCGGTCCCTTCTCCCCCTCCCGCGGCCCCAGCGGCGAGATCGAGGAAGCCAAGCTCGCCGCGTTCCCGTCGCCGGTCGAACCCCTTTTTGGCGATGGCGAACGCTTCCGCCGCGCGCTCCCACGCCTCCTCGGTGATCCCACCGGGGCCCATCATGTTTGTATAGTCTATACGGATCGTCATTGGCTCTACTCTATGCTAACTGCGAGGCCGTCGTGCGCCGGGGTGATGCCATCGGGAAGCTCGGCAGCGAGCTCGGCGTGGCTCGTATTGTGGGTGAGGTGCGTGAGATACGTCTGCTGGGCGCCGATGCGGCGGGCTACGGCGACAGCCTCGGCGATGCTCAGGTGCGTGGGGTGGGGCTTACGCCAGAGTGCGTTCAGTACGAGCACGCGAACGCCCGTCAGGCGATCCACGACGCGGTCGGGCAAAGACTTCGCGTCGGTGACGTAAGCGAGAGGCCCGACCCGATAGGCGTAGACGTCCACTGGCCCGTGCGGCACGGCGATCGCGGTGACGTCGGCGTCGCCGATGCGGAGCGTTTCGCCGTCGCGAAGCGCCTGGGCGCGGGCTTCCGGCTTCGACGTCCCCGGCAGTGGGCGCAGCGCGTCGTCGAAGATGTAGCCAAAGCGCGCTCCGAGGATCGCGAGCGTCTCCGGCGACCCGTACATCGGAAGAGCGCCCCCCTGCACCGAGATGGCGCGCAGATCGTCGATGCCATGCGTGTGATCGGCGTGAGCGTGCGTGTAGAGCACCGCGTCCACGCGCTCGATGCCGCAGGCGATGAGCTGGAGCCGCAGCTCCGGGGGCGTGTCCACGAGGAGCCGAGTGCCGCCGTCGGTCTCGATCACCGCGCCCACGCGGGTGCGACGGTCGCGCGGGTCCGTGGAGCGGCAAACCGCGCACGGGCAGCCGATCTGCGGTACCCCAAAGCTCGTCCCCGTCCCCAGGAACGTGAGCTTCACACGACTTCGACCTTCATGAAGTTCGTCGTGCCCGGTACGTCGAACGGCACGCCTGCGGTGACGAGCACACGGTCGCCGGTGGTGGCGAGTCCGCGGCGCACCGTCGCGGCGAGGCCGTGCTTCACCATCTCCTCGTACGTCCGCTCCGATGTCCGCGGAACGAGCTCCGGCAGCACACCCCACACGAGCGCGAGCTGGTCGTAGGTACGGGGGACATCCGTCACGGCGATGATCGGCACCACCGGCCGGTGGGACGAGACGATGCGCGCCGAAGAGCCGCTTTTCGTGAAGACGATCACAACTGGCGCATCGAGCAGGCGCACCGCGGCGGAGGTCGCGGCAGCGATCGCGTCCTCGGTGGCAACGCGACCGTCGCGGGGGCGGGCGGCAAGGGACGAGCGGCGCTCGCGTGGCGCCGGGTGGCGCTCGATCTCGCGAATGATGCGCGTCATCGCGCGCACCGCGAGCACCGGGTACGCGCCGGCCGCGGTCTCGGCCGAGAGCATCACGGCGTCGGTACCATCGAGGATGGCGTTCGCCACGTCGCTCGCCTCGGCGCGCGTAGGTCGCGGGTTGGTGATCATCGACTCGAGCATCTGCGTCGCCGTGATGACCGGCCGTCCGAGCGTGTTGGCGAGCGCGATGATCCGCTTCTGCGCGATCGGAACCTCCTCGAACGGGAGCTCTACCCCGAGGTCGCCGCGTGCGACCATTACCGCGTCGGAGGAGCGGAGGATGCTCTCGATGTTATCGAGCGCCGTGTCCTTCTCGATCTTGGAGACGATGAGAACGTGCTTCGGGACGAGAGCCCTGATCGCCTCCACGTCCTCAGCTCGGCGCACGAAGCTGAGCGCCAAGTAGTCCGCTCCCTGCGCGACCGCAAACTCGATGTCGCCGCGGTCCTTCTCGGTGATGGCCGGTGCGGAGACGAGCACGCCGGGAAGGTTCATACCCTTGTGGCTCCGTACGGAGCCACCGTGCACCACTTTCGCGCGCACGCGTGGCGGCGTGACCTCGAGCACGACCAGGTCAATGAGGCCGTCGTCTATCAGAATGCGGTCGCCCGGGCGAACATCCGACGCGAGTCCCTCGTAGGTGACCGGTGTCTCGCCCGGGCGCGCCTCATGCTCCGGAGCGAGTACGACGTCCGCGCCCTCGTCGAGCGTGAACGCCTCGGCGAGGTCGCCGATGCGAATGCGAGGCCCCTGCAAGTCGCAGAGGATCGCGACGGGGCGCGCGAGCTCCCCCGCGACGCGGCGGACGGTCGCGATCGCCTCCGCGTGTTGATCGTGCGTGCCGTGTGAGAAATTGACGCGGGCGACGTTCATCCCCGCCAGCATGAGCTCGCGCAGCGTCTCCGGCGTCGACGACACGGGGCCGAGCGTGCAGACGATCTTGGTGCGCGCGATCGGTTCGCTCGGCGCCACGGCGTCAGGTGGCGTTCGCCAGCGACGCCGTCTTGCGCTCCAGGCCCGCGAGCAGCCCGTCGAACGACTTCGCGAAGCTTGCGACGCCGTCCACGAGAAGCTTGTCGGTGATCGCCGCGAGGGGGATGCCCGCCGCCTCGAGAGCCGCGATGTCGCGGCTGGCCTCGTCCACGCCGGCATCGACGGTCCGCCTGACGACGCCGTGGTCCCGGAACGCCTCGAGCGTCTGCAGTGGCATTGTGTTCACTGTGTGCGGTCCGATCAGCTCCTCGACGTAGATCACATCACGGTATGCTGGGTTCTTTGCGCTCGTGCTGGCCCAGAGCGGGCGCTGCACTCGCGCGCCCTTCGCGGCCAGCGCTGCCCAGCGCGGCCCGGAGAAACGCTGCTGGAAGAGCGCGTACGCCAGCTTCGCGTTCGCGATGGCGATCCGCCCCTTCAACGCCGCGAGCCGCGAGCCGCCCGGCACGGCGGAGGCAACCACGGCGTCGATGCGCTTGTCCGCCTCCGTGTCGACCCGACTCACGAAGAAGCTCGCGACGCTCGCGATCCGGTCCACCGGCCTCCCCGCCGCGATGCGATCCTCGAGCGCGCCCATGTACGCTTCGATCACGGCGCTATAGGCATCGAGCGCGAAGAGAAGAGTGATGTTGACGTTGATCCCCTCTGCGAGAAGGGCGCGCGCCGCAATCGCGCCCTCCGGCGTGCCCGGCACTTTGACCATCGCGTTCGGCCGGCCGACGTCGCGCCACAGGCGGCGCGCCTCGACGAGGCTATCCTCGACATCGTGCGCCGCTCCCGGTGAGACCTCTATCGAGACGAAGCCATCAGCGCCGCCCGTCGCCTCGTGGACCGCGGCAAAGTGATCACAGGCGGTGCGAACATCCTCGGTCGCGATCAGTTCGAACAGCTCCCACGGCGTACGGTCCCCACCCGCAGTGCCGAGTTGCGCATCGTACGCGTTTCCCTCCGCGAGCGCCTTCTCGAAGATCGTGGGGTTGGAGGTCATCCCGGTGAGCGCATCGTCGCGAACGCGACGCTCGAGCTCGCCGTTCAACAGCATCGGGCGGTCGATGTAGTCGAGCCAGATGGACTGGCCCGCCTCATGAAGGCGCTGCAAGCGGTTCTCGGGCATCGGCTGGCCGGTAGGGGGTCGAGCGGAAGATATCAGGGAACAGGGAACAGGGACTAGGACCAGGGGTCCAGCCCTGTTCCCTGTTCCCTGTTCCCCGTCCCCCGTTTCGCCTACGTCCGACCTACCCGCACTCAGAGAACCCGCAGACGTGGCACTTCACGCACCCCTCGGCGTACTCGAGCTGCGAGCCGCAGTCGGGGCAGGTCCCCATGAACGCCTCAGGATGCGAGTCGAAGCCGAACGCCATCTCCTGCTCGGGGCCCGCGCGAGTAGCGCCGGGCGTCACCGTCACCTGCTCGCGCGCTGGCGCCGTCCCTCCCCGCGACTGGTCGGCCAGTAACTCCTGCTGAACCCCCTGCTTGTCGCGCCACCATTGCTCGATCGCTATGCCGATCGCGTCCGGCACGGAAAGCACCTTGTTCGGTCCGAGCCCGATCGGTCGATCGGAGGCAATGCCACGGAGCTGCTTGTGCAGCTGCATGATCGGGATCCCGGAGCGGAGTGCGAGGGAGATCAAGCGCCCCATCGCTTCCACATCAGCCATCGCCGCGCCGCCCGCCTTTCCGAGCGTGATGAACACCTCGAAGGGCTGCGCTTTGTCGTCCTCCGTGATCGTCACGTACATCGTGCCAAGCGGCGTCTCGATACGCCGGGTCGTCCCCCGCAAGAGGTCCGGGCGCGAACGCTTGGCGCGCCGCTGCGCGTTCTCCGCCTCGCTCTCGTACAGCGCCTTCCGCAGCCGCTCGATGTCGGCGTTCAGCTCGGCAATTGTTCCTTGCAGCTCGCCTAGCTGCCGCCTGTCCGCCATTGGTTGCTCGCGCCCGGCCTTCGCCTTTTCGGTGGCGCCGGTGGAGAGCACCTGGTTGTCGCGGGAACCGTCGCGATAGACGGTGACCCCCTTGCACTTCAGGTCATACGCGAGCTCGTAGATCGCGCGCACGTCGTCAACCGTGGCGCCGTACGCAAAGTTCGTGGTCTTGGAGATCGCCGAGTCGCAGTGCTCCTGGAAGGCTGCCTGCATCCTCATGTGCCACTCGGGAGCGATGTTGTTCGCGGTGACGAAGACGCGCCGCCACTTCTCCGGCACTTCCGGGAAGTCGACGTGCCCCTCAGTGGCGATTCGCTCCATCAGCGCCTCGGCGAACCACTCCTCCCGCTTCGCGACGGCGACGAAGTCCTCGTTGACGTCCGGCATCGTCGCGCCCGCCTGATTTCGCATGAAAGCGACGGCGAAGAGCGGCTCGAGCCCCGAAGAGCAGCCGGCGATGATGGAGATCGTTCCGGTGGGCGCAACCGTTGTGACATTGCAGTTTCGAAGTAGCTGCATAGGGCGGACGCGGCTGCCATCGGCGTCGCGCGCGCACGATTCGTCAGGCCCCCAGATCGAGCGCGCCCACTCGGGGAAGGCGCCGCGCTCGCGCGCCAACCGTTCACTCTCCCGCTTCGACTCGATGTCCATGAACTCCATTACGCGACGTCCCATCTCGACCCCTTCCGGCGAGTCATACGGAATGCCGAGTCGGATGAGCAGGTCGGCGAACCCCATCACGCCGAGCCCAATGCGGCGAATGCGCCTGGAGAGAGCTTCGATCTCCGGCAGCGGATACTTGTTGATGTCGATGATGTTGTCGAGGAAGTGCGTCGCGAGGTGGATGTCGGCGCGGAATGCATCCCAGTCCATCTCGCCATCCCGCACGTAGTACCCGACGTTGATCGAACCGAGATTGCAGACATCGTACGGGAGGAGCGGCTGCTCTCCGCAGGGGTTCGTCGCCTCGTACGTGCCGAGATGCGGAACGGGGTTGTAACGATTAGCCTCATCGATGAAGTAGCATCCCGGCTCTCCGGTACGCCACGCCCCATCGATCATCTTGTTCCACACCATCTGCGCGTCCAGCTGCCCGACCACCACCCCTGTTCCGGGGTCCACGAGGTCGTAGCTCGTCCCCCCGCGCACCGCTCTCATGAAGTCGTCGGTAACGGCGACCGAGATATTGAAGTTCACCACCTGCGTCAGGTCCTCCTTGCAGGTGATGAAATCGAGGATGTCGGGGTGATCGACTCGCAGAATCCCCATGTTCGCGCCCCGGCGCGTCCCACCCTGCTTCACCGCGTCGGTGGACGCGTCGTAAAGCTTCATGAACGACACCGGCCCGGAGGCGACCCCCGTCGTCGAGCGGACCATGCTCCCTTTGGGTCGGAGGCGGGAGAACCCGAAGCCCGTGCCGCCCCCTGATTGGTGGATCAACGCCATCGCGCGCAGCGTGTCGTATATGCCGTCGCGCCCGTTGGAGAGCGCGTCCGCCACGGGAAGAACAAAGCAGGCGCTGAGTTGCCCGAGCGGCCGCCCGGCGTTCATGAGCGTCGGCGAGTTCGGCTCGAACCGCCGCTCTGTCATTAGCCGGTAGAACTCCCCCGCCACCGTATCCACCGCGCCGTCGCTCGCACCGTAACGACGGTCGGCAGCGGCGACCACGGTCGCGACGCGCCAGAACAACTCCTCGGCCGTCTCCACCGGCGTCCCGGTCTCGTCCTTGATCAGGTAGCGCTTCTCGAGAACGATCCTCGCGTTCTTGCTCAGTTGGGCTGGAGCGGCGGGGGCCTTGGACACGAGTGGCATCGACGACTCTCCGAGTGAAGCAAACAGCGACAAAACGGCGGGCGACTACCCGCTAGATAAGGCGGTCTAGGACGGGATGAAATTCGCAGCGATGTTGGAGGAAGGGCGGCGAATCTGCCCACCATCGTGATTCCGCGCAAGTGCCAAACTAAGCTCTTTCCGCTCAATGGGTTGCGTTATCCACATCACAAATTGATCTGGTGTTGTGACGCACTGAGGATTTCACGCGCGGCGGAAACTCATCAACCGCGTCTCCCCTCAGAAGCATCCATCGCGTCCACGCACCGCCCTTCAAGATAAACGCTGGCAAGCCATTAGTGCATCCCATCCGATGTGAACTCTGAAGGCAAAGGACGGGCTCCCGACGATAAGAGACACCGGCCGCGGCTCCCCATGGTACCGCTTCCTTTCGGCCTTGCTCCGACTCACGAGCGCCAAATCCTATTCAAAGCAGGGTCAGGTCGTCCGCCGGGGATGCCCGCCCAACAAGTGCTCCTCCATCAGCGCCAGATAGCTCTCGACCCCGCGCGCGATGCGGTCCCGCATGTCGGGGGTGGTTTCGCGGACAACGCGTCCGGGTACTCCAATGACCAACGAGTTGGGCGGGATGGACGATCCCTCGGGCACGACGGCGCCGGCCGCTACGATCGAGCCACTGCCGACGCGCACGTGATTGAGCAGGATCGCTCCCATGCCGATGAGGCAATCATCCTCTACCGTCGCTCCGTGCACGATCGCGCGGTGCCCGATCGTCACCCGCCGTCCGACGGTCGCCGGGACGCCCGGATCGACATGGATGATCACGCCGTCCTGGACATTGGTTTCGTCGCCGATGACGATTGCCGCCGCGTCGCCGCGAAGGACGGCTTCCGGCCACACTGAGACCCGCGCGCCGAGCGTTACGTCGCCGAGGACCGTCGCGCGCTCGTGGATGAAGGCGGTAGGGTGAACGGACATTCGGATCAGAACGAGGAGCCGAACCGGACGTACAAGCTGACGCCGCGCGCAGGCAAGAACGAGTTGTCCATAACCGGCGCTGCCAGCCCGAAGCGGATGCGGTACAGGACGTCATACTGCAGCGCGGCGTCGAGATTCAGCTCGGCACCGGCGGAAACGAGCCACTCGTCGGCGGGGATCGTGGCCCGGAGGCGCCGCTCATCCGCCGTTCCGGCGTCGCCGAAGAGTGCGATCGACGCGCGATCGAGGAAAACGGGGAGACCCCCTACTCCGCGAACGAGCTGCGCGAGCGGAGCGCGGTACTCGAGGGAGCCAGTGACCGCGCGCCGACCGCTCCTGGCACCCGGGGGGAAACCGCGCACGCCAAACGACCGGCGCTCCCCGATCGAGAGTCCGGGGAGCAGTATCACCGCCGATCCGCTCGTCCCGCCTACGCTGAACTCGCTCGGCGCCGTGCCATCGGCATAGCCTAGCGCGACGCGAGCCGCGAGGACCTGATGCGCGAAACCGCCGGCATCGATGGACTTGTAGACACTCGACACCGCGGTCGTGCTCCGCGAACGAACGCCGTCCGCGTCGCGGAGCCAGCGCCAGCGTGAGGTGGCGGCGAGCGATATCCCGTCTTCAGGCGAAATACTCAGCGCGGGACGCCGCGTGTTGCTCCAGCCGGCTCCCACGACGAGCGCTCGGAACTCGGGACGCTGCTCGAGGGGAGGGTCGAAGCGTTGGATCAGCGACGCCGGCTCCGTATCGAGCCGCCGCTGTTCCAGCTCCCCGCCGAGCGTCGCGTAGGCTCCGGTCCTTGCGCGCGGGCGCTCGACGGTGAGCGAGATGGCCGCGGTACGCTCGCGTCGTCGCAGCACGCCGATCGGCTGGCCGTCGCTCTCGTGCACTCCGGTGCGCGTCCAACCCTGCTCGACCGCGAAGTCCATCACCGGCTGGCGCAGCCCGCGATAGCGGTAGCTGCCAAACCACTCGTGCTCGTGATGCCGTGGGTCCAGGAGCGCCTGCGCAGTGTAAGCGTGGCGGTTGATCACGTCCGCACCTTCGAGCTGCGCGCCGAACGACGTCCTGCCGGCCGCCGTCTGTCCGAACAGCGGAAGCCAGTAGCGGGGCACGAGCAGCGCCCACGGCGAGTAGCCACGAACCCGGCCCGTGTCTCGCGTCGCCGCGATCACCGCGAATTCCTCGGTGGCTCCGGCGGCTGGGCCGGCCGCCGGCGCGGACACGTCGAGCGGGGCGACGCCAATGTGCCAGCCGTCGCTCCGCACGAGCGCTGCAGCGATGCGCTCGCCGTCGGGCGAGACGGCCGGGTAGAAGAGTCCCGTCGCGGCACGGCTGATCCGCCGAGCCGGGATCGGGCCGCCGTCGGCCACGCCGTCCAGGGAGGCGAGGTACACGTCGGCGATGCCGGCGCGGTCGGACGTGAAAACGACCGCAGAGCCGTCAGGCATCCAGCTCGGCGAGCTGTCAACCGCGCGGTCATGCGTCACTTGGGCGACCACGCGTCCGAGCGTGTCGAGGACGACGATGTCAGCGTAGCCTCCACGCGTCCAGCGCGTGACGGCGATGCGGTCCCCTCGCGGCGACCAGCGCGGCTCCGCCCACTGCGTATCGGGCGACGCTTGGGTGACTGCGAGGATCAGCGCGCCGTCTGGACTGACGCGTACGAGCTGATTGGTTGCCGGCACCAGCCGCACGGCGATCACCCATCCATCGGCGCGTGCGTCGGGCCCGACGAGGCGCGCGCCTCTCGTCAGGCGCTGCTGGCGTCCGTCGCGCTCCAGGTACAGGTCGGACCGGACGTGGTACGCATCCACGAGCTCGAGCTGCGCGAAAACCACCGAGCCATCCGGGCGGGGCGCGTTCGCATCCACGCCATTGCGCCGCCCTTCGCGGCGCGCGCCGCGCTCCCCGATCGTCAGGCGATATGCGCGAGGCACGTCCTTCCCGGTCGCGGCTGAGAATACGAGCGTCGTGTCGCTGGCCCAACGTGGGTATTGCGCGATGCGCCCCTCGCGTGTCAGGTCGCGCCAGCCAGCTAGGGGCGCCGCCGGACGACCGGACGTGCTGACTCGGAGCGAGTCCTGCCATTGCCGCCAGGCACGCTCGAACGAGATGCCGAAGCTCCGCCGCGCGAGCGAATTGAGGCGAAACGGGTTGAGCGAGCGCGACGAGCGTTCGACGTAGTCCGCAACGCGCTCGGGCCCACGCGTATCCGCGAGGTAGCCGAAAAACAGCGCGCCGTACGCATAGGCACTCTCGCCGCCCGGGTAACGGGAGGTGGCGAGACTCAGCTCGTTGAGTCGGGGCACGTCGTTCGCCAGCGCGCTCGCCTCGATCAGCATCCGTTCGTGCGAGCCGTGGAGACGTCCCGACCCGGTGATGGCGGATTCGTAGTACGTCGCGAGCCCCTCGGCGATCCACGCCGGCGCGTACAGGTTCGGAAAGAGCCAGGGGAGCCGGCCGAACACACGCTGCCCGGCGCCCCATATCCCGGTCGCGCGATCGAGGTGGAAGATGTGCGTCAGCTCGTGCGTGATGACGAGCGCGAGCCAGTCATCGTAGAAGCGGAGCGATGGGACGTTGAGTGGAGGGTTGAGATATACGACGATCCGGTTCCAGGGCGCCGGGGTGGCGAACCCGTTGGTGAAGTCCACGTCATCCGAGACGACGAGCTGCACGCGCGCCCGCGGAACGACGAGGTGGGCGGCGAGCCGGACGTACGCTCCCTCCGCCGCCGCCGCCGCGCGCCGCGCCGGCTCCTCGAGCGCGGCCGCGAAGTGGACGTCAAAATGCGCGGTGCGGAGCGTTCGCCAGCGCCCGCCCGGGTCGACTACCTGTGCCCCGAGTGGCCGCCCCAGCGGCGCGGGCCCCGCGAGCACGGCGCCGAGTACGAGAGTAAGCACGACGTAGCGGATGGCGGCTAGCGCCATCGGCCTCACCGCGACTGCCCTAGCGAACGGAAGTAGCTCTCGATCCCGTCCGCGACGCCCCGCGCGTACGCCGCCTGAAATACAGGTGTGCGCAACGCCGCCTCCTGTTCCGGAATCATGATGAACGCCCCCTCGCACAGGATCGAAGGCATCCACGTAGGGCGTGCGAGCGCGAGGTTGTTGTAGAAGATTCCCAGGTTGCGGAGCCCCATCCGCGCAACCATCCCCTCCTGCACGGCTCGCGCGAGCGGCTCGGCCTGCGGGTGAAAGAAGTACGTACCGGTCCCGTGCGCGGTAAACGGGTTGACCCCATCCGGGAGGGCGTTGAGGTGGATGGAGACTAGCGCGTGCGCGTTCGCACGGCGGGCGATGATCGGCCTGTCGCGGAGGGCAACGGGCGCCGGAGAGGTGCGCGTCATCACCACCGTCGCGCCGCGCGCCTCGAGCAACGTCTTCGTCTGCAGGGCGATCGCGAGCGCCGGCTCCGCCTCGTACAGTCCCGTGGGGCCGGTCGCGCCGACCGGCGGATGGCCGGCGTCGACGGCGATCGTCAGGCCACGCAGCGGCGACCGCTGGTCCACCGCTGGCGGACGCCGGAGGCGGAGCACGAATGCGCCACGGTCCCAGAATACGATGTAGCCGAAGGGCGCCGAGGAGAGGCGCAGGGTATAGCGCGCCCGATCGCTCGCCACCGGCTCCCAAGTCACGACGCGAACGAGGGAGTCGTTACCCGCATAGCTCAGGATGTCGGTCGTCGCCTGCGTACCGTAGAGTGTGAGAACCAGCTCGTTCTCGCGCTGCTCAACCATGTACGGCGGGCGTTCGCGCATCGGAATGAAGAGGTCGACCCACCCGTGGGCGGGAACGAGCCTCGCGCCCGCGGCCACGCGGCGCGGTGCCGCGAAGCCGGCAGGGAGCGGCCGCACGTCGCTCGAGCCGACCCACACCTCGAGCGCGTCGTCGAGGCGGATACGTGTGAAGTCGCCGATGCGCCCGGTCGCCTCGACCTGCGTTCCGGGGAGAAGGAACCACTTGTACGTCCCCCCCGGAGTCGGCCGCGCTACTATGACCCGGTCGGTGTCGCTCACGGCGCTGGCCTCGGCACCGATGAGCGCCCATCGCGGCAGGGAGTCTGCCGCTGGCGCGACGACGGAGACGGCGAGCCGCACCGTGTCTGCGCCCCTAGCGATCACGACGGTGCCGCCCCGGCGGAGCTGGGCGGCGCGGAGATCGGTCGCCCAAAGCTCCGGATCACCGAGATAACGCCCCGGCGTCCCGTCCGAGGAGGTCGAGCCAGGCGGCGAGCCGCCAGCATTGACGAGGGCCTGACGCGGGCGGCCCGCCGCGCCGCTGTCACCGTACAGCACCCACGCCTCCGCGTTTGCCGGGGCGCGCACGCTAACGCGCACGCGCTCGTCGTCAGGCAGCGCGATCGTTCCTCCCGGCCCTGGAGCGACACTCGCCGAGTCCACGACGAGCGACCCGGTCGCGATGAGACGCGGGCGGGGGGGTAGAACGCGAACCGCATGCTCGAGCCGCACCGTGTCCGAGCCGAGTGAGGCGACCAGATCATAGCGCGCGGTAGCCGGAACCGGCAGGAACGCGAGCCAGCTTCCGTTCAGCAGGACGGGCACCCGGACGCCGTTGATCGTCAAAGCAGCGCCTCCGTTTCCTACCGACCCGAAGATGAAGTTCGAGTCGCGCGACGCGACGAGAGCACCGGCGGTGGGGTACTGAACGCGGGGCGCGAGGGGACCCTCGACCAGCGGTACCGGCGGCAGTGCCGGGGCGGCGTCGCTGGCGGAGGCCTCCGGCACGGGAGACGCGCCCGGCCCACGGGGTGCAGCGGCTGTCGTCGCGCACCCGGCCGGTAGGGCGCCCCCGAGCAGAGCAAGGGCAAGCTGGAGGCGGCAACGGCGCATCGCCGCAAGGTAATCGAGCCGTCTAATCCCAGGGAGCCCGCCCTCCGGACACGGGTCGTGGTACAACCGTCCGCGAGGTGGGCGGTTGCTGGCCCTGCCCGGCGGTTTCTATATTGGCCGAATCCGCAAGTCGCGGCCGGCTGGAACCACGCCGCGAACTCTTCCGTATGGACGGGCAGCGACGCCTGGCCGGCGGCCATCACCTTCCCGATAACGCTCTGTGACGACCAACTCCGTGCCTCGCGGTGACGTTAGCGTCCGGGTGTTCGGGCGGACCGACGTCGGTCGTGCCCGCGAGCACAATGAGGATGCTTTCCTCGTCGCGGACCTCTCCACGGAGGCCACGGCGATGGAGCCCGATCTCCGCGAGCACGTCGTCAGCGACCGCGGAATCATGTTCTTGGTGGCCGATGGGCTCGGCGGCGCCGTCTCCGGCGAGATCGCGAGCGGCATGGCGGTGACAGTCGTTCGCGACACGCTCCGCGCCCGCTGGGGCGCTGCCGCCACGTCGGATGCCACCGCGTTCGCGGCGGCGTTGAAGGAGGCGACGGAGGCCGCGAACGCGGCGATTCACGCTTTCGCTACGCAGCACCCGGAGCACAAGGGGATGGGGACCACGGCCACGGTTGCCGGGTTGCTCGGCGATACGCTCTACGTCGTTCAGGTAGGAGACAGCCGGGGCTATCTGATCCGCGATGGCGTCGCCGAGCAGATCACCAAGGACCAGTCGCTCATGCAGCGACTGATCGAGGCTGGTGAGCTGACCCCGGAAGAGGCCGAGCAGAGCGAGCGACGGAACATCATTCTCCAGGCGCTGGGCCCGGAGCCGGTGGTCAAGATCGACCTCACGCACCAGTCGGTGCGCCGCGGCGACACTCTGGTCCTTTGCACCGACGGCCTCTCCGGACTCGTCAGGCGAGATGAGATCGCCGCGATCGTGACCCAGGAAGAGGACTTGGAGGCAGCGTGCGACCGGTTGATCGAGCGGGCTAACGACAGGGGAGGTCCCGACAACATCACGGTCGTGATTGCCCGGTTCGAGGGAAATGGGCTTCAGAGCGTCACGTCCGAGGACTCGGTCGGCCACACTATCTTTGCCCTGGCCGGGTCGACGCCGCCCGGTGTCCCGGCCGAGCGCCGTGGATCTGGCGCGCCTGACGGGCGGAGCGTGGGCCAGCGTCCCGACGTGGGAAGTATGAGCTGGGCCCTTCGCGGGAACATGCCTTATGTGCTCGCTTTCATCGCCGCTGTCCTGGTCGCGCTCTTCTTCGTCATCACCCGCCTTCGGGTAGATCCCGCGCCTCCCCCTCCACCCGCCGCCACCGATTCGGTAGGCGCCGTCCCCCTCCCGGCGAGTATGGTCGATGACGCCTAGACAGGCC
>JALZIF010000020.1 GCA_030860435.1 Gemmatimonadota bacterium | reverse complement strand
CGAGTGGGCGTGGTCCGCGGACCGCACACGACTCGTTTTCACGCTTCAGCCCGGCCTGCGCTGGCACGACGGGCGCCTCACGACGGCGCGCGACGTCGCCTTCACCATCGACGCCGCTCGCGATCCCGCCACAGGCTACCCGCGCTACGCGGACCTTGCCGAGATAGCCGGCGTGGATCCGCTCGGTGATACCGCGGTCGTTATCCGGTTTCAGCGCCCGCAGCCGTCGTTTCCGCTCGTTTTCGCCGAGCTGCCGATCGTCCCGGCTCACCTTCTGGGCGCCACGCCCGCGCGCGACATGCGCCGTGCAGCCTTCAACGACGCGCCGGTGGGCAACGGTCCCTTCCGCTTCGTGGAGCGCCGCGCGAAGCAGCGGTGGGTGTTCGAGCGGAATCCCGCGTTCCCCGACGCGCTTGGCGGCCCGCCACGCGTAGCGCGGCTAGTGATCGCTGTCGTGGATGAGCCGGCGACCAAGTTCGCGGGGCTCGTCGCCGGGGAGCTGGACGTGGCGGGGATCGCGCCTTCGATGGCGGAGTTGGTCAGGCGTGATCCCTCCCTGCGCGCCGTGGACTACGCGATCCTCTTCTCGACGGCGATAATCTTCAACGTCGCCAAATCCCCATTCGACGACCCTCGCGTGCGGCGCGCGATCTCTCTCTCTCTCGACCGTCGCCGCATCATCGACGCCGCCCTCGCCGGCTTCGCGGTCCCGGCCGGGGGTCCGGTGCCGCCGACGCATCCGTACGGCGCCCCGGCCGACAGCACCCGCGACGCTTCCCGCGCCGACTCGCTCCTCGACGCCGCAGGGTGGCGGCGCGGGCCGGACGGCCGCCGTGCGCGCCAAGGGCGTACGTTCGCGATGGAGCTGCTCACCGTCGGCAGCGGGGACAACGCGATTGAGCAGCTCATACAGGGCGATCTCGGCGCTCGCGGCATCACGGTCGACATCCGTCAGCGCGAGATGGGCGCATTTCTGAGCGAGGCGCGTGCCGAGCGGCGGACGTTCGACGCGCTGTTTACCGGAATTCCCGGCGATCTCTCGCTCGCCTATCTGTCCGCGATGTACGACTCACGGCTAGCCGGTGGCGCACTCGACTACGCGGGCTACCACACGCCTCGGCTGGACTCGCTCCTCGAGCGCGCGCGCACCGCCCAGTCGGACGCCGCCGCTCGCGCCGCTTGGCTGGCGGTGCAGCGCGAGCTGGCCGCCGCCACGCCCGCCGCATGGGTCTATCACGCGCGCGGACTACAGGGAATGTCGCGGCGGCTGCAAGGTGTGAAGATGGATCTGCGCGGCGAGATGACCACGATCGCAGAATGGCACATCGCCGCGGAACGCGATACGCGGTGAGCCTCCTTGTCGCGCCCGAGGCGCTGGCTGCGCGCGCAACCGCCGTGCAAGGTTCGCTGGCGCCGCTTGTCGCCTCGCTCCGCTCCGACATCGATCCCCTCCTTGCGGTCGGCACGGAGATCCCGGCGGAGAAGGCGCTACTGTCGCGCGACGGCGGTCGCTGTCCCCGCGACGGGACTACGCTCATCTTCGACCCGCACGAGGGCCGGCGCCACCGCTGCCCCGAGTGCGGCGGCGAGTACACCGGCGACCGCCACTACCGGGCATGGGTCACATGGCGGCAGCTCTGGCTAGCCGAGCGCGCGGTCCACGCTGCGACCTTGCACGCGCTCACCGGAGAGGTGGCGCTGGCCCGACTGTCGAGCGACATCCTCGCGGGTTACGCCGAGCGCTACCTGACGTATCCGAACCGCGACAACGTCCTCGGCCCCACGCGACCGTTCTTCTCGACGTATCTCGAGTCGATCTGGCTGCTCCAGCTCTGCATCGCGCTCGACCTGCTGGAGATGAGCGGCGCGCCAGACGTCCCGGGCGCGCTCGTGCGCGACCGTGTGATCGAGCCGAGCGTCGCGCTCATCGGCTCGTTCGACGAAAGGGCTTCGAATCGTCAGGTGTGGAACGACGCTGCACTCATCGCCGGGAGCATGCTATTGGCGGACGAGGCGGGCGCGCGTCGCGCGGTCACGGGCGCGTCGGGGGTGATCGCCCACCTCGACGCCGGGTTGCTCGCCGACGGATCCTGGTACGAAGGGGAGAATTACCACCTCTTCGCCCACCGGGGACTCTGGTACGGCGTGGCGCTGGCCGAACGCGCCGGTATCGACCTGCCGCCGGATCTCGTCGCGCGCTTCCAGGAGGGGTTCGCTACGCCGCTGGCGACCACCCTGCCCGACTTCACCTTTCCGTCTCGCCGGGACTCGCAGTACGGTGTCTCGCTCCGTCAGTGGCGCTTCGCTGAGTCGTGCGAGCTCGGGCTCGCGCGCAGCGACGATCCGCGACTTGCCGGTGCCCTGTGGGAGCTGTACAGTCGCGCGCTTCCGAGCCGCGACACCGGCCGCTGGCGCTCGACCGGGGAGGCGGAGCGCAACGAGCTGCCGACCGCGCTCTCCCGCGCCGACCTCGGTTGGCGCTCGCTGCTCTTCGCGCGGCCCGACTTGCCGAGGCTCAAGCCGGCGGCGCCGAGCTCGGCGCTGCTGGCTGAGCAGGGGATCGCCGTCTTCCGCCGCGAGGCGGGACGAGTGTACGTGGCGCTCGACTACGGACATTCCGGCGGCGGGCACGGCCACCCGGACCGGCTCAATCTCCTGATAGCCGAGGGCGACAGCCGCATTCTCGATGATATGGGCACCGGGTCGTACGTGGACCCGTCGCTGCACTGGTACCGGAGCACGCTTGCCCACAACGCGCCGCTCATCGATGGACACTCGCAGGGGCGCGCGAACGGGGTGCTCCTCGCGTACGAGGAGCGCGGGGGCGCAGCCTGGGTGGATGCGGAGGTTCCGGAGGGGGGCATCGCGCCGAATGTCTCGGTGTCACGCGCCGTTATCGTCATGCCCGACTACGTCGTGGACCAGCTCGTGTGGCATTCCCTGCGACGGGTGTCGTGCGACCTTCCGATCCACGCGGGCGCGCAGGTCGAGGGAATCGGAGCGTGGCGGGAGTCGACGCCGGCCGGCGGTCCTGCGCCCGCCGACGGCTTCCCCTTTCTGCGCGAGACGGCTGTCGCCGTGGCGGAGCGCGACGCGGTTGCTCACCTCGTTTTGGATTCGCCGAGCCGAGCGGCGGCGTGGGTGCTCGCCAGCGATGAGGCCGAATGGTGGCGGGCCATCGCGCCCGGGGCGCCGGGCCACGGGGACCGGCCGTTCGTGTTCGTGCGCGTCCGCGCCGCGGCTGGCAGCCTGACGACTGTGTGGAGCCTTGACGGCCGGGTCAGCGAGGTCGCGGAGCGCGACGGGGTCCTCGCCGTGACGCTGACGGGCGGCGATCGGCACGAGCACAGCCGGCGCGAGCGAGCCTGGCACATAGACCTTCTGGCCGCAGCGGCGCGGAGTAGCATCGACCTCGCCGGAGCTCGAACCGCGATCCGCCGCGAGATCCCCGCGCCCCCGATACTGGCGCTGATCTCCACTCCCGTGCCGCGGTTCGCCGTCGCGGCCCAGGCGAGACCGCTCCTGTTCCAACTCGGGGCGCGCGAGTTTCGCCGATCGGAGGAGGCGTGGAAGGAAGCAGGAGGCCCGACCGCGGAGGTGACACTCGCAGCCGTTGGTTTGCGGCTCGAGATTGGGGTTCACGTTCGGAAGCGCCCTACATGCTTTCGCCCCGCCGGCGCGCCCGACCCGGCGTTCGACAACGAGCCTCCTGACATCCACAGCGACGGCGTGCAGCTCTATCTCCTCGCCCCCGGATGGAGTAGCCCTGCCGCGTGGCTCGCGGTCCCGGAAGTTGATGGCGGACGGGTGCGTATTCGGCCGGTGGACGGCTCACATGCGGGGTGCTCGATCAGTGCGGCATGGCAGCGGTCGCCTGATGGCTACGGAATGCGCTTCTCGGTACCTCTGTCCGCGCTCGGCGCCGGGCCGTCATACCCGTTCGCGTTCGACGTCATCGTCAACGACATGGCGCCCGGACGCGAGCGCCGGCGCGGACAGTTGGTACTGAGCGGTGGAGCCGGAGAGTTCGTGTATCTTCAGGGCGACCGCCAATCGCCGGCGCGCTTGCTGCACTTCGTGGTCCCGGAGGCCTGACGTGCCGTTGGATCGCGTGCGGGTGGTGCTGCTCGAGCCTCGCGACCCGGTGAACGTCGCCGCCGTCGTCCGCGCGATGAAGAACATGGGCGTCGGATCGCTCCGGCTCGTGAGGCCGGCGGCATACGACACTGCCGCGATCGAGCGAGTGGCGCACGGCAGCGCGGGTCTGGTGGAGCGTATCCGAAACGATGACACGCTCGATGCGGCGCTGGACGGTTGCGTCCGCGTCGCCGCGTTCACAGCGCGGAGACGCGCGGCGAAACGTGCCGTCGTCGATCCGCGGGCCGCCGCCGTCGAGCTCCTCGCCTTCGCGGCCGCTGGCGATGTCGCGCTCGTCTTCGGGCGGGAGGACCGTGGGCTTCCGAACGCCGCACTCGACCGCGCCCAGCTCGTTGTTACCATCCCGACGACCGAGCATGCTTCGCTCAACCTCGCGCAAGCGGTGCTCCTCGGCCTGTACGAACTGCGCCTCGCCGCGCCCGATCCATCGCGAGTGCTGGCCCCGCCGCGTAAGGACGCGCCGCCAGCCACGCACGGGCAACTCGAGCAGTTCTTCGAGGACGCGGAGCGCGCGCTCGCCGGGCTCGACTTCTTCAAGACGAGGCATCCGGAGAACATCATGCGAACGGTTCGCTCGCTGACCGCGCGCGGGGCGCCCGACGCCCGTGAGATCGGCCTGATGCGCGCGATGGCCATCGAGGTGCTCCGGACCATAGAGCGGATGGGGCAGCGCCCTTGACGCTCGTCCCCCATGC
>JALZIF010000265.1 GCA_030860435.1 Gemmatimonadota bacterium | reverse complement strand
AGGCGAGGACCCGATGACGATCTTCCGTCGCGCGATCGCGATGGCTGCGGAGGACATCGGCCTGGCCGACCCGGAGGCGCTCAAGCTCGCGGTCGCGGCGCGTGATGCCTATCACATGTTGGGCGCGCCGGAGGGGTATCTTCCGCTGTCCCAGATGACGATCTACCTCGCCACGGCGCCAAAGTCGAACAGCGCGAAGGCCGCGCTATCGGCGGCAATGCACGCGGCGCAAAGAACACCGGCCGCACCAGTGCCGATGCACATTCGAAACGCCCCCACTCGGCTCATGAAGGAACTGGGGTACGGCCACGGGTATCAGTACGCACACGACGTCCCCGAGGCATACATCCCGCAGGAGTATTTGCCGGACGAACTGCGCGGAGCGACGCTGTACGAGCCCGGCCGCTTCGGCTTCGAGAAGGAGATCGCGAAGCGCATGGCGTGGTGGGCGGAGCTCAGGGGCAGGCAGGCCGACGACAAGGATCAGTGAGGCACGATATGCGAACTATGCGGACAATGTCGAGAGCGAGGGTGGCCCGCGTGGCCGCCGCGGTGCTGATGACGACCGGCGCGGCTGGATGCGCCGGACTGGGGCAAGGATCCTTCCTCGAGCCGGATGTCACGGTAGACACCGTGAATCTGCGGGGCCTCGGCCTCACTGGAGGCTCACTCGACATCCGCCTTGCCGTCTACAACCCAAACCGTATCGCGCTGGACGCTACGCGCCTGACGTACACGCTCTGGGTTGATTCTCTCCAGTTCGGCAGCGGAGCCACGGAGCAGCGGAGCGTGCTGGAGTCGCGCGACACGACGTACGTGAACCTGCCACTCAGCTTCACCTGGGCCGGCGTCGGCGCCGCGGGGCGCGAGCTGATGAACACCGGCTCGGTGAACTACCGCGTCGCGGGGGACATCCGGGTCGGCTCGGCGCTCGGCGACTTCACTATCCCCTATGACAGGAACGGCCGGTTCTCCACGCTCGGAGGGACGAGTAGGTGAGTTGCGCCGTGCTGGTTCCCACCTGCAATTGACCCCGAGGATCCGTACCCATCGCTAGAGACACGATCTCCCTCGCCCCGCCCGTTGAGCGGGCGATCCTTGTGGGCGCGCCGCTCAAGCGGTCCCGGGACCGGCATAACACCGCGGAACATCTCGACGAGCTGGCGCGGCTGGCGGACACCGCGGGCGCGGAAATCGTAGGGCGCCTCACGCAGCAGCTCCAGCGGCCGGAGCCGGCGACCTATCTCGGGAAGGGAAAGCTGGAGGAGCTCCGTGACGCCGCGGGCCAGGCCGGCGCGACGCTCGTCATCTTCGATGACCAGCTCACGCCAGTGCAGGGGCGCAACATCGAAAAGGTCCTCGGCACGCGCGTGATGGACCGCGCGGAGCTGATTCTTGACATCTTCGCGACCCGCGCCCGGACGAGCGAGGCGCGAATGCAGGTGGAGCTGGCGCAGCTAGAGTACACGCTGCCGCGGCTCGCGCGCATGTGGACCCACCTCGAGAAATACCGCAACGGGATCGGAATGCGTGGCCCGGGCGAAACACAGCTCGAGACGGACCGGCGCCTCATCAGCCATCGCATCAAGATCCTCAAGGAGCGGCTGGAGGACGTGCAGCGCTCGCGCGAGGTTCAGCGCCAGTCGCGGCGTGGCGAGTTCCGGACCTCGCTCGTGGGATACACGAATGCCGGCAAGTCGTCGATTCTTCGCGGCCTAGCCGCCGACCACGGCGTCTTCGTGGAAGACCGACTCTTCGCGACGCTCGACCCGTTGACGCGGGAGGTGGAGCTGGGAGAGGGACATCGAGTGCTCCTTACCGACACGGTCGGCTTCATCCGCAAGCTGCCGCACGACCTCGTCGCCTCGTTCCGCGCGACGCTGGACGAGACTCGTGAGGCGGACCTTCTACTTCACGTCATCGACGCGAGTCACCCCGCGTGGGAGGAGCACCGCGAGGTGGTGAATGGCGTGCTCGCCGAGCTGGGCGCGCAGGATTCGGCGGTGCTACACGTATTCAACAAGACGGACCGACTGGAGCACGAGACGCTCATCGCGATGCAGGCGCGCATCGCGAACCTTCTGCCGAACTCAGTCTTCGTTTCCGCGGCGGCTGATGGGTCGGACGGGGGGCGTGAAGGCCTGGAGCCCCTCCGGCGAGCGCTGCTTGCTACGGTCCGGCAGTCGCGCCCCATCGCGGAGCTGCGCCTACCCGCGGCGACGGCCGGGCGGCTGATCGCCGAGATCCATCGACGCGGAAAGGTGCTGGAACAGCGGGGCGACGGCGAGGAGATCGTGGTGCGGGCGCGGCTGGATGCGGCGTCGCTGGGGCGGTTGCGGAGGGAGGGCGCGGTCGTCAGCTAACTGGTGGAATAGTTCGATCCACCATCGCGACCCGCAGTGGCTACTCTCTGTAGCCAGGCCCCGTACACCGACTCCATCGATGGACAGGACGACCCGGATGGCCGCTCTCCGATCAGCACGCCCGGTCCTGCTGAGCCTCGTGATGCCGTGCTACAACGAGGAGTCGACCATAGACGCCGCCATCGACGCCATCGACGCCCTTGCCGAGCAGCTCGGGCCAGGAATCGCGCTCGAGATTGTGGCGGTCGACGACGCATCGTCCGACGGAACTTTTAGCCGACTCAGCCACCAGGCGGGCGCGCGCGGCGGAGCGTTCAAAGTCGTGCGCCATTCGGAGAATCGCGGCAAGGGCGCGGCGATCCAGAGCGCCCGCAAGGCCGCTACTGGTGACATCATCATCATCCAGGATGCGGACCTCGAGTACGATCCGGTCGACATCCCACGGCTCATAGCGCCGATTCTCGCCGGCCGGGCTGACGCGGTCATCGGCTCCCGGTTCATCGGCGGCGGTGAGCATCGCGTGCTCTATTTCTGGCACCGGGTCGCGAACGGAATTCTGACGCTGCTGTCGAACATGCTGACGGATTTGAACCTCACCGACGTGGAGACTGGCTACAAGGCATTCACGCGTGGCGCATTCGCGAACATGCATCTCACGAACGCGCGTTTCGGGATCGAGCCGGAGATCGTTGCCCGGCTCGCGCAGATGCGGGCGCGTGTGTACGAGGTTCCGGTGAGCTACTACGGACGCACGTACGCCGAAGGCAAGAAGATCACCTGGCGCGACGGGATCGCGGCGATCGGTCACATCCTGCGCGCGCGGCTTTCCGCGCGTTCGCAGCCGCGGCTCGCTCGGGCGCCAGACGCCGTGCGCGGTCGCCGGCAGACCGCGCCCGCGAGGCGTACGACGGGTGTCCTCGGCGGGCAGGGTTCGCGCGCGTCCGCCGGGGCGTAGCGAATTCGTCAGAACGACGACGAGAACGGGTCGTCGCCCTCGCGTGCGGCTCGGACGATTCGGTGCAGGTAGGCGTGGTAGTCCGAGGATGCGTCGGGCGGGACCAGCGCCGCGAGCGATTCTAGGGGTCGCGCAACTCCGACCGTTTGACCAGGTATATCTCACCGTCCGGAAACGCCGCCAGACGTTTCAAAGGAAGGGCTGCCTGAAGATCGGCGGCACTGTAATGGTAGGTCGCGAGTTCAGGCGGAAGCGCGGAAAACCGAACGATCATATCGCCTTGGTACTTCATTACCGAATCACGAAGCTGATCAAGAGCTTCATCACTGGTGATCGGCGAATACGGGGTGCTGTTCGCTGGAATCCAACGTGGTGATGGTACCCCTCCGAGAAAGTAGAGAGCGTTGGGTTCGTTCGTGAACACTGCGCCGCGAGGAGGATGGGCTCGCAAATGCCGGATCACCTCTGAGCTCGTCCACTTTGTTGACGCATAGCCTCCCGCTCCTTCCCTCATGGCGTAAACGATCCGTCCGACAAGGTATCGTGCGGGCCAGATCACCAGGAGTGCGACCGCGACATAGCCCGCACCGGGCCACCAAGGAGCGCGGCGACGCCATTCGATCGCGAAGAGGCGAGACATCAGGCCAATCAAGACGACTACGACAGGGACAACGGCAGGCGCTGTGTAGCGAGCGGCGCTGGAGGAGAAGAAGCTTCTACTCCCTGAGACGACAAGAAAAACCAGATACACGATCGAGAACGAGGCAGCGACAAGAATAGCCGTACTGTCAGGGAAGGGCCCAACCCGCGTTCGGCGCCTTTCGGAGATTTGATTTGCAGCGACCACAAGGCCGAGACACAATGAGAGTAGAATTGAAGCACCCAGGAGCATGCGAGCGCCTGGGGGTGCCCACGTTGGCAGAAACCAAAGGCCAATCACGTCGATAGCGGAGGACGCGAAGTCGATGAAAGTATGGAAGGGTGCGAATCTCTTCCCGGTGGGAGTAGACGACAGGAGATGATTTCGAAACACCCATATCCCTGTTGGAAGCGACGCTATGAGCCCAAAGATGCCAGCCTCCCTGATGCGATCGCGAAAACGCTGCGACGGGCTTGCCACCAACAAGAGCGCAACGCCGCTCATCACAATCGTGATACCGATGTAACGGGTCAAACATGCCAATGAGGCCGCAATCGACGCGAGCACTAAGCATCGTGTCTTCGAATCCCGTAGAAAGGCATCTAATCGCGTTAGTGCGTACACGATGCAGGCGGCGAACAACATGTCCGTCAGAGCGTTGGTCGCGAGATCCATCAACTCGGCCGATGTGATCATCAGTACCAGGCCAAGGAGCCACAGAATCAGAGGTGGCCGGAGACGCCAGAGCCAAGCGCCGCCCATCACGATCGTGACCGCGAAGAGTCCCGCGTGAAGGTAGCGCGCGGTGATCAGTGGCTCCGACCCCAGGATGGATCCGAGAGCTAGAAGAGCGGGATAGAGCGGCCCCCCCGCGACATACGGTTCGCCCGTGTACTCCGTGAATCCCGTGCCGGCGAGCAAGCTCTTGCTCACGGACACGTAGCGCGCAGAGTCGCTATGGTAGGCGATCCCGAACTTTGACGTGACCAGCAATACCAGCAGAGTTGACGCAACGCCCGCTAACGACAGTATCAGGCCGGGCAAGTTGCGCGCGTCCTCATACATGCCTGGTGGCTGTTCGAGACGCATACTAAGTGGGGGCTGAGATGATGACTGCATGCTCGGCCGTGCGACAATCTCAGCGGCGCGCGGCCAGTCGCAATCCCAGGGAGAAGTCAGCGAGGAGAGTTGATAGTTGGTAGCGTGGGGAGCGGATATCGCTTGGCGAGGTCTGGTTCAGAGAGAAACCAGTCTCTCATCCGCCTCATGCCGACCTTCAGCTCCGTTCTCGGAACCCACGCCAACTCCTCGCTGATTCGCCGGATATCTCCAACCCAGGAAGTGGTGTCCCATTGTCTGGCTTCCATGGTTCCCCACTTTGGTGGTGCATGGAGATCAAAAACGCACCTCGCCGTCTCGACCACTTCACGGATCGTCGTTTGGATTCCGGAACCGACGTTGTAAACTGCCCCGGGTTCCGGCAGCGGCAGACTGGCAGCCCTAATGTAGGCCTCGGCCACGTCATCCACGTACACGAAATCACGTGCGGTGTCCGGATTCACCAGAGGGGGTAGTGTCCCGTGCATCGCGTGCCGTACAAGGTTCGGCATCAGTCGTCCGGGTTCCTCAAACGGTCCATAGGCCGAATACAACCGAAGAGTAGGCATTCGCAGCCCAGTCTCCTTCGCCGTATAGCGGCAGAACAGCGTGGCACCTGCCTTCGTTGCCGCGTAGTAGCTATTCGGGTCAAGCCATTCCTGCTCGGACGCTGGATGATTCTTGAAGCCGTATTCGGAGGAGGATCCCGTATTGACAAACGTCTCGAAGCCGATCTCCAGCGCGGCGCCGATCAGAGTGCAGGTACCCAAATAGTTCGTCCGAACCATTTCTGCTCGGTCCCGCTGATCCGGATAAGCGCCATACACAGCGAGATGAAAAATCCACTGTGCTTCGATCTCCTTGAGTTGCTGACACAGTCGAGGTCCGTTACACAAATCGGCCTGATGCATGTGCAGTCGATCTCTGATCGACTGCAGTCTCCAGTTTGATCGGCCAGAACGCGTCAGAACATGCACTTCATGGGAGTCAGCCAGTAGTCGCCTTACTAGGTTAGAACCGACGAATCCCGTAGCGCCAGTGATGACAACGCGCTTCACGATACTACCGACGTGTGGCAACGAGAATGCAAACCGCACACCCCAAAGCGTTCACGAATGGAAGCCGCTCCACAATGGGTTCGAGGACCTTCATTGTCTTCGCCACCGGATCTGGAGAGAACATCGGGACGAAGCCAGCGTAACGGCGGCGGGAGACGAGCCCTCCCGCATTCCTAATCCACCGGGCGAGCTGTCGTGAACTATACGATTTCTCGTTATGTTCTCGATGGTAGGACGACACCTTCTCGATGATCTTCAGGCCCGGATTGTTGCCATTCGGCTCGTGAACGACAATCGTGGGCGCGAGGCGGAAAGCCTCCCGGATCATCGCCGCGGGATCGTCGTCGTGGTGCAATATGCTCTGAACCAAGACGACGTCAAAGGAATCGTCGGGGAAAGGCATTCTGTGAGCATCAGCTACCACGAAGCGCACGGGGCGCCCATTCGCCCGGGAGCTCGCTGTCATGACGGCCTGAGTCGCGGCGTCCGCGCCAACGAGCGCGCGAGGCTTGCCACGATCGAAGAAGCGCAACGTGTAGAAGCCGTCGCCGCAGCCCAGATCAAGCACGGAGCGATCCCGGAATGCCGCCACTTCGAGAATTGCATCCGTAGATCGATCGGTGGCCAGCCGACTGCTTAACCGCGAGTTGGTTGTGTACAAGTACCCCGCGTTCGCTTCAACATCCCGGTTGAACACATCCACGTTCGCGTTGGGCTTACTCATGCTGAAATAGTCGCCCGTGTGTCGTCGGTTCTGCGCGCAATCACATACAGATTGCCGAGCGGTACTGACAAGGTCACGCGACCGGCGCGAGATCGCCGCATAACATCGAGGACCACGCTCTTCAATCGCTGAGGGAGAGGAAGTAGCTGTGAGAGATACTGAAGGCTGTAAGTGTTAAAGACCCGGCCTGCTTCAGACGTCGTGAATCCATGACGTGACACCAATGTGCCGAGAGTCGTTGGGCTGTACAGGTACGTATGCTCGATATCTACAATCGGGTTGCGCCTGCCCAGCAATCGAAACGAAAGCGAGTCCACGTTATGGTTGAGAAAGAGCACGAGTCCACGCGGTTTCAGCAGCCTTCGGCAACTGTCAAGCAGTGCAACCGGATCCGGTATATGATCGAAGACCTGAAACAGACAGACAACGTCGAAGCGCTCGGGTTCGAATAGATCGGGCCGCATCACGTCGCGAATGATCCGGTCTCGAATCATTGGGGGTGCCAATTCTACGGCAGCGCTGCTCGGCTCCACTCCCCAGACCTCCTTGTAGCCGTGCGAAACGGCCTCTTCCAGGAAGAAGCCGTTGCCACATCCAATCTCGAGCAAGGATCCCTTCCCGGACGAGAGGTGCGGCTCTAGTCTGGCAAGGTACCGCGCGTACGTGCGTTTCAGGTTGGAGATCTCGGAGTCATAATCGAAGCTGCTTTGTGCATAGAGGTGGTCCAGTAGCTGTGCAACAGCGATAGGATCCGAGCGGATGAGTGAACAGGTATCGCAGCGCACCATGCGGTAATGAACTCGATCAGGGATCCGCCGCGCCGAGAATACTTCGGGCGTGAACGCGTCAAGCGTGAAATTGGCCTGATAAAGCTCAGTGGCGCCGCCCTCTAATCCACAAATGGCACACTTCGTGGGGCGCAATTGTATGCCACTCTCCCGCGTCGTGCCCATCACGCACCAGAGGGCTCCGAATTGCCCTCACCTGATGGTTGACGTTGGCCGACCTGCGTTGGGGCGTTGAGAATGCTCTCGATAATGAAAGGGGGGCGGCGTTTCACTTCGTCATAGATATGAGCCTGGTAGGATCCAATGATGCTCAAACAGAGCAACTGTATTCCTCCCATGAAGAGCACCAGAACGATCAGCGTGGTCGAGCCACTGGGTGCCAGGTGGGGGAACAGCAATCTGAGCGTTACCTGAACGACAATTCCGACCACCGCGATCGTAACCGTCGCAAGGGCCAGCCAAGTTATCAGCTCGAGTGGTACATAGGAGAAGGATACGATCGCTTTACGCGCCCAACCGAGGTTCTTCAGCAGCGAGTTCGTAGTTCGGCCGAATGGGCGTTCCGGCCTTACGTAGGGCACTCCGGTCTGCTTGAATCCCACCCACGCGCGCAAGCCTCGAAGGAAGCGGTTGTTCTCGGGTAAGCTGTTCAGCGCTTCCACTACCCTACGGTCCATCAGCGAGAAGTCACCAGCATCAAGCGGCATCGGGACGTAAGATGTTGCCCGAAACAGGCGATAGAACACCTTGTATGCCACCTTGAGAAACCGAGTCGCATCCCGCTTAACCCTCACCCCATAGACCACATCGAATCCATTGCGCCACTCCAGCACAAACGATTCGATGAGCTCGGGCGGGTCCTGGAGGTCGCCGTCGAGTAAAACCACCGCATCTCCGGTAGCGATCTGCATTCCGCTACTGAACGCGCTCTGCGAGCCAAAATTTCGCGAGTGCGTGATCACGACTACGCGACGATCGTTCGAGGCGAGCTGAGACAGAATCTCACCAGCGTTGTCGGGGCTAGCATCGTTGACAAAAATGATTTCGTAGTCGACGCCAAGCTTGGCGAAGACGGTCGAAAGTCGCTCGTACATGCTGGGAACAGCTGGCCCGTCACGGTAGCACGCGATAATCGCCGAAACCCGTGGGCGCGAGTCGTCCGCTTTCATTTCATAAAGCGGCCGTTTGGACCGCAACCGCCCGAGCTGCCTCTCTCAGCATGTCGCGCGAGATGCCGTGTTGTTTAAGAAGGTACGCTTCGTTGCCGCCCGGACCGCCCAGCGGTGCCTTGACTCCGCAGCGCAGAACTCGGCAACCCAAGCCGTTGTCGGCCACGATTTCTGAAACCAATGAACCTACACCTCCGGTGACGAAATGCGCTTCAGCCGTCAGAACGGCGCGGAAGCGGGAAAGGTGCTCGATCAAGTCTTTGGTTGGCGCTGGGCTCACGCTGGCCACGACCAGAACGCCGCACTCAATCCCGTCGACCGACAGCTCTTCAGCGGCGGCGACCGCTTCAGGCGCTACGCTTCCCATGACAACTATCAAGAGCGCGTCTCCGTCTCTTACCAGCTGCGCTTCCCCCAGCGTGAACGCACCTTCGAGCCCGGGGACAGTTTTCTGCTCATCCTTCCCAAGGCGATAGTAGACCGGACCAGGGTAGTCCCATGTAGCTTCGAGAGCGTTCCGAGCTTGCCAGTAGTCCGCGGGGGCAATTACGGCGATGCCAGGTTGCAATCGTAAAATCCCGACATCTTCAACTGCATGATGAGTGGGACCAGCCGTACCGTACTCGAAGCCGCCACCCACCCCCACGATGCGTACAGGAAGTTGATGCAGGATCGGTCCGTTACGAATGAACTCGTATGGCCGCAGCGTTGCGAAGGTAGCGATGGAGTACACGAACGGAATGAACCCGGCCTCGGCTAGTCCTGTTGCGAGCCCCAACATGTTCTGCTCGGCCACACCGACATTGATGAATCGCTTCGGAAAACGTGCGGCGTATTCCTCGAGGACGGTATATCCCAGGTCGGCTGTGAGAAGCATGACTCGATCATCTCGTTCGGCGATCTCTGCCAAAGCCTTTATGAAGGTCGCTCTCACCTATGCTTGCTCCACTTCGGTAATCGCCGTCTCGTATTCGGCGTCAGACATAGGCCAGTAATGCCACTTGACCTGCCGCTCCATGTACGAAACGCCTTTGCCGAATGTCGTGTGTGCGATTATCACATGCGGCTGCCCGGACCGGACGTCGAGCGAGTCAATCGTCTCCAGCAGGGCCTTTACGTCATGGCCATTTACTTCATGAACATCCCACTCAAACGCGCGCCATCGTTCCGCCATCGGACTCATGGACAGCACATCCTGCGTATAGCCGAACGCTTGCTGCCCGTTAAGGTCAACGATCACGACCAGGCTCGCCAGTCGATGGTGAGCGGCGAAAGTTATCGCTTCCCAACACGATCCTTCGTTGCATTCGGCATCACTCAGCAGCACAAATGTGCGGCGGGAAGACGACCGGAGCTTGGCTGCCAGGGCAGCTCCAGCGCCAATTGAGAGGCCGTGTCCGAGGGACCCTGTGGAGAAGTCGATTCCTGGCAGCGTATGTTCCGGGTGCACTCCCAGGAAACTGTCATTGCCGCAGAAAGCGTCCAGGTCCAGCTTTGAGAGCCAGCCACGCAGGTGGAGTACCGCATAAAGTGCCAGGGCGGCGTGACCTTTCGACAGAATGAATCGATCACGTTCTTCAGCCTGCGGCGACTCTATCGAAATCGCTCCCCCGTAAAGCGCAGCCATGATGTCTGCAATCGACAGCGCCGAGCCGATGTGGCCAACGTTCGCGCGCTTCGATTGTTCGAGAATGATGCGCCGGACCTCTCTTGCTAACATAGACCTCAATGCCATGGGTTGGGATGATCTTGCATATTGTCCTACGTGATGCGAGCGCATGTCCTACACCTTCTCACGGAGGCGCTCACGAAGGAGCGAATCCTCGCGCCGGACCAAACCTATGAGCTCGGGTTAGTCATGTGAACGTTCTGGTTACAGGGGGGCTCGGCTTCATCGGCAGTAACTTCGTCCGGCTCCTGCTTGCCGAGCGCCCGGGTTGGCACGTCGTGAATCTTGATCTCATGACTTATGCCGCGAACCCAGAGAATCTCAAGGACGTCGAGCGCACCGACCGCTACCGCTTTCTAAAAGGCGATGTGGCCGATCGCAAGCTGGTCGCCTCACTCTTTCGCGAAGAGAGGTTCGATGCCGTAATTCACTGCGCCGCCGAATCGCATGTCGATCGGTCGCTCAGTGACAGCGGACGGTTTCTCAGGACGAATGTCGAGGGAACCCTGGTGCTTCTCGAAGCGGCGCTCGAGACGGCAGGGTTGCGATACCTGCAGATGAGTACGGACGAAGTATACGGCACCCTTGACCTTTCGGAATCGTCCTTCACTGAGGAGACCAATCTCGCTCCAAGATCTCCCTACAGCGCCAGCAAGGCGGCGGGCGACCAGATGGCGCTGGCTTTCCATCATTCGCATCAACTCGATGTGGTCGTGACCAGGTGCTCCAACAACTACGGTCCGTACCAGCATCCGGAAAAGCTGATTCCGCTCATGATCACGTCAGCTCTCAGAGGAAGGCGTCTGCCTGTATATGGTGATGGCCGGCAACGTCGAGATTGGATTCACGTCGACGATCACTGCCGTGCTGTGCTCGCAGCTCTGGAGAGAGGGCGAGCGGGAGAAGTGTACAATTTCGGCGGTGATGCGGAACGCGAGAACCTCGATGTTGTCCGCCAAGTGCTGGAAAAAACAGGAGGCGACGACAGTCTCGTTCAGTTCGTAGCCGATAGACCGGGACACGACAGGCGGTATAGCGTGGACTTCGCCAAGGCACAGCGCGAGCTGGGCTGGCGGCCAGCAAGATCCTTTGAGCGGGGGCTCGAGGAGACGGTCGCGTGGTACAGGGAACATGAAGAATGGTGGTCCACGAGTGCTGTCGGCGCTTACGAAGACAGCGCGAAACGCATAAGGGCATGGGAGGAGCAAGCAGGAGTCAAGCGCTCAACTTCAGACGTTGAGAAACACGTGAGCGGAAATAGATGCGCGGAATAATTCTAGCGGGTGGATCCGGCACTCGTCTCTACCCACTCACTCAAGTGGTGACGAAGCAGCTGCTGCCCGTTTACGACAAACCGATGGTTTACTATCCTCTGACTTCGCTGATGCTCGGGGGCATCAGAGACATTCTCGTCATCAGCACGCCCCGCGACCTTCCACTGTACGAGCGCTTGCTCCGAGACGGTGGCCAGTGGGGGATCAACATCCGGTACGCGTCGCAGACGGCACCGCGCGGTCTCGCCGAGGCCTTCATCATAGGGTCGGAGTTCATACAGAATGAGCCGGTTTGCCTCACATTAGGCGACAACATCCTGTACGCAACGGGGCTAACCAGTCTCATGGAAGACGCGGCGTCGCTGCAGCGAGGAGCGTTGATATTCGCCTATTACGTTACCGATCCCGAACGGTACGGCGTGGTGGAGTTTGACAGCAGCCTCACCGTTATGAGCCTCGAGGAGAAACCGCGTGTCCCCAGGTCAAACTATGCAGTGCCCGGGCTGTACTTCTATGATCGACAGGTAGTTGATCTCGCAAGAACGCTGCAGCCATCAGCACGCAGCGAGCTCGAGATCACGGACCTCAACTGCAAGTACATGGAGAGAGGCGAGCTGAAGGTCCGTGTTTTCGGCAGGGGCACAGCTTGGCTCGATGCCGGGACACAGGAGTCCTTGCTCGAGGCCGGTGAATTCGTGAAGACTTTGGAGAAGCGGCAGGGGCTGAAGATCGGGTGTCCGGAGGAAGTTGCTTTTCGAAAGGGCTTTATCGACTTGGAGCAGCTCGAGGCGCTCGCTGGAGATGAAGCCACATCGGACTACCATCGTTACCTTGGGCGACTGACAGAGGAAGTCAGACAAGAAAGACTCTCTCGGTAGGAATCTGTCGGAGGAACGGCGTTCGCTGGGTACGGAACGGGGCGGTCGCCACCGAAGGATCTTCCCGAGCTGCGTGAGGGCACCTGAGGCCAGAATGACTCGTTTACTGCATTGTGAGTTCCGGCGTGCCGTCGAGCGCTCGGCCTCGCCCTGCCGTCACGTGCGCTCGGCATGGCCGGCACGCTCGCGGGGGCTCACCCAATCCGGGAGGACGCGCACCCGGACCTCGAAAGCAATCCGTGGAACGTAGGACCGCTCGACGGACGAGAGCGACGCGGCGCCAGGGATCCACGCGACGCACAGAGTATTCGAGACGTGCACCAACCCTGACAGCGCGTCACGGGGGAGCCCTGCGGAGATTCCCGCGAGCACCTCCCAGCGGGGCTCCAAGGCACTCGAGAAGGCGTCGTGCCACACCATCGCTCCCGACACTCGCTCCCGTACCGGCCAGAACGTTGCCGTGTCCGCCTCGACTGCTTCCCGGCTGTGATCGCCATCGATGAACACGACGTCGGCCCAGCCGCGATACTTCGCGGTGTCGAACTGGCGACTGTCGGTCTCGATGTGTTGTATCCGGGGATCGCCCTCTGAAAAAGATCGATGCGCCGCGATCCAGGACTGGTCCGCCCCACGTTTCACCAGTTCCGCCTCGGGGAGCGACAGCGTCACCACCCTCGAGGCCTCCGTCGCAACGGCTACGGCGCTCTCCCCGCGGAACGTTCCCACTTCCAGATACCGCCGTCCCTCCGAGCGAGCGACCAGGCTCTTAAGGAGCAGCAGATCCAGAACCGTCGACGCATCGTCCAGAAAGGAGAGCTGATCAAGCCCCTGGGCGTCGGGGACCAGTAATGCCTCAATGGGCACGGTCCGCGGTGCGCCTCCGAGCAGCCGCGTGGCTTCGTCCTCGTAGCGGCGCTCTCGGTCGCTAGCACTTGGAGTCGCCAACCGAGCCAGGAGGCGCGGATCGCGCAGAGCGCTCACCGCACCCAGCCATACCGCTCTCGCGCTGGTGAGCACGGACCGAGTCATCGAACTGACTTAGCTCGATGTTGACCGCGCCCGGGCCGCGGAAGCCGCACAACCGGAAACCCGACGATCGCCCGGTGCGCGGCGGGAGCGACATCCGTCACGACCAGGCACGCGGTGAGTGAGCCCATCATCATTCCGCGATCGGGCATGCGATGACTGTTGAGACGGAAGGTTCGAACCAGACCGTTGATCCCAAGCGTGAACGCACGCCCTCGCTTACTGCTCTCGCCTGGTCGCCACGAATCCGACAAGCCCAGAATGCGAGCGTGCGAACGCAAGGCGCCCAGAGTGTGCGTCGCCGCGCAGGCGCATAGGAAGGATTGCCCACTCCCGCACCAGACCTGCCAGCAAGCCGTGCAGAAACCGCGGTACGCGCTGGCCCACATATCCCATGTGGAGATGTGCCTTGATGGCGCTCCACCGCGCGTCCAGGACGATGGCGGAGATTTCGAAGCCCGAGGCGTCGAGCAGGTCGTAGACGGCGAGAGGTGAGTGGTGATAGTACGAGATGTGGAACGGCTCGCCGAACGCCACGGACCCCACGAAGCGCGCTCCTGGCTTGGACACTCGTGCGACCTCCGCCATGGCGATCGGCGGATGCTTCAGGTGCTCGAAGACGGCCGAGGTCATCACGAGGTCGACGTGCGCGTCGGGAAGTGGCAGGCAGTGCGCGTCCGCCAGGGCGTCGGCAGCGGGACCGTGGATGTCGAGGCCGAGCGGCGCGTACCCGAGCGCGGAGAGCCCGTCCCGAAAACGCTGGCGCGCTTCTCCACAGCCTATGTCGAGCGCGACCGCGCCAGTCGAGGCACGAGCCACCGCACGGAGCATCTGTCGCTCAACGATCTCGCCAGTGAAGGCCAGACCAGTACCAGCATCGGGCCATGAGAGCCTGACCTGGTCCCACGAGAAGCGTCCGAATACCGGGTCGTAGCGGTAGCTGTGCGTGATGACGCGTGCGGCGGTGGGACGGAAATCAGGTTGACCGTGTTCCGTGACGGGGTAGCGTACCTCGCACGCGGGGCACAGAAGGTCGTTGAGCTCAACGCGGCAGGAGGGACAGACCCAGAGCATGCAGCCAATCTATCATTACGGCCCGGAAGACTGCGCAGGCTCAGAAGATTGTGTAGATGAACGGCGCCAGCGCCGAACCTTGAGCGAAGACCAGCAGCGCGCCGATTAGCAGGAGCACTATCAGGATGGGCGCGAGCCAGAACTTCTTGCGGACCCGCATGAAGTCCCATAGCTCCCGCACAAGGCTGCGTCGGGGCACGTACAGTCTCCGTGGCTGACCGATCCGTCGCGCGACGCCTAGAATTGCCGCGTCATGTCGCCGCGCCGTTCTCTATCGTGCGAGGCCCAGTAGCCGCCGCCCGGCCCGGTCGGCACGTGCACGGTGGCGTTCTTGCCAAACAGCCGCCGGATGATCCCGGTGGGGGTGATGACCAGGTAGTAGACGATCCCCATGAAGATGGGCGTCGTCACCCGCGAGAGCAAAAAGGCGAAGCGCATCCAGTTGCGCTCGACCCCCAAGAGGCGCCGCGGCGCCGTGAGTCCGCCGAGGGCCAGGAGCACCGCGAGCGAGCCCAGGACGCTTGCGAGCACGCGGTGCTCGCGCCACACGAGTATCAGCGCGAGCACGGCGAAGGCACCGCCCACGGTGAGGGCGAAGCGCCGCCCGTCCGCGGCAGTATAGTCGGCCGCGCTCCTCAGTCTAGCTGGAATTCCGTGCGCCAATCGCCTGTCTCCTTCCATTCTGGCTGACGGCTCTTATCGAGCAGGAATGGCCAGAGCACGAGGTGGTCTATGTGGGTCCGCATGAAGCAGCGATAGGCGTCCGCGGGCGTGCATACTATGGGCTCGCCGCGAACGTTGAACGACGTGTTCACCAGGACCCCGCACCCCGTGCGCCGCTCGAAGGCTCGGATGAGATCGTAGTAGACCGCATTGGTCTCGCGATCCACCGTCTGGATGCGGGCCGAATAGTCTATGTGCGTGACCGCCGGGATGTCACTCCGGACGACGTTCAGTTGTTCGATCCCCCAGAGCCGTTGCTCGGCGTCGGTCATCGCGATCTGCCGTTCTGGCTGCACTGAAGCGACTAGCAACATGTACGGGCTGTCGCAGTCGAGCGCGAAGTAGTCGCTCACACGCTCCCGCAGTACGCTTGGGGCGAAGGGTCGGAACGACTCCCGGAACTTGATCTTGAGGTTCATCTGAGCCTGCATCCTCGAGCTTCGTGGGTCACCTAGGATGCTCCTGGCCCCGAGCGCTCGGGGGCCGAACTCCATGCGCCCGCTGAGAAAGCCCACAACGTGCTCGGTGGCCAGGAGCTCGGCAACGCGTTCGAGCAGGTCTTCGCGCTCGTGTCGTTGGTATACCGCGCCTGTGGATCGGAGAAACTCTTCGATCTCCTCGGGGCTGTACTCGGGACCCAGATAGCTACCCCGCATGCCGTCGGCATACTCGACGTCGTGGCCGTTGGGCGGATTGGCCCCTTCCGCTTCCGCGCCGTTGCCATTCGCGAGAGGACTCGCCTGCGGCTCCATGACGGCGACGACACTGCGCTGTGCCACAGTGGCCACGTCGCTCGCGGTGTCGAAGCGAGGTGTCACGAGGGCGGTCGCGACCCGGGGTCCCCTTTCCATGACAGCTACTGCCCTAGCGCTTCTCGACGCCGCGGCCGGTGCAGCAGTAGCCCGCCGGGCAAGCTTTCGCGGCTCACTAAGGTGGCGGTGCCAGATGAGCTCCGCTACGCCGAGCGCACCGCCGGCGTCGCCGGCCGCAGGCTGGATCCAAAGCCGCTTGAATGGGCCCTCTCGTAGGAGCCGCCCATTTCCCACGCAGTTCAGGGCCACGCCCCCGGCGAGGCATAGATTCTCCAGCCCACCTGATTCGCGGTGCGCCGTCCTGGCCATGCGGAGCATGATCTCCTCGCAGACCACCTGTACCGAACGAGCGAGATCCATCTCCTTCTGCGTAAGCATCGACTCGGGCTCCCGGGGCGGGCCGCCAAAGAGTTGGTGGAACGCGGGGCTCGTCATGGTAAGCCCGGAGAGATAGTCGAAGTACCTCTGATTGAGCCGAAAGCTGCCGTCCTCGGCGAGGTTGATGAGCTCTCGATAGATTAGCTCCACGTACCGAGGCTCCCCGTATGGGGCGAGCCCCATGACCTTGTACTCCCCTGAGTTCACCTTGAACCCGGCGTAGTACGTGAAGGCCGAGTAGAGGAGCCCCAACGAGTCAGGCCAGCGAAGCTCCTTCAAGATCGCGAGCTCACTGCCGTCGCCCACGCCGATCGACGCCGTGGCCCACTCGCCCACGCCGTCGATCGTCAGGACGGCCGAGCGCTCGAAGGGGCTCGGGTAGAACGCGCTAGCCGCATGTGACTCGTGGTGTTCGGCATAGAGCAGCTCCCCCTCGTAGCCACCGAGCGCCGCTCTGAGCTCACGATCAGTGTAGAGCTTCTCCTTGATCCAGAGCGGCCCGGCCCTGAGGAACTGCCCGAAACCCCGGGGCGCCACGGCGAGATAGGTCTCGAGTATGCGCTCGAACTTGAGGAGCGGCTTGTCGTAGAAGCCGACGTAGTCGAGCTGATGCACCTCTATGCCGGCAGCCTCGAGGCAGTACTCCACGGCGCGGGCAGGGAAGCCTGCGTCACCCTTCTTCCTGGTGAAGCGCTCCTCCTGAGCCGCAGCGAGGATCTCACCGTCCCTGAGAAGGCAGGCCGCACTGTCGTGGTAGTAGGCGGAGAGACCTAAGACGTACGTTGGAGTACTTCTGCTCAAGAAGCTCCCTCGTGATGATCGTGCGTGAGAGGCGAAGCAGCTATCTGCGAAAGATCGCCAGACTACGAGGCAGACAAAAGGAGCGTCGGAGCGATGTTCACGTTGGGCAACCTAGGACTCGAGCGACCTGCGGCGCCACAGCCTCGGCTACGAGATCGTAACCGGATTCGTTGAAGTGACCTTCCCGAAGATATAGGCTCTCCCACTGGACGCCGGGCCGGTGTCGCAAGAAGTGCACGGAAACGTCGACACACGTCAACTCGTAGTCTTCGCAAGATTCGTACAGGGTGCGGAGGGTCGTATCGCGTCCCGCGCGCTCGTATACCCCGAGGGTGCCCCCGTGCGGTATGATCGCCGTGACTAGCTTCGCTTCGGATTGAGTGACTTCGTCCGCGAAGCGCTCGAGAAGGCGGCGAGTCAGGCGCCACTTCGCGTCTTCGCGATGAGAGCCGGAAGTGTTCGCTCCGGGTGTGGCAGGAGTCGCGACTGCCGTGCTCGCCGCTCCACCGCCTTCGTCTTCAGCGCGTTCCAGTCTCCGCTCCTCGAGCTGCGAGCTGATCTTTCCGATCTGGAACCGGACCCAGTTGAAGAGCGTCGAGTGTCGCGTCAAGAAATCGAACGCAGGGACGTGTTCAGAGGCCCGGATTCGCCCCCAGCCGGCGCGCATGTCCGCGGGAACATCGACCAGGAGGTCGCCGTCGAGACGGTGAAGGCCGCGAAGGAGGTTATCCTCCGGATCCGCGGCCATGAAACCCAGGACCACCACGTCGGGCGCCAACGGCCGGCCGTAACGCTCGAAGAAGACGAGCTCGTGACTCGTTCCGTATCCGCCAACGCCTCCGTTGATCACCTCTACGCGGCCGGGGCCGCACCAGGCGGACAGTCGATCTTCGACGCGTTGCGGGTACGTCGCACCGTCATCGACGCCGACCCCAAACGTGAACGAGTCTCCCAGTACGAGGACTCGCTTGACCCCGGCTTGTTTGCGGCCGTACTCGCGTGTCGCGCGAAAGCCTTGACGATTGACGGTGTACGAGTAGTCGAAATAGCCCGCGTTCACAGTACGCTCGCGGATGCCGGGCTTGAGGCGGTACACCAGGCTCGTGTCAGGAACGAACATGACGGGGAAGCGGAGATCCTGCCCCGCGAGTCGGAACCCGATTTCCCCGAGGAGGGCGCCGGAGGCGCAACCGAGGGCAATGAGCAGCGCGCTTCCGAAGGTACGTAAGACCCAGTGGCGCCAGCCATTGGCTGGCGGATGCTTGACGGGTTCCATTCGACGTTTTCGAGGAACTAACTCGTTGGTTACGTTCTAGGCATCGAGCGATCCGCGCATCGAGCGATTCAGCGGCTGCGGCGAAAGTAGTAGCCCTTTTCATCCTCGCGCCAGGATTCCGCTACAACGAAGAGATTCTCGAGAGCGTGTTTCCAACCAGGCTCCTCAGCCGTCGCTCCGACGGCAGCTATCAGACTAACGGTGGCGCGCTCGATCGTCGGGCACCTGGGACCCCAGTTCGGCGCGCTTGAATCACAGCGGTAATTCCATTACGTTCTTACACTTAGCGGCGATTCACTGGTAGTTGCCCGGCACATTCTCATGGCGCCGCGTCGTCGTGTGGAAGCAACCACTGGCATGTGGTTTGATAATGTCGATCGGGGTGCGCATTCCTGCGCGCGTCAATCGGGCGCGACAAGCAAAGTGTCCGGCTGGTTTGCGCGG
>JALZIF010000261.1 GCA_030860435.1 Gemmatimonadota bacterium | reverse complement strand
CTGAGCACGATATGACCGCCGAAAACGTCGCCTTCCTCGCGATCGTCATCGTCTCCGCGGGGTTCTTCGCCCTCAACGCGCAGCGCCTCGCCGGATACCTTCGACTCGGGCGCGCCGAGGGGGGGGGGCGGAGCGACCACGCGGCGCAGCGGTTGTGGAACGTGCTGCGCATCGGCGTCGGGCAGACGAAGATTCTCCGCGATCCGGTCGCGGGAATGAGCCACGCGCTCGTCTTCTGGGGTTTCGTCGTCCTGACGGCGGGGACGGGCGAGGTCATCGCCCAGGGGATCTTCCCGCGCTTTTCGTTCGAGCGCGCCCTCCCGGGGCCGCTCTACGACCTCTTCGCCTTCTCGCAGGACGCCTTCGGCCTGTTTGTCCTCGCCGCGGTCGGCTACCTCTTCTACCGGCGGCTGGTCATCAAGCCGCGCCGGCTCCAGGGGGACGACATCGAGCACTTCGACGCGCTTTTCATCCTCTCGATGATCGCGGTGCTGATGCTCACGATGTTCGTCTCGAACGGCGCGCTGCTCGCCAACCAGCCTGACGCGTACCCGGCGAGCAAGTTTGTGTCGCACGGCGTCGGGTCGGCGCTAGCATGGATGAGCCCTGAGGCGGCACGCGCGACCTACCGTGTAACCTGGTGGGCGCACGCGCTCCTCATCCTGTTCTTCCTCAACTACCTCCCGTATTCGAAGCACCTGCACGTCATCACCTCGCTCCCGAACACGTTCTTTTCGAACACCAGCGGTCCGGGACAGGTGGGGGTGATGCGCGCAATGGATCTGGAGGCCGAAGGGGCGGAACAGTTCGGTGCCGCCGACGTCGAGCATCTGAGCTGGAAGAACCTGCTCGACGGCTATTCGTGCACGGAATGCGGCCGCTGCACGGCGGTGTGTCCCGCCAACCTGACGGGGAAGGTGCTCAGCCCGCGGAAGATCGTCGTCAACGTGCGGCAGCGACTGATGGAGAAGGCGCCTACGGTCACAGGCGACCGGATGGACTTCGCGCGCGGCCACCTGGCGCATGGGAAGCTGGCGCACGGCGAGGGGGGTGGGGGCGACGCCGGCAGCGCGTCGATGACCGCGATGTTAGAGAACAGGCTGCTCGACAACTACATCACCGAGGATGAGCTGTGGGCGTGCACGAGTTGCCTCGCCTGCGTTTACGAGTGTCCGGTCTCCATCGACCAGCTCGACGTCATCAACGAGCTCCGGCGGAGCCTGGTTCTGATGGAGTCGCGCTTCCCGGTCGAGGTGCAGCCCGTTTTCGAGTCGATGGAGCGGAACGGCTCGCCGTGGGCATTCAACCCATCCGATCGCGCGGCATGGGCGGAAGGGATGGACATCCCGACGATGGCCGAGCTGGGAGAGAGGGGTGAGCGTCCCGAGGTGCTCTTCTGGGTGGGGTGCATGGGCTCCTTCGACGACCGGGCGAAGAAGATCGCGGTCGCGTTCGCGCGGGTGCTCGCCGCGGCCGGAGTTCGCTTCGCGATACTTGGTCAGGAGGAGACGTGTAACGGCGATCCGGCGCGGCGGCTCGGGAACGAGTACCTCTACCAGATGCTCGCGCGTCAAACCATCGAAACGCTCGACCGCTACGGCGTTAGGACGGTGGTCACATTCTGCCCGCACTGTTTCCACCAGATCGGGAACGAATACCCGCAGCTCGGGGGTCACTACGAGGTGATTCATCATTCGACCTACATCGAGCGTCTGCTCGCCGAGGGCCGAGTGCCGCTGAGCACCGAGGACGGCAAGCGGATGACGATCGCTTACCACGACTCGTGCTACCTCGGCCGCTACAATGACGTGTATGACGCGCCGCGCGAGGCGCTGCGACGCTCGCTCCCGGTGGTGAATCTGGTGGAGCCGAAGCGCACGCGCGACCGTGGCCTCTGCTGCGGCGCCGGGGGTGGGCGCATGTTCATGGAGGAGACGGTCGGGACGCGGATCAACGTCGAGCGCACCCAGGAGCTGCTCGAGACCGGCGCCGACGCGCTCGCCACCGCCTGCCCCTTCTGCCTGACGATGATCACTGACGGAGTGAACGCGAAGGCGCCCGGCGTTCCGGTGTGGGACATCTCGGAAGTCGTCGCGAGCCGGCTGGCGAGCTCGTGATTCTTACGCCCGGCGGATCGCGTAGACGTTGATCTGCTGTTTCACATTACCCGCCTCGAACGGCCACGTCTCTCGGCCGGCGACGACCAATCCGCGCGCTTCACACTCGGCCAGGAACGCGTCGGCGGCCACGCGGCCGGGGTCGGCGATGCGCGCCGCGCCGCCTGGCGCCAGCGTCTGCGCGATCGCCGCTGCCATGAGCGCGGCGTAGGGGCGCTCGTAAAGCACGTCCGCGGCCACCACGTGATCGAAGGTTCCGAGATCGTCAGGCAACTCGCGCCAGTCCACCATCCGGATTCGTGGCTCCCGGCCAAGGGTGCGCCACGCGTTGGCGCGCGCGAATCGCAGTGCGTCTTCGTAGTAGTCGGTAGCGAGCACGTCGTGCCCGGCCCGCATCGCCGCGACCGTCACCACACCGAGGCCGCACCCGAACTCGAGCAGCGAGCCCGGGCGCAACCCGGCCCCGGCCAGCCACGCAGCGAGGATCAGGGACGACGGCCAGACGTCCGCCCAGTAGGGGAGGCGTTCGTCGCGCACGAAGTCGGCCTCGCTGATCAGGTCGTCCGCGTTCCGGGGGCGTAGGATCTCTAGCGAGTCCGTGCCCAGCGCGATGCGGTCGCTGACCGTCGCGAAGCCACGCTCCAGCGCGCGGACCAGCGCCTCCCCATGCTCCTCCGCCGTGGGCCCGCTCACAGCGCGAAGTGAGTCGCGAGGTGCGCCTCGTCGGTGAGGATGAGCGCGTTCAGCACCTCGCCCGCCTCCCGGCGCGGGCGCTCGTGCGGGACCACCAGGAGCGCGTTCGCCGCCGCCATCGAGGAGAGAATCCCCGATCCCTGTGGCCCCGTCAGGCGCGCGCTCATCGAGTTGTCTGGATGCGTCGAGACGACCGCCCGCAAGAAATGGGTGAGCGCGGCCCCGATGGTCACCGGCTCCTCCAGAGTGACCGGCACGGGGCGCCGGAAGAGCAGCTCGTGGCCGAGCATCCGGCGGATCACCGGGCGCACGAAAAGGTCGAACGTCACCATCGTCGAGACCGGGTTGCCCGGGAGCCCGATCCAGGGCATGCCGTTCAGCATGCCGAAGCCGACCGGCGCCCCGGGGCGCATCCGCACCCTCCAGAACGACATCACCGCGCCTAGCGCGGCAAGCACATCGCGCGTGTAGTCGAACTCGCCGACCGACACGCCGGCTGTGGTGACGAGCAGGTCACAACCGGCGGCTCGCTCCAGCCGCTCGCGCAGGTCCGCCGGGTCGTCGCGGGCGATGCCGAGGTTTACCGGCTCTCCACCAGCCGCGCGTATCATGGCCTGCAACGTGTAGCTGTTCGAGCTGACGATCTTCCGGCCGGCCAATGCCTCGTTGAACCGGTCCAGGTCGACCAACTCATCGCCCGAGCCGAGGATGGCAACGCGCGGCCGCCGGTGCACGTCGACCGCGGAGACGCCTATCGACGCAAGAACGCCTATCTGCGCCGCGCCCACCGGAGTGCCGCCCGGTAAGAGGACGGTTCCCTCGTGAAAGTCCTCCCCGCGGGCGCGGACGTTCTTCCGGAGGTCGCGCGCGTCGAGTACGACGACCGTCGTCAGGCCGCCGTCGGTGTCCTCCACCCGGATCACGGTGTCGGCGCCCTCAGGGATCGGCGCTCCGGTCATGATCCGCACGGCTATCGCGCCGGCTATGGGCCCGGAGGGAAACTGCCCCGCCGCGACTGTCTCGCGCACCGGAAGCGTGACGGGCGTGCTCTTCGTCGCGCCGGCGATGTCGGCGCCGCGCACCGCGTAACCGTCCATGGCCGAGTTGTCCCAAGGCGGGACCGTGAGCGGCGCCGCAACCGGCCCAGCGAGCACGCGCCCAAGAGCGTCGAGCAGTGGCACACGCTCCGGCGGGAGTGACCGGATGTCCGCTAGAATACGCGCGCTCGCCTCGGGAACGGTGAGCATCAACGCGGGCCGGCCAGCCGCATCCCTGCGAGCCGGGCGACGATCGCGTCCTGTACCCGCTCGACGTCGCGGACGGGGACCGTCCAGTTGTTGCAGAGCAAGCTGAAGATCAACGTCTCACCGTCGGCGCTTGTAACGTAGCCGGAAAGAGCGCGTGCCTGCGCGATGAATCCGGTCTTGGCTCGTGCATTCCCCTCCGCCGGCGTCCCCTTCATCCGATTCGCGATCGTCCCGTCCACGCCCGCTATCGGAAGAGCGTCGCGGAAGTCGCTGAACGCAGTGTCGAGCCGGATCCCGCTCAGCGTGCGGACCAGCGTCTCGGGTGTGAGATAGTTGTATCGCGAGAGCCCGCTCCCGTCGCGCACGATGAACCCGTCGCGCTCGGCCCCCCAACCCACCAGCGTCCGCTCGACGACCGCGCGCCCGCTGTCCGCCCTGCCGGCGCCCGTGCCCTCCAGGCCGAGCGTCTTGAGAAGGACTTCGCCAATCTGGTTCTGCGACGGCTTCTGGAACGCCGGCAGGATCTCGCGCAGCGCTGGCGAGTGGAGGACGAACAGAGTGTCCACTCGATGCGGGTACGCGGCGGTCGAGCTATCGCTGATCGCGATGCCGCGTTCCGCGAGCGCCTCCCGAAGCGCGGCGAGAAAGGCGATGCGCTGGTCGACGTACGCACGGCGCGTGGTGAAGGAGTCGCCCGGCGCGAGCTGTCCAGCGACTACCGCCGCGCCGGTCGCGGTATCGCGCGTGATCATGATCCTGGGCGCGTTGCCTGCCGTTCCCCCACCAGCGACCGCGCCTGGCGCCGTAACCGCGTCGATGTGCAGTACGGGATGACTCCGGATCGGAGTCGTCGTGGCGGTGACGCGCGCCCCGGTGACGCTCCCCGCCCGCACCGTGATGCGCGTGAAACCTTCGTTGAAGAGCAGCTCATCCACACCGGCGGAGTAGGGCTGGGCGAGATCGTCCCATGACCAGCCGTAGCCGTATGCGGCGTCGGGGAAGACATCATCCCCGGGCCGGATCGTCCCGGCGATCAGCGCGATTCCACGCTTGGCGAGCGAGTCGGCGATCTCGCGCATGGGGAGCATCGCATCGCGGCGCATCGCGTCGCTGAGCGACGGGTCGCCGCGGCCGTGCACGATCAGGTCCCCCCGCAAAACGCTGTCCCGCACCACACCGCTGGCAACGAAGGTGGTTCGGAAACGAAAGTCGGCCCCAAGGGTCGCCAGGGCGACCGCGCCGGTCACAACCTTCATGTTGGACGCCGGCATGAACAACTTTCCGGCGTTGCGCGAGTAGAGCGTCTCCCCGGTTCCGGGGTTCACGATCAGCACGCCCCAGTGCGCATTGCGAAACTCGCTCGCGCCGACCAGCGAGTCGATCGCCGCGCTCAGCTCGGCGCGCCCATCGCGGTCAGTGGGTGAGGGCACGGGTGCGGGACGGCCGGCGGCGCATCCGATCGTCGTGACGACCGCGATGCATGACGCGATACAGCGAAACTGCCTCGTCATGGGAGCTGCATCACCTCGCGCTCCACGAGCGCTGCGAGCGCATGGAGCCAATCGGGGTCGGACATGAGGATCACGCGGCAAGCGACGGGCGGCTCCGCCACGTCGCTTACCACCGTGAGATAGAGCTCCGCCTCCGGGGATCCGACCGCATAGAGTGGGTCGGCGTGCACGACCTGCCGGAACACCTCGATCTTCGGCAGCGCGGAGCGCTTGAATCCCTCGCAGAGCACGATGTCGGCGTCGCCCATGTACCGCTCGGCTACTTCCTCAGGCGCGGGCTCGGCGCTCAGTCGCTCGACGAGGGCGAACTTGTCGGGCGCGACCATCGCGACCTTCTCGGCGCCCCCCTCGTGATAGTGGCGGTACGTGTCGGTGGTGGCCGGGTCTATGTTGAAGGTGTGTGCGCCGTGCTTGATGGTCATCACCCGATGCCCGCGGCGACGCAGCTCGGCGGCGAGGCGCACGAGGAGCGTTGTCTTTCCGCTATTCTTCCTGCCGACGATGGACACCATCGGGGGACGCCGCATGCTGCTGGGCATAACTCTCGGCGAGCTCCAGATCCTCGGGGGAGTTGACGTTCATGAACGATCGCACCGGGTCGCCGTGCCGCGCCACCTCGTCCGCATCGATGCGAGTGACGCGAACATCGTCGAAAAAGCCGACGACGCGGAGATCGTCAGCCGCTAGGCGCTGCTCGATCGGCGCGACGCACGCCGGCGCATAGTAGGCGCACAGCGGCTCGACGCCCCTCCGTGAGCCGCTCTCCGGGACAGCGACATCCGCGTCGCGCCCGCGGTCGCGAAGGAGCGCGAGGAGCGACGCCGGGACGAAGGGCATGTCCCACGCTACGAGGAGCACCGGGCGCCCGGCCCGCACGAGCGCGGAGTGAATTCCGCCGAGACTCCCGAGTCCTGGCCGGACATCCGTGGCTGTCCGAACGCCGGGAAGCCACGCCTCAGCGTCCGGATCATTCGCGATCAGCAGGAGGTCATCCGCGGCCGTAGTCAGCGCGTCGGCGACGCGGTCGAGAATGCGGCGCCCCGCCACCTGCTCCAGCCCCTTCGGGCGCCCGCCGTAGCGCGAGGCTTCACCGCCGGCGAGGATAACGCCGGTGACGGGTGCGCGTCGCGGTTCGAGGGCCGTGTGCGCCGAAACTCCTACCGATCTGGCTTCTTCGGGGACCACTACAGCCCACCCAACTGGGTACGGTCTCCGGCGGCGGCCTTGTAGTGGGCCGTTCTCGTGGCGTCATCCCGCAGGAGCGACCCCCGCAGGGGGAGTGAGTGTCGGGATCTTCTCTCAGGTCTCCAGGCAGCGGGCCCTGCCACAAGGTAGCTCAGGCCAGATCCCGACACTCGCGCTGTTCCGCAGCGCTCCTGCGGGATGACAATCGCGGAGTGGCCCACTACCCGGCGGGCTGCCAGAGCTGCGGCTGTCCGCTCACGGCACGCCCGATGAGGAGCATTCCCGCGGCCCGCGCAATCTCGACGGCGATGCTAGACGGTACGGAGGGCGTAGCGACGATCGCCAGCCTCGCGCGCGCCGCCTTGAACGCAAGCTCGCCGGAGATCCGCCCCGTCACCAGGAGAATTAGCCCTTCGCGAACGCGCCCCTCGAGAATCGCGGCTCCGATCACCTTGTCCACCGCGTTATGTCGGCCGATGTCCTCCGCGTGGTGGAATATCGTGGCACCGTCGGTGAGCGCGGCCGCGTGCACGCCGCCCGTCTCCTTGTATCGTTCGCCGAGGCCGAAGAGCTCCTTGAAGAGCGCACGGGTTCGCACAAGATCGAGCGGTGGTGGTGGGAGCGTTCGGCGCGGGACGTTGCTCAGGGAGCCGAGCACCGTCGTCACCGCGCCGCACCCCGACGCGAGAACCCGCCTCCGGTCCGTCGCTTCGACGGTTTCGTAGCGGGCAGGAGCAATGTCAACCCAGAAGCCGAGCTCCTTGGTGCACGGGCGCATCCGGAGGACATCCTCCGCCGTCTCGATGTACCCCTCGCCATGGAGCCAGCCGACCACCAGCTCATCGAGGCGGTCCGGGGTACACATCCACGTCACGGCGGGCTCGCCGTTCACCTCCAGCCAAACGGGGACTTCCTCGACGGCATCAAGCTGAGGAGTCGGGAGGGGTGCAGCCGTGCTGGACATTTCTTAAGGGAGTCTTCGGCGATTAGTGTGAGCCAACGGTCCAGCCCAGCGCCATGAAAGCGGGGAAACCGCCTGGACAGGATGAACAGGATGCACAGGATGAGAATGAACGGCAGGACCCGCTCCAGTGGCGCGGCGCCGAGACGGCGCGGGGGGAGGTCTCATATCCTGCTTTATCCTCTTCATCCTGTCTGGCTGTTGGCGGCAGCCAGACTTCAGAACCGCAGACCCCGCCGCTTGGCCGCGGCATCGACGGGGACGAGGATCGTCCGTTCGACCAGGAGCATGTCTGGGGACGCCTCTGGCCCCTCCTTGATGTATCGGGAGCACGCATTGCAGACGAAGATTGTGTAACCGAGCTCGCCGGTCGGAATACGCGCGATCGACGGAGCCCCCGTAGCACCGCACCCCAGGCATCCGCGTGGCGCGCCGGACCAGAGTGTATCGCAGCGGACGCAGACGAGGGCGCGCGCGTCTTTCCGGGTCACGAACGCCAAATCCGGTGCTCCGCCGCAGCACGGGCAGAATGCGTGATCCCAGGGGAGCATTCCGGTGCTCCGACGGACGGCCATGCTCGCCTGCCGGAGCACCGCCCGCCCGACGAGCGACGCGGCGTAACGCGAGACGGCGGTGATTTCGTCGTGGAAGCGAAGCTCCCCGGAAACCCATGAGCCGAGAAGCAGGTAGACCGACTGTGACTGGCGGCGCGCCCCCGCGGCCGCCTCGTTGGAAATGAGCCCGGCATCCTCCAAGGCGGCGGTTGCCTCGACGAAGAAGCCGACGAGATCGCCAGCGCAGGCGATGACCACGCGCGGGTCGAAGGCGACGCGGCCAAGGGCGATGCGCTCGCGCGCGCCCTCGACGTTCACGGGCTCGCCCAGCCGCCTCGCGATGCGGGTGTCCAGGTCGCGGATCGGGGCGAGCTGGTCGGCGAGTAGCTGGCGAAGGGCGCGAACGTCAGCAAGCTGGCGCTCCGTCTCGCGGCGGCGCGTGACCGTCTGCTCGGTCGCGACCGCCTTATCCATTTACTCTCCTTCCCCCCGGTACTCGGCGCACACCGAGTCATCCTCGCTGACCGCCACCCGCGTCACGGTCGCCGTATCACCCAGCGCCGCCTGCACCCTGCTGAAGATGAAGCGCGCGAGGTTCTCACCGGTCGGGACGAGGCCGCCGTCGGCGAACTCGGGCACGTCGACGTTGATGTTCTTGTGGTCGAAGCGGGTTCGCACCTCGGCGGCAAGTACTCGGTCGAGCGCGCCGAGGTCCACGACCATGCCAGTCGTGCCGTCAATCTCGCCGCGCACAGTCACCTCGCACGAGTAGCCGTGTCCGTGAAAGCTCGGGTTGGCGCAGGCGCCGAAGACGGCAGCGTTCCGCTCATCGCTCCACTCCGGTCGGCGGTACCGGTGGGCGGCGGCGAACGTCACGCGGCGGGTTAGATACGCGAGGGGCAGGTCAGTGATCCTCCCCTCCCACACTCCCTGCCCTCCCGGAGTCACCGTCCGTACCCGTAAGCCCCTCCTGGGTCGGGGAGTCCGGCGGCACCCAGGGCGTGCCGCGCTCGATCGCCGACTGCAGGTCGTGCGTACCATAGAGCATCGCGTCGAGGTCTTCCTCGAGATGTTCCGCCTCATCGTCGACGTGGTCTGGCCGGTGGCCGAGCGGCGCGCCGCCGGTGTCGGCGATCATTCCCGAGTGCTCCTCCACATCCTCGGGCTCCTCGTCGCGACGGATCGCGTCCACCACGAGGTCGTTGTGATAGGCCGTCAGGCCGATCACGTCAGTGAGGATGTGCTCCGCGATTCGCTGCTCGCCTTCGGTCCCGACGCGTCCGGAAAGGGTGACGACGCCGTCGACAGTCGTCACGAGGATGTTGTCGGCGGCGATCTGCTCGTGCGCACCCAGTTCCTGGCGGACGAGGGCGCGGAGCTCTTCCTCGCTGAGGGTCTCCGGGTTCAGGAAGTTCTCGAAGTCGCGCGCCATGGCCGGGCTCCTGCGCTAGCGGAAGAAGAGATAAGACGCACCAACAGTGACCGCCAAATTATGGTTGTAGTCGCCTTTCGCGGAGGTCCCGCGGAGGATGGGCGGGACATTCGCCGGCGGAATGAAATACGTGTCCGGATATCGCAGTTGGTAGAGATAGTCCGCGACATCGAGGCGGAGCTGGAGATTTCCCTCGCGCACCCAGCGTACGCCGCCGCCGAGAGTGAACGCAAAGGGGGTGCCGAAGTCGAACCCGCCGGTGTCGACGGCTTTGCCAAAATCGGTCGCGATGCCGATGCCGCCGTGCAGGACAGGCACCAGGTTGTGCCAGCTCTTTTGCCCCGTCAGGTTCAGCGTGATCCCGACGTCGGCAATGTGGATCGGCCAAGGGCGCGTGCCGAGCTCGCGCGACTCCTCCGGCCTCCCCGGGTCCAGCACCACCCGTTCGGTCCAGGCGCGCGCCGCGCGAAAGGTGAATTGCGCCGGCCCACCGATGCGGATCTCGTAGCGAACTCCCGCCATCGGTCCGCCGCTCGGCCCGACACCGGCGCGTCCCTTCGCGCCGGAGAAATACCCGGTGAACGCGGACAATTCCTGCCTGAACGCGACGTCGCGGAAAGGGCTCTCCGCGGGCGGAGAGCCGACGTCCTGCGCCGCGGCGACCCCGGCGATGAGCGACAACGCCGCGGCTCCGACCAACAAAAATCTCACGAGCTGACTCCAAGCAGGGGCGATGATCGCGGTTCCGCGTACGCCGGTTGCACCAGCTACGGTTCCGCAGCACTAGCGAAACGTAGCCGTGCGGCCCGCCGTGCGCACCCTCAAGTCCACTCCTGTCATCTCGGGCGGCTTCTCGAGCCCCAACATCGCGAGCACTGTCGGGCCAACGTCCTCGAGCGCGGCGCCGGCGCGCAGCGCGTGACCGGGGTCGGAGTCAACGATTACCAGCGGCACCGGGCTCGTAGTGTGCGCCGTGTGCGCACCGCCGGTCTCCGGGTCGATCATCTGCTCACAGTTACCATGGTCCGCGGTGACGATGACGCGGGCGCCGACGTTGTTGGCCGACTGCAGGACTCGGGTTAGGCATATGTCCACCGTCTCGACGGCCTTGATCGTAGCGCCGAGATTCCCCGAGTGCCCCACCATGTCGCCATTGGCGTAGTTGCAGAGGAGAAAGTCGTACTGCCTGGAATCGATCGCGCGGCAGAGCGTATCGGTAACGCCGGGCGCGCTCATCTCGGGCATGAGGTCGTAGGTTGCGACATGCCTCTGGCTCGGGACGAGCTCGCGCACCTCGCCCGGGTTCGGCGTCTCCAATCCGCAATTGAAGAAGTAGGTGACGTGCGCGTACTTCTCCGTCTCCGCGGTGCGGAACTGGGTGAGTCCGTGCTCGGCGACTACCTGGGCAACCATGCGCGAGAAGCGCAGGGGCGGAAAGGCGATCGGGAGATCGAACGTCTCATCGTAGAGCGTCATCGTCGCGCTCGCCAGGCGCGGCCGCTCGCTCACGTCGAACTCGTTGAACCCTTCCTCGCTGAGCGCGCGCACGATCTGGCGCATCCGGTCCGCGCGGAAGTTGAAGAAGATGATGCCGTCGCCGTCGCGCAGCGTCGCCACGGGCTGGCCAGCGCGCTCAATAACCCCCGGCTTCATGAACTCGTCGCTCTCGCCGCGATCGTACGCTTCTCGGATCACCGCGAGCGGATCGAGGGCGCGCCGGCCGGCGCCATTTACGATCGCGCGGTACCACAGCTCCGTGCGCCGCCACCGCTTGTCCCGATCCATACCGTAGTAGCGGCCACCGAGCGTCGCGACGACGGCCCGGCCCCCCGCATTCGCCACGAGTTCGCTCATGAAGGCGAGCGCCGAGCGGGGCAGGGTATCCCGCCCGTCGAGCAGTCCGTGGATGGCTACTCGAAAGACGCCCTCGCGCTCCGCGAGGTCGATCAAGGCGAGCAGGTGCCTATCTACGGCGTGCACCCCGCCGTCCCCGATGAGGCCGGTGAGGTGCAGTGTGCCGCCGCTCGCCTTCACCGCGCGGCAGACGTCCACCAAGGCCGGGAGGCGAAAGAAGGAGCCGTCCTCGATCGCCTGATTGATGCGAACCAGATCCTGCGGCGCGCTCCGCCCGGCTCCAAGGTTGACATGTCCGACCTCGCTGTTTCCCATCTGACCGTCCGGCAGTCCGACTGGTAGGCCTGATGCAGCGAGCAGAGTGCGCGGGAAGCCTGTCCAGAGCGCGCTCCAGGTCGGCGTCGTCGCGAGAGCGATCGCGTTCCCCTCGCGCGCCTCGCGGTAGCCCCAGCCGTCGAGCACTACGAGGACGACGGGCCGCTTGGTGGTATGTTCCATTCGTTCGAGAGGGTGAAGGGGCGGGAGGCGCGGCGAAGATGGTCGCGCGGGCCAAATCTACGCGCCCCGTGAAACCCGTTCCAGCGAAATGCCGGCCGCGCTGGGCACCGCACTTGCCTAACAGGGGCGCCGACTGACGCGCGCCGGGGATGCAGGCCTGCCCGCGGAAGCGCCGCGCTCCGACGCGGCGCGCCGCTCCAGCCAACACGATCTAGCCTCACCCGACCGAGCGACGCAATGGACTTTCGTCACTTCACGCGGTACCACAAGAGCTACCTCGCTTTCTTCGGAATCATCATCGCTACCGTTCTCGCGCTCGATGCCTACGTCCTCTTCAAGAAGCGACAGTACGAGAGCGAGACGGAGCGACTGCGCGCGGGCATGACCGACGTGGAACGCCGCAAGACCGACCTCGCGCTCGCCACGGAAGAGCGGAGGTACGAGGTGATGCTGGCGCTCGTGCGCCGCCAGGCCCGGATCGACAAGCGCATCCATCTCGCCGTGTCGGTCGACACGGGGCGAATGCACCTCGAACGCGAAGGGGCAGTGCTCCGAACGATCCCCGTCCAGATCGGCCCGGAGCGGAGCGTCGGGCTGGCGCCGGACACGGTGGTCATGGCCACCGCCCGCGGCGAGCGTACGATCGAGCAAGTGCTGGGCGAGGGGGATGCGTGGCGGATTCCGGAGTGGGTTTACACTGATCGCGGGCTCCCCGTCCCCGTCGACCGCGCCCTCAAGGGCGCGTTGGGCGATGTCGCCATCCTCCTCAACGGGGGTACGGTGATCTATTCGCTGCCGAGCGTGGGGCCGCTGAACGACGCGAACTACCTTATGCCGGGTAGCCTCCGGGCGAGCGCCGCCGACCTGAAGGCGATCGCGCCCAACCTGAAGCCAGGGACGCCGGTGTATTTCTACTGAGTACTGCTTGCTGCTTGGAGTACTGCGTGCTGCTTGCTGCTTGCTGCTTGCTGCTTGCTGCT
>JALZIF010000249.1 GCA_030860435.1 Gemmatimonadota bacterium | reverse complement strand
AGTTCTAGGCGCGCCCGAGGGCGCGCCGTTCACCGCACCCCCACCTGCCCGCGCACCGATTCGACCAGTTTCCCAGCGTCATACCCCACACCCTCCTTGAACACGAGCGTCACGTTCCGGATCTCCGCCGGCGATGCGATCGGGTTCCCCCGGATCACGACGAGGTCCGCGAGCTTGCCAGGCGTGATCGAGCCGTATCGGTCGTAGGCGCCGAGTACCTTCGCGCCGTTCGCCGTCATCACCTGGATCGCCTCTACCGGGGTGAAGCCGCTTTCGATGAGCAGCTCGTAGTTGCGCTGGTCGCCGAAGCCGGGCAACGCGCCGCCGTTTCCGGTGGGGTCGACGCCCGCCGCGAGCAGGCCGCCGGCTTTCGCGAACTCGTAGTCGAAGCGCTGCGCCTTCTTGAACAGCTCCGGCGCGATGTAGAACGAGCCCCGCTCCCCCAGTCGCGCGCGCGCCGAGAGGTACTCCGCGCGAACGTCCGGCGCCATCGCGTCCAGCATCCGCTGCTCGATCGGCGGACGATTGGGGACGAAGAGCTCATAGACGGCGAGCGTGGACGTCATCGAGACCTTCCGCTCCTTCATCTCCCGGAACGTCGTGCGCACCTGCTCGCTGGCGAGGTCGACACTCGTCAGGCGTGCCACCGCGTCAGGCGGACAGGCGTCGGGCTTCTTTTCGGCGTCGTAGTCGGTGTTCGTGAGGAGCCCGTGCTCCAGGTTGTCGATCCCGAGCGCCACCGCTTCGCGAAAGCTGACCGAGCAGAGGTGCCCGGTCACCTTCATCCCGCGCTTGTGCGCCTCCTCGATCGCGGCCTTCGCCGCGGCGCGGCTCACGGTCGTATAGAACTTGATCCACGTCGCGCCTTCCTCGGCCCAGTAGCCGACGACGCGTCGCGCGTCCTCCGGCGTCACGATCCGGTGCATCCCGCCGCCACTCCCCTCGCCGGTGAGATAAGGACCCGTGATGTACATGCGCGGACCCGGCGCCTGGCCGCTCTCGATCGCTCGCTCGAGGTTGATCTCGCTGTATGGGGACATGCTCCCCGTCGTGCGAATCGTCGTGACGCCGCTGGCGAGGTAGAGGCGTGGCGCGCTCACGTTCGCCTGGATGCTGCGCGCGCTCGTCGTGTAGAAGGTGTGGTTGTGAAGCCCGACAAGTCCGGGTATCACGGTGTGCCCCGCCAGCTCCATGACCCGTGCGCCCGCTGGCACCTGCACCGAGCCGGTGCGCCCAACCGCCGCGATCTTCCCGTCGGCGATGACGACCGTTTGATCTTCCACCGGCGCCGCTCCGGTGCCGTCGACGACGCGCACACGAGTGAGCGCGATGACCGGCGCGTCCACGCTCACGAAGGCGCGCGTGGTGGGTGAGAGGGACGAGGCGGGTTGGGCGGCGAGAAGAGAGGGGGCCGCGAAGAGGAGGACGGCGACGAGACGCATGGAATCTCCTGAAGGGCGGGTCGGGGTCGGAATAACAGGGTCTGGGTCTGGGTCTGGGTCAGGGTCGCGGCGGGCGAGAGGTGGGGTCCGGCCCTGACCCCGGCCCTGACCCTGACCCCGGCCCTGGCCCCGGCCCTGATCCTCGGTCGTTGTCCACGCTGAACACCATATGCATCCCCGCCTCCAGATGCTCCGCAATGTGGCAGTGCAGCATCCAGCGGCCAGGGTTGGAGAGCTCGAGCAGGACGTCCGCCGTCGCGCCGACGGGGAGGAGCATCGTGTCCTTCCAGACGAGGTTGTCGTTCGGCACGCCGTTCTGCGCGAGGACGAGGAACCGCTGGCCATGAATGTGGATGGGGTGCTGCATCGGGTGCAGCGTATGGCGGTCGTTCGTCAGACGGAGCTTCACGACGTCGCCGCGACGGAAGGTCCAGGCCACGTCCATGTTCTCCCGGCCCGTGCGCACGTCGCGGAGCACCCACTCCACCTCGCGCCCGGTGCTCAGCCAATCCATCATCGGCATCGTCCCGCTCCACTCTACCGGGTTCACGTAACCCGTGTCCAGGCGCAAAACCTGGAGAAGCCCAAACGGAATGTCGCGTGTGCGAAGCGTGAGGAACAGCTCATGGTCCGGCGGGCGCGCGAAGTGATGCCGGTAGCGGTCGATGTCGGCGATCACATCGGCGTTGCGGCGTTGCTGGCGAAAGGAGGAGGTGTGATCGCGCTCGGTCTCGTCCGAGCTGACCGTCACGATGCCGAGCGTGTCGATGTCGGAGAAGAACAGACCCTGAGCGTGGTCTATCGCACGCACGCGGTTCACCAGCGCAACCGCGCCCGGCGCGTCAAACCGCGCTTCCACCACGTAGCGCTCCGCCGGCGCGATCACAACGCTCTGTGCCCACACCTCGCGCTCGTACTTGCCGACGTCAGAAGCAACGACCTTGAGCGGCAGCTCGCCGAACGAGACGTTGAACGGACGAGTGTTGGCGACGTTCGTCAGGTAGAAGCGCACGACATCGCCGCGCCGCACCGCGAGTCGCCAGCGCGGCTGGCCGTTCACGAGGAACACGTTGCCGAAGCGTCCCATCAGCGCGTGCGTGGCCTGCTCGCGGCCGTACGGTATCGGGCCGCGGTCGCCGACGAGGAGATCGTCGAGCATCAGGACCTCCTCGCGGTTGACCGGTGCCCAATAGTCGCCGCTCGCGGAGCGCACCATGATGTTGCCGTACAGCCCCATGTCCTGCTGGATGTCCTCGCGGTGGTGCGGGTGATACCAGTAGATCCCCGGATCGGGAAAGTGGATCACGTAGCGAAACGAGCCCCCGGGCGGCACGAGGTCCTGCGTGACGTGGGGAACCCCGTCGAATCGGTTGTCGAGCCGGATGCCGTGCCAGTGCACCGCCGTCGGGAGCTCGATGCGGTTCGTGAAGTTGACGACGACGGTCGCGCGCTCTCGAACGTCTATGAGGGGCCCCGGGTGCTGGCCGTTGAATCCGTACATCGCGAAGGTGCGCCCGCCGATCGTCCGCCTGACGAGCATTGCATCGAGCGCGAGGGAGTCGCCGTCGCGCAGTGTGACGAGGCGCCGTGGTGCCGCCTCCGGAAGCGCCGCGACATCTATGCCGGCACCGGGGAGGAAGGGGGCGGCCGCGGGGCGCAGTGACTCGAGCCCGGGGATCATTCCCGGGACGGCGCGGTGCATCGGTGGCATCGGCCAGCCAGCGCCGTCGTCGTGGTGCGCGTGCCGCGCGGCCGGCATCGCGGGCAGGTTCGCGGCCGCGTGCGGCTGCATCATCATGCTCGGTGAAGTGCCGCGGAGGATGAGCCTTCCCCGTCGCACCGCGACGTCGGCGCTCGCCTCCGCGCTCACCATGATGATGAACTTGTCGAGATCGACGCGCCCCACCATGGCGCGACCGTCGCGCACTTCGCCGAGCCTCACCATGGGGTCGAGCATGGGCGTCGTCGCCCACGCGACGTACGTGGCGTACGGGCCCAGCGCCGCCGGCGGCGGGAGGTTGCCGAGGTCGAGCACGACGTCATAGAGCTGTGCGCCGTCACGCGACAGCGCGGCGCCGAACGGGCCGGGCACGTGCCGCAGCTCCGCGATTCCAGCCGCATCCGGGTAATCCGGCACCGGAACGAGGTCGATGCAGTACAGTGACGGGCTCGGCGCGGCGATGCTGTCGGGCGCGCACGCGACGCCCGGATTCCTGGCACCGGCTGTCTCGAGCCCGATATCCGGAATCAGTGAGATGACGAGCGTGAGCGGGAGGGCGATGGCGCACAGAAGGAGGCCCCGTGCGGTGTCGCGGGAGGAATTCATTGCGTGTGGCCTCGAACCATGCGTGCCGGTGTGCCAAGGTATCGGCGGGGACCCGCTCGGCAAGGGGCGCTCGGCGGGCGTGGGGTATCGCTGAGTCGAGAATGTGCCCTGGCCAGAGCTGGGCGGCGGAATAGCTTTCGTCACCTGAGCGCTCGCTGCTAAGAGGTGACCGACCGTGAAAACCGACCGCGATTCGAGTAGTCTCATCCCCGAATCGCCCATCCCCGACCCCGACTCGTTCCTCCGAGCTCGCTCCCTCCTCGCCGATCGCTACACAGTCGAGCGCGAGCTCGGGCGTGGTGGGATGGCCACGGTTTTCCTCGCCCAGGAGGTAAAGCACGGCCGCCCGGTCGCGGTCAAGGTAATGCGGCCCGACTTCAGTCCCGCGCTCGGGTACGACCGATTTCTGCGCGAGATCGGTATCGCCGCGCGGCTGTCGCACCCGCACCTCGTCCCTCTCATCGACTCCGGCGAGGCCGGCGGGCTCCTCTACTACGTGTCGGCATACCTGCCCGGCGGCTCGCTCCGCGATCGCTTGCGCCGCGAACGGCGGCTCCCGCTACCCGACGCCCTCCGCATCGCGAGCGAGGTCGGCGCGGGGCTCGACTACGCGCACCGTGCCGGCTTCGTGCATCGCGACGTCAAGCCTGAGAACATCCTGTTCGCCGGCTCCCCGCCTGACGATGAACGTCCCGCGGGTACGTGGCACGCCCTTCTCGCCGATTTCGGCGTCGCACGTGCGTACGGTGGAGCGTTTGGTGAGTCAGCGACGGGCCTCGGGTTCGCGGTCGGCACACCCGAGTACATGAGTCCGGAGCAGGCAAGCGGTGAGCCGCGGCTCGACAGCCGGAGCGACATCTATAGCCTTGCCTGCGTCGTCTACGAGATGCTGGCCGGCGAGCCACCGTTTGGTGGCGACTCGCCGCGTGCCACGATGGCGAAGCACGTGTCCGTGGCGCCTCGTCCCGTGCGAGCGATCCGGCCCGAGGTGCCCGCCGCAGTGGACGCCGCGATCGCGCGTGCGCTGGCGAAGGACCCGGTCCAGCGATTTCCATCGGTCGCCGCTTTCATAGCTGCCCTTGAAACCGAGGAGGTATCGCGCGGCCGACGCTATGCTGGCGCGACGCGCAGCATCGCCGTTCTCCCATTTGTGAACGCCAGTCCCGACGCGGAGAACGAGTACCTGAGTGATGGCATCACCGACGAGCTCATCGATGCGCTGGCGAAGGTCGAAGGGATGCGCATCGCGTCGCGCACCTCGGTGTTCGCGCTCAAAGGGAAGGCTCAGGACGTGCGCGCGATTGGGGCGTTGCTCGATTGCGCCTTCGTGCTCGAGGGCACTGTCCGGCGCGCCGGTCAGCAGCTCCGGATCACCGCCCAGCTCACCTCGACCGATGACGGCCGGCTCATCTGGTCACAGCGGTACGACCGGCGGCTCGACGATGCGTTCGCGATCCAGGATGAAATCTAGCGAACCATCGTCGACACCCTTCGCGCAACGTCCTTCGCCGATGTCTCGACGCCGCCTGTGAGGCGGCACACGGAGAACGCCACCGCCTATCGGCTCTACCTGAAGGGGTTATACGAGTGGAACCGGCGGACCCAGGATGGCGTTGCCGCCGGCATCCGGTATTTCGAACAGGCCATAGCTGAAGATCCGACTTACGCACTTGCGTACACGGGACTCGCTGACTGCCATGCGCTCGAGGTCGACTACCGGAGCGTGCCCGTCGCCGGTGGGTTCGACGTCGCAAAAGCCTACGCGCGCCGGGCCATCGAGCTTGACGATTCGCTCGCCGAAGCGCACGCGTCGCTCGCCTGGAGCCTGTTCATCTACGACTGGGAATGGGAGGGAGCCGAACGGTCGTTCCGGCGGGCTATCGAGCTCGATCCACGATATGCGATCGCGCACCAATGGTATGCCTTCCTGCTTTCCTCGCGAGGCGCGTTCGGAGAGGCGCTGGTGGAGGGCCACACTGCGGTAGAGCTCGATGCCGGCTCGGTGTCGGCACGCCGAGCGTTGGCCTGGGGGTACTACTACGCGCGCCGGTACGACCAGGCGCGCTATCATCTGGATCGCGCCCTCGCGATGAACCCGAACGCGGAGGAGACGTACCGGGTGCTCGGGCTGGTGCTCGCGATGGGCGGGGAGTTGGAGGAAGCCACGCGCGTGTTGGAGGAGGCCGTGGCGATGCCGGAGGCAGGAACGTACACCCAGGCGACGCTTGGCTACGTTCTCGCCCGGGCCGGGCGGCGGGTGGAGTCACAGAAGCTGCTCGCCGGCCTCGAGGCGCACGCGGCGGGCGACTACGTCTCGCCGGTGGCGTTCGCGATCATCTTCCTCGGCCTCGACGACATCGAGCGCGCACTTCAGTGGGCCGAGCGTGCGTGGGAAGAGCGGCGCGGGTGGCTGGCGTACCTCAAGGTCAACCCTCTGATAGATCCGATGCGAGCGCACCCGCGATTCGACGCGCTGGTGCAGCGAATGGGTCTATGATCTACCGGTTTCGTTGCGTGGCTTGGTGCATGGCCACATCGTGAATCATGTCTTCCCCCGCTCCGCGCTGCAGGCTCGCCGTGGCGTGCGTGCTTATCCCGCTCGCCGCCGCCGCGTGCCGTCCCGCGCGCCCGAGCGTCCCCGCGAATGTGAGCGGCACGAGCGCGCCCGTCCGCGACGGGCCTGCGTTCTGGACGGCGCTCGGTCGGCTGGACCTGGCAGGGGCGGCTCGTTACGCGCCTGACGACGAGCATCGAGGCTTCCTGGTGGCGATGCGCCTGGCGCTCGCCGGAGACATGCCGGCGGCGGCAGCAGGACTGCGGCAATACTACCGCGAGGGGAGCGACTCGCTGTTGCGGTACGTGGCGCGGGCGACGCTGACGAGCGTTCTCACCTATCAGGGAGACTGGAGCGCGCTGTACGACATTTCCCGCGACTCCGCCGGCGCCGACCGCACGACCGGACGCGACAGGGCGGGAGTGCTCGCGTGGTCGCGCGTGATGCGCCACGCCCCCAGGCCGCGCTATCCGGTAGTGACGCGACCCGTGAGCATCCCGATGCGGATGTCCGCCACCGGCGTGCCTGTCGTGACGGTGCGGATCAACGGGTGCACGCGGAGCTTCTGGCTCGACACGGGCTCCAGCACAACGCTCGTCGCGTCGGACGTGGCGGCGGCGTGCGCGGTCGCACCGCTCGTCGCCGACACGCTCGAGATGGTCACGACGACCGGCCGAATCGCCGCCAGGCCGGCGGTAGTGGCGTCGCTGACCCTAGGGGCTGAGGCGGGGGGGGGGGGG
>JALZIF010000231.1 GCA_030860435.1 Gemmatimonadota bacterium | reverse complement strand
ATGCCGGCGTGGGTCGCGACGAGCTGTGGCGCGCGCGCCGGCTCTTCGAGGCGCGATGGATCCGCGGGCTCGAGACCGCCGAAGGCCAAGCGACCTACCTTGCCGACTGGGAAGCGGAAGGGAACTGGGCTCTCGGAGACCGATACCTGGAGCGACTGCTCACCGCGACGCCGGATCAAGTGACTGAGGCCGTGCGCGGGCACTTGTCGCCGGACCAATGTGCCGTGGTGATCTATCGGCCGGAGCGCACCCCGCGGGTAGCGGGCGACGCGGGCGCCTTTCGCGACTTGCTGGCGCGCGAGGTACCAGCCCCGATTCCCGTGCCGCCGCCACGGATCGCCGCCGTCTGCGGAACACCGGTCTCGCACGCGGTGCTCGAGCGGGAGGAGGCCCGGGTGCGCGTGTACCGAACCGCGACCGGCGTCCCCGTCCTCGTCAGGCGCAAGTCAGGTGCGCCGCTCGTGCATCTTGGCGTCTTCGCGCTTGGCGGCGCAATCGACGAGGCTCCCGCCGTCGCGGGGCTGACGCACCTGCTCGGGCGCACCGCGATCAAGGGGACGGAGCGTCGCACCGCGGTGCAGGTCGCGGAGGACGCGGAGCTCCTGGGCGGGAGCATCGCGGCGCAGATTGGCGCGGAAAGCTTCGGCTGGTCCATCTCGGTGCCGTCAGCCCACTGCGACGCAGCGCTCGACCTGCTCGCCGATGTCGTCGAGCACGCCATCTTCCCGGATGACGCGCTCGAGACCGAGCGTACGATCGCAATTGCGGATCTGCAGGCGCTTCGCGACGACATGTACCGATACCCGATGCGCCTCGTCGCGCAGAGCGCGTTCGCGGGGCATCCGTACGGCGTCCCCGTGGCTGGCACCGAAGCGTCGCTGCCCGCCATCGATGCGGCGCTGGTGCGGCGGTGGCACCGGACCCACGTTCTCGAGGCGCCCGTCGTGATCGCCGTAGTCGGCGACATCGATCCGGACTCCGCAGCCGCGGCAGTGGCCCGGTGCTTCATCGCTTTACGCATGGGAGAATCCAGGCTCGTCGACGAGCCAGTGTGGCCTCACGGGACGATCACCGCGGCCGAAACGCGCGAGAAGGCGCAAACGGCTCTCGCGCTCGCTTTCCCGGGTCCCTCTCGCCGCGACGACGACCGATTCGCGGCGCATCTCATCGCGCGGATCGCGAGCGGACTGGGAGGACGCTTCTTCGACGAGCTGCGCGATCGCCAGTCGCTCGCGTATACGGTTCAGGCGTTCGCGGTCGAGCGCCGGCTCGCCGGGATGTTCGCTGCCTATATCGCGACCTCGCCGGAGAAGGAGGACGTCGCTCGCGAGGGGCTGTTCCGCGAGTTCGCGAACCTCCGCGATGCCCCAGTGGCGGACACCGAGCTAGCGCGAGCGAAGGAGTATGCGATAGGCACGTACGCCATCCACCAGGCGAGTGGCACGGCCGTCCTCGCCGACATCGTGAGCGCCTGGCTTTTCGGCCGCGGGCTGGGTGAACTGGAGGAGTACGAGTCGCGCATCCGGGCGGTTACTCCGGCGCAGATGCAGGCGCTCGCCGGCCGGTACTTTGATGAGACCCGGGTCGTGCAGGGGATAGTGCGTGGCGTGGAGCAGATGGCCTGACGAGTGACTACGGCGACGGCGCGGCTGCCTCGCCGAGCGCCCGGATTGCCCGCTCTACCGCGCTGACGGCTGGGCGGAGGCGTCCGCTGGCTGCGCGCAGGCCGACCGGCGCATCGTAGTCGCTCGCCTGGTGCACGATCACACCTCGCACCGTGGGCTGGCGAGTCGCCCAGGCGATGGCGTGCCACACCGCCAGCTCCTGGCTTCGCTCGCCGTGCGCCATCGGAAGGCCGCCCGCCTCGAGCACCCAGTGCTCCTTCCGCGACGGATGGGCGCGCATCCACCGCTCCGCGGCGGCATGGCGCGCGTCGAGCGAGAGGGCTCCACGCGCGGAGGGGAAGAAGCGGAGACCGACACCGTCGAGCGCCGAGGAGCTGCCGGTGGCGGCGGCGTACATCGCGCTGTCGCGGGCGCCGTATCCGGCTAGGTGCGCGAGGACCCGCGTGCGCGGGCGAATCAGGTGTGCACGCGCCGCAGCGGCCTCCTGGTAGCTCGCCCAACGCTCGAGAGTAACGCGGCGGCGCGCTCCGGCTCGTGGGACGGCCGGCACGAGATAGTCCGGGCGCAGCCGCCTGACGATCCGTTCGACCTCGTCAAGGCGAGCGGTGAAATAGGCTTCGTCAGGCGGCGCGCCGAAGAGGGGCACTCCGTCCTGCACGGCGAGCGCGGCCACCAGGCGGGCGCCGCCACGACGCGGCTCCTCGAGTACGCGCGCGAGCGAATCGAGCAGCGCGGCCGTCGCCTGCCCGGGCGCGATATGAACGCTCAGCACCCTCGCGTCCACCTGCTTGGCGAGCGCGAGGTCGCTTTCCAGAGCGAGCGGCGGCGGACCACCGCCCGAGACGGTCGGGAAAAGCCTGAGACCGATCGCGATGTCGGCCAGCGGACGCTCCTGAAGCGGCTCGCCGGCGAAGCGGGCGTATCCCCGGGCCCCGGCGCGCGCGCCCGGTAGCGCGATGAGAACGAGGGCCGTCCACACAGCGGCGAGCCCGGCGAGCGACGCGCGGACTGCTAACGCGAGGCGGATGCGGCGCGCCGGCACGGCTGGGGCGAGTAGCGGCACATGCAGATAGACCGGCAGGAGCGCCGCCTCCGGGGGCGCTCCAAGCGCCAGCGCGCTCGCATGGGCCGCGACGATGTCGGCCAGCGGTGCCGGCACAGCCAAGCCTAGAAAGATCGTGTACTTCGCGGCGGCGATGACGGTGACGAGCACGTCATATACGGCGATCGTCGCGCCGGCGATGGGAGGGACGAGTCCGCGCGCCAGCGCCACGATCGCTTGCGTACAGATGAGCGCCGCCGTCAGCGGCCACACCCAACCGATCGCGTGGAGGGACCGTCCGAGGAGGAGAGAGCTGGAGACGACGGTGATCAGAATCGCCGGGGCGATGACAAGTCCCGCGAGCGCGCTGAGCGCCGCGATCGTGCGCGGAGCGTCCCGCCAGCGCGCGATGCGACCCGCAACGACGATGTTCCAGAGGACGATGAGCGCTGAAACGACGAGGTGCGCCGCGGCCGTCCACCCGGAGGCCAGGAGTTGGCTCACCGCGGCTCGGTCATCCGCGCGCGTGCGACTCGCTGCGGACGTCGAGCGGAGCGAGCCGCCGAGTGAAGACGTCCACAACTTTCGTCGGGTCGTGGGTCGAGGGCGCGAGGATGTCGAGTAGCAGGAGCTCTCGCTCGGGCGCTGCGTGCAGCGCGATGTGACACCCGTCGAGCAGTAGAATGCCGTCCACCGCGCCGTTCGGGAGGGCACGCACGATGGGAGGCGCGACCATCGTGAAACCGGCCGCCCCGGCAGCGGCGATGAGAAGGCCGGTGAGAAGCGCCGCGTCACGGAGCTGCGCGGCCGACACGCCGGTGAGGTCGGCGAGCACGTGCCTGTAGCGCCGCGCGTTGCCCGCACCTATCTCGTGGCCGAGCAAGTGGGAGCGCATGGCGGGAGAATACCGGCGAGCGGAGGGAAAGACAATGACAGCTGCTGGCACCGCGCTACCCCCATGGGTAGCTTCCGCCCGTGACGTGGCGGACCCTCTTCTCGCTCGCGAACCTCCTCTCGCTCACGCGGTTTCCCCTCGCCGCCGCGTTCGCGCTCGCCGAAACGACGCCGGTGCGGGTCGCGATCCTCGGCATGGCATCTGCAACCGATTTGCTCGACGGATGGATCGCCCGCCGGTTTGGGCACACATCGCGATGGGGGGCACTGCTCGATCCAGTCGCCGATAAGACGTTCGTGCTCGTGGCACTAGTCTCCTTCGTGCTACGAGGCGACCTGACGATAAGGGACCTCGGCACGATTCTCGTGCGTGACTTCGCGACGTTGCTCGGCGCCGTAGTCGCGTGGCTGATGCCGGGGTTAGACGTGAAGCGCTTCAAGGCGCGCCTACCGGGGAAGGTGGTGACGGTGCTCCAGTTGGTGACGCTGCTCGTGCTTTGCGTAGCGCAGGACTGGACGCGGCCGATGGTGTTCGCCGTTGCATTGGCGTCGATCGTGGCGATCGCGGACTACACGCTCGTGTTGGCGCGCGCGCTGCCGCGCCGGCCTTAGAGGAGGTGTCGCATGCGTTCCAGGATTCTTGCCCTCGCCGCCATCATCCTCTCCATCGGCTGCGTCGAGCGCAGCGTCGAAGCATACTCCACCGGTCCCGCTGGCGATGCGCTGTTCGGGACGCTTCGCGTTCGCGTTGTCGATGACCGCGCTGGCGCTGTCCCGACCGCCGGCCCGGGCTCGCGGCCGACGGTCACGCTGATCTTCTCGCTCGAGCTGATGTCCGCCGCCGGGTCCGCAATCACGGCCGGGAACAGCGTGGCCGTCCAGGTTCCGGTGGACTCGTCTTCGAGCGCGCTCCTCACCGTCAGCGATGCGGTTGGCGTGGGCCGCTTCGACGCCGTCCGCCTGACGCTTCGGAGCGCGACGCTCGCCGTGCCCGGGACGCTCGATGTAATCGACCTGCTGGGCGGCGCGCAGGGGATCGCGCTCACGCGCCTGGTCTCGCTCGACCTCGGGTTCGGATCGCTCTCCACGCTTGTCGTCGATCTCAACTCCGGGCACTGGCTCCGCGCAGTCCGCGATCCTTCGCCGGGTCAGCCGGCGTACCTGTTCAATGGCACGACCGCGTTCCTCGACGCGATCGCCATCAGAACTCAGTAACCTGAGCCCCCGCCGCGCCGGGCTCGCTGTCCGCCTGACGCGGCGGGTGGTGCCGGTCCTCGCGGTCGCGCTGTTGCCCTGGCGTGCGACCGCTCAGGGACAGGA
>JALZIF010000192.1 GCA_030860435.1 Gemmatimonadota bacterium | reverse complement strand
CCGCGACCCGCCGGGCACGCGCGCGCGTAAGTAGCGTGCGCCCCCTCGCCGTTGCGCGAACGCGCGTCAGGCGCCCGTCGCGCGCATCGGCCTCACGGACCACGAGGCCGTCGCTCTCCAGCGCGCTGACGAGGCGCGTCATCGTCGGCGGCCGCACCTGCTCCAAAGCGGCAAGTTCGCCTAGAGTGAGCGGCCCGCCAAAGACTATCACGGAGAGCGCCGACAGGCGCGGGGCACTGAGACCGCTGCGGTCGTCCTCGCGACGGAGACGGCGGAGCAGATGGATCGCGACCGAATGCAGCCGGTCGGCAGCACGGCCGGCGCCGGCCGCCGGATGGCCAGGTCTTGCGCGCGGGTGCGGCATGAAGCATAATCGTTAGCATAGCTAAGGAAATCAAGGCGGGCGCATCCGGGTGTCGGAGCGACCCCACCGCGAGCGAGGAAATCATGGGCGTAACAGACACTCAGCTCTCGCTGTCGAACATCGGTCAGATCGCGATTCCAGTACGGGATGTCGCGACCGCGATCCGGTTCTATCGTGACACGCTCGGCATGCGCCTGCTGTTCGAGGCGCCGCCGGGGTTGGCCTTCTTCGACTGCGGCGGCATCCGGCTGATGCTCAGCGCGCCGGAGCAGCCTGAGCTTGCCCCTCCCGGCTCGATCATCTACTACAAAGTCGGGGACATCCACGCCGCGTACGACACCCTACGCCGGCGCGGCGTCGAGTTCGTCGAGGCCCCGCGGCTCATCGCTCGTCTCGAGGCGCACGACCTATGGCTGGCGTCCTTCCGCGACAGCGAGGGGAACCTGCTGGCGCTCATGAGCGAGGTTCCGCGATGAGCGAGAGCCGCCGCGCGTGAGCTCAGTCGCCGCGCGGGGGGGGGAGGAGACCGTGGGGGCGGTGCACCTCGCGATCGCGCTCACCCGACAGGCGTTCGACCGCGCCCGCGACGTGCTTGAGCTTCTCCGCCGCGGTCGCGAGTCGCTCACAGGCGCCGCTCAGCCGATGTAGCGCGTCGCGAAGCACCAGTAAGTCGGCGACGGCCGTACGCGGGTCGGTTCGGAGGAGCCCGTCGACTTCGGCTGGAGAGAGCGGATCGGTCACACGAGGCGAGGGAAGGGGGAAGGAGGAAGCTGTCCAATGATGGTACGCGGCGAGCTCAACCGCAAGCGCCAGGACCGCGACGCTCGACGCTCAACGCTCATCGCTCGACGCTCCCCATGAACGTCAAGATCGTACCGAGGAGCAGCGCCGCGCCCATCGCGAGGGCGAGCTCACGCACGCCGAACGGGGGCGCGTCCGGACCAAGCCAGAGGCGACGCGCAAGAGTATCGGCGAGCACGAACGCGGCCGCCGCGATGAGGAACGCGGCCATGAGCGACACCCAGTGGTTCGCGACGAGACCAGCCGCGACGGCGATCGCCGTGCTCGCGACGCCCACAACCGAGCGCGGGTTCACCGTTCGTTACGCATCAGCAGCATTCTACAGCGCAGTGGGTGCGTTGTCATGCCGGGGATCTACAAGACGCTTACACCGCTTCGTCCCCGTCCCCTTGCGTCACGCGGCGCGCGCGCCGATCATCGAGAACGAGACTCCCTTCCGAGCGAATCCGACGATGACTTTGCCTGACGCGCGTCGCGCCGTGCTCTGTGCCGCCGCGGCCGCCCTGATCGGACCCGTGTGCGAGGCGCAGCCAGCCGTTGCGTCGACCTCGCCCGCTGTGGTCGCCTTCGAGGATGTGACCGTCGTCCCCATGGACGGCGAGCGAGTGCTCCCGAACCAGACCGTGGTGGTGCGCGACGGCCGCATCGCGAACGTCGGCGCCGCACGCGATGCGAACGTGCCGGCGGGCGCGCTCCGCGTCGATGGCCGCGGCAAGTTCCTGCTGCCCGGTCTCGCCGAGATGCACGCGCACGTGCCGCCAGGCACGGCGACGGAGGAAGCTCTTCGCGACATCATGTTCCTGTATGTCGCGAACGGCGTCACGACCATCCGCGGCATGCTCGGCGCGCCGTACCAGCTCGCGCTACGCGACCGGCTGGCGAAGGGGGAGATCCTCGGACCGACGCTTTACGTCGGCGCCCCATCGCTGAACGGCAACTCCGCGCCGACCGCCGACACGGCCGCGAAGCTCGTGCGGGCGCACAAGGCCGCGGGGTACGACCTGCTGAAGATCCACCCCGGGCTTACCCGCCCGGCCTACGACGCGATGGTTGCGACAGCGCGCGAGGTCGGGATGACCTTCGCCGGCCACGTGCCGCAGGAAGTCGGAGTCAGACGTGCGCTCGCATCGCGGCAATCCACCATCGACCACCTCGACGGCTATCTCGAGGGAGCGATGTCCGACAGCGCCATCGCGCGGCTCCGTGGCGGCGGAACGAACTTCGCCGACTTCGTTCGGAGCATCGACGCCGGCCTGTTCGCGTCGCTCGCCCAGGAGACGAAGGCGCGGGGCACCTGGAACGTGCCGACCATGTTCCTATGGGAGAGTTTCTTCGGACCCGAGTCTCCTGAGGCGATGGCCCAGCGCCCCGAGATGCGATACGTGAGCCGTCAGGCGGTGGAGGGATGGCAGAATCAGAAGCGCAACCGAATCCGACTCGACTCGGCGAATGCCGCGACGCCCGAGTTGGCGGCGCGGTATCTCGCCCTCCGGCGCCGGATGCTGAAGGCGCTCGCCGACGCTGGCGCGCTCCTACTCATGGGGACCGATTCGCCGCAGATGTTCAACGTCCCCGGCTTCGCGCTCCATCGCGAGTTGCAGGTGATGTCTCAGGCCGGGCTAACACCGTACCAGGTGCTCGAGAGCGGAACCAGAAACGTCGCTCGTTATGCGGCGGAGGACTTGAAGCTGGACGGCGCGTTCGGCACGGTCGCCGTGGGAAATCGCGCCGATCTCGTACTTCTCGAGGCCAATCCGCTGGAAGGTGTCGAGAACGTCGCGAAGCGCGCCGGAGTGATGGTGCGCGGGCGCTGGGTCCCGGCGAGCGAGATCGAGGCCGGGCTCGCGGCGTTGGTCGCTCGCATGGAGCGGTGACGGCCGCGAGGATGGCGCCCCGCGGTGCGCGCGAGGGCGCTACGATCCCTCTTCCGCCGGGGGCGTGTGCTTCGCCAGGAGCCGGGCCGCCGCCTCGCTCAACGGCGCGGCCTGGGCTCGGGCGAGTAAGCCCGCAAGCTCGGCGTCGGTCGCTTCGGCCCAGCGCGGGGGGATTGGACTGAGCCGCCGCTTCTCCTCGCCCGTCATGAAAGTAAGCCATCCGTCCTCGCGCCCGGTGGAGAATCGCTCGCTAGGCGCAGCCGCGCGGCGCTTGGCGTCGGCGACCAGGCGCGCGCTCTGCCGGAATAGCTGCTCCTCGCGCGGTGTCGCGGGCACGGTCGCCCAGACCTGCCAGGCGCGGCCGGCGGCATCGGTAAACTCACGGATTGACATGCGGTCCTCCCGTTGAGCGGCCCGACGCGGCTCCGCGGAGGATAGGGTGACTCATGGGTCGCATCGCGTGTAACTACGGCGCCCGGGTTGCCTCCCAGCGAGTACGTGAGACGACCGAGTCCGGCATCGTGGCCAGCGTCGTGACCGCGGTTCCGATCAGCCTGCCATCGCTGAGCCGTCCGACCGAGCGGAATTTGACCTGCGCGCCGCCTGCAATCGTCGAATCCGGGTACGGCACCGACGTCGCCACCATACTGTCGGCATCGAACGTCAGGGTGTACGCGACGGAATCCGTCGACCCTTCGGTGACGAGCTTGCCCATCGAGTCGCTCTCGCGCACGGCGGTCCATCGGCTTACCACGGAATCGCTCCCTTCCAACATGCTCGTCCCAGTCCAGTTTCCGGCCACGTCGGCGGCTGTGAGCGTTCCGGGCGTGGCGGCCGTAACCGCGGAGGTATCGGCCTCGGGCGTCTCGGCCGTCGTACACGCGGCGAGCAGTGCTGCGAGGAGCATGACTTTGCGCATTGGAGCCTCTGGATGAGTGGCGGGCTAGTTTGCGGCGAATTCGCAAACTGGCTGATGGAACGCACACCCAACATGCACCCGCCCGAACCAGTTCGCCAGTCAAAAAAGTGCCGCCGCGCGGCCTGTCACGGACGCAACACCACCGCCGCGATCGGAACGTCCCAATGCGCCTCTAGTAGCTCGAAGCGCCGGCGCTCCTCTCGCTCGAAGGCGACCGAGTCCGGATACATTGCTCGCAATTCCGCGTCCGTGATCGGGTTCGCGGCGTACGCCGCGGCGACGTTCGGGTAGACCAGCGTCACCCGGTAGTCCCAGCGGCCGTCCTCCGTCGCGTGGTAGCGCGGCGCTGCCGCCGTGATGTCGAGGATCGAACCCTTCTCGCGCTGCTTCTCGAGAATCGGGAGGTGGTTCTTGCGGAAGAGTGCGAGGAACTCGGCCTGGTAGCCCCAACGCACCTTGTAGTAGTACTCCACGGCGTAGCGCTCGGTGGTAGGCGGGGCGGGCAGGCGCTGTGCGCGCGCATCGGCGGGAGCGAGTGCAACGGCGCCGGTGAGGCTAACCAAACCGACGGCGCGCACGAGGTGCCGCCGACCAACCGAATGACAACGTGTCATGACTGCCCCCGGGGCAATGGGTGAAATCACTGCCGCACGTTGGCCAGGTCCCTGACCGCGGCGGCCAGGGCCCGCACCTTGGCCTGATCGGCCGCTCCCGGCGCGTCGCTGTTCAACTGTGCGGCGAGCTGCGTCAGGACGTCCCGCCTCTGTTGATCCCCAAGCTGTTCTGCGCGGGCAAGCTCGTTTCTCACGCCGGACACTCGGTCGGGCGCGAGTCCGTTCGACCGCGCGAGCTGGTCGAGGTAGGCGCGCGGCATTGCGAAGGTCGGAGGCCAGACGATCTTCGGCTGCTCCTGGGCGTTCAGGTAGTCGAAACGCAGGGACTTCGCGGCGTCGATCTCATTCTGCGAGATGAACATACTGGGTAGCAGCTCGAATACATCGAGTCCGCGGGAGATCTCGGAGCTCACTATGTATCCGTTGTACCAGTACGCGGACCACGAGCCAGCGCTCACCAACTTGGTCGCGTCCATCGGACCGCGGTCGTGGTAGGCGATCTCCTGCGGGTGCTCCGCATCGGTCCAGTCGAACACGGAGATGCCGCCCTGATACCATGCCTGAACCATGATGTCGCGCCCGGGGATCGGGATCAGCGAGCCGTTGTGGGCCACGCAATTCTCGAACGAGGTCTGCGGCGCCGGCATCTTGTAGTAACTCTTGAACGTCATCTTGTTGTCGGCGAGCGTGAAGATCGCATTCGCCCCCCACTCGTACTTATCGGTCGCCCGGCATCGCGGCTGCGAGCCGCCGCCCCACTCGTCGGTAAAGAGGATCTTCGTTCCGTCGTTGTTGAATGTAGCCGAGTGCCAGAAGGAGAAGTTCGAATCGGCTACCGCGCCGATCCGCTTCGGATTGGCCACGTCGCGGATGTCGAGCAGGAGTCCGTACCCTCCGCACGCGCCGCCGGCCAGGCCGATCGCCGGGTAAGCCGTGATGTCGTGGCATTGGGTGGGCCCTCCCCTCGCCCGGGCGGCGGAATCGGCGCGGGACCCGGCATGCCTCGGGGGTGCCGCGAGGTCAGTGAAGATCCGGGGCGAGCTGACGATCCGCGCCTGCTCTGGCGCCGCAAGCGGCACCCGGATCACCTCGATGCGGAAGAGCGCGGTGTTCGGATCCTGGTCCAGCGGCGCGCCCGAGCACCCCGCGAGCTCGTCATGCGACCGAACAGGAGCCGAGCCGGAGACGTAGATGTACACGTTCGCGTCGTCGTTCGAGTCGGTCACCACCGTGTGAGTGTGCGAGCCGCGACACGTCTGCACGTTGGTCACGTATTTCGGGCGGGCGATGTCGGTGATGTCGAATATGCGGATGCCGCGCAGCCGGTCGTGACTGACGGAGTCCGGCACTCCCTGCAAACCGCAGTCAAGGCGACCGCTCGTGGCCTCCCCGGACACGAACATCAGGTTGCGGTATACCGACACGTCACTCTGCGAGCCAGGGCATACGTAGGCCGTCTTCAGAGTGGGGTTACTCGCGTTCGAGATGTCCCAGACCTGATAGCCGCTGTAGTTGCCCTGTATGACGTAGTTCCCGACGAACGCGAGGTCCGAGTTCGTGAGCCTTCTGTCACCCGGAGTGCTCTGATTGATGAAGCTCTCCGAAGGCGGAGTCTTTGAGACAACCCGGAGGTTCCAGACCGCTTCGCCCGCGTCCATCCAGCCGGCGCGGAGTCCGACACGAGGATCGGGTCCGCGCGCCGCCGGCGACATATCGGCGGTCGGCGACGTAGTGGCTGTGGCGCATGCCGCAACGGACAGCACGCTGAGCGCAAGCAACCCAGAAACGAGCGGAGGCACGCCGGGACGACGAGCCGTCGATACGGGGGCCATAAGTGATTCCATTGAGGAGAGAGGGACGGAACCGTGCGGATGGGTGTGCGACGACCTTGGTCTCACGGGCTGCGCCCTCCGGAAGGCAGCGCAGCGAGCATCGTGCGCATGCGGTCCATCTCGGTGGTCTGGTCAGCGTTCAGGTCGGATGCGAACCTGAAAACGTCATGATCCTGAGCCGCACCATGAGCGCTGAACAGTTGCTCAACCATAATGATCGCGCCTTCGTGGTGTTGGATCATGAAAGTCAGGAACAGTCGGTCGAACTCAGGCCCCCTCGCGCGCTCCAACTGCGTTAGCTGCTCAGCGGTCAACATCCCGGGCATGAGTCGCGGGTGATCCATGCCGGGCATCATGTAGTGCGACGCGTCCGCGTCCGGAACCGGCTCACGACGTTCCCTGAGCCAGCGCTGCATGAACGCAATCTCATCGCGTTGACCCACGACCATCCGCTCTGACAGGATGCGCACGGCCGGACTGGCGCCGTGCGTAGGTGCCCAACCGGCCATTAGCAGTGCCTGCGCGTGGTGGGGGACCATGCCAGACATGAAGCGCACGTCCGCCGCGGTGTACGGGGGCCGGCCGCTGTCGGCCCTCGCCTGAGCCGCGGGCGTGAGGATGGCTCGATCGCCGGCGCCGGGCTCAACACCCGCGCGCGTTGGTGCCCGGGTGGCGCCGCTGCAAGCCACGAGAGCTAGGCTCGAGACGAGACCTGCCGCCATCAGTCGCGGAAACGACACTGCCATGCGGTTGGATCTCCTGGTGGACCGATTGCCCCGTGTCCCGTTCGCACGATCATGCGAGATTTGGGCCGAGTGGCGAAGTTGATGATTGCGATCGGAGTAAGCCGAAGGCGGACCGCAGCACTATCTTGGAACATCAGCCGCGAATCCGGGGGGACTGGCGTGAGCACTGCTGCACCAGCGGGGACGCGCCGTGGGTGAAACCCGCGTCGATCTCGTGCACCTGCTCGAAGATCTCGCCGATGCTTATCCCGGCGATCTGGAGGAAACGGTCCTCACGGAGATCGTGGCGAACGCCCTCGACTCGGGCGCCACGCGGATCGGCGTCACCGCAGACGCCGAATCGTGTACGCTCATCGTCGTCGACAACGGCTCAGGCATGCGGCGCGCCGACCTCCGCCGGTTTCACGACGTCGCCGCCTCCGCCAAGGTCCGCGGCGAAGGGATCGGCTTCGCCGGCGTGGGCATCAAGCTGGGGCTGCTCGCCAGCCAGGAGGTCGTCACCGAGTCGCGCCGCGGCAGGGAGCACATTGCCACTGTGTGGGCGCTCGCCGGCCGGCGCCGGGCGAGGTGGCGTTGGATCGAGCCGCCGGGGCTCGCCGCCGAACGTGGCACAGCGGTCCGGCTGGCGCTGCAGAATACCCTCTCCCCGCTCCTGGATGCCGGCTACACCGAGACGATGCTGCGGCGGCACTTCGAGCCGCTGCTCGACCCGTTCTTCGACGAGATCCTGAGCACACACTACCCTAGCGGCGTGACCTTCATCGTGAACGGACGCGAGCTCGAGCGCAGCCACGCGTCCAGCGGTGAGGAGGCGTCGATCAGCGTACGGCTGGCTCGCAAACGGAAACCGAGTGCGTGGGGCTATCTCGGGCGCGCCGCGCACCCGGCGCCCGAGGAACGACGTGGCATCGCCATCAGCACCTACGGCAAGGTGATCAAGCGTGGCTGGGACTGGCTAGGCATCACGCCGGGCGACCCGGCACGGGTCACCGGCTTGGTGGAAGCGCCGGCGCTCGCCGCGGCGCTCACACTGAACAAGGCCGACTTCCTGCGCAGCGGTCCCCGCGGTGCGCTTTATCTCGCGTATCGCAAGGCGCTGCAGGAAGCGGTTGCCGAGCGCCTCGCGGCCTGGGGGGATGCCCGGGGGTCCGACGCCGGCCAGCGCCGCCGGGCTGCGCGGCCGGTGGAGCGCGACCTCGAGCGCGTGCTGTTCGATCTCAGCGATGCGTTCCCGATGCTGGCGACGCTCGTAGAGCGGCGGGCCGGGGGCCAGCGTAGCCTGCCGATCGGGGGGCCGAGCCGGACGACGGAAGTTCCGGCGGAGCTGGTGGCGACCGCCCCACCAGATGGTGCCGTGCCTGACGAGAAGGAACGAAAGCGCGACGAGACGGAGCCGTTGATACCCGAGGCAGAGCCGCTAACACGACCGGCACCTCCAGCGGCGCAGCCACAGACGCCGATGCTCGAGCCTCCCACGCCGAAACGCGGCAAGCGCCGCCCCACGAAGCTGGGCCTTACGATCAAGTTCACGTCGCGGCCTGACGATCCGGAGCTCGGCCGCCTTGTCGAGACCACGGTCTGGGTAAACGAGGCGCATCCGGCGTACAGCCGTGCATCGGCGTCCCGGTCGGAGGGCTATCACCTGGCGCTCGCGGTGGCAATGGCTCTCGCCGGGGTTGCGGTGGAGCCGCGGCAGGAACGCAGGTTCATCACCGAGTTCCTGGCGCGCTGGGGTGAAGCGGCGAACGGCAAGCGGGGGCGGGTGGGAAGGTCGAGGAAACGCCGAGCGCGACGCGGCGGGGACGACGACGGCCGCTAATTCGAGCCGGTCTCACCTCGCTGGCGTCAGTGTGATGTTGCGGAATTCGACCGGACCGTGATCGCCCTGGAGGAGCAGCGGACCGGGTGCGCCCTCGTCGCTGTCGAGCGCGCCACCAGTGATGCCCGGAATCTCGCGATCGCAGATAACGGTCCTTCCGTTCACCGCGACGGTGATGATCCGGCCGACGAGTGTGATGTCGAACGACTGCCACTCGCCGGCGTTCTTAGCCGCGATCTCGCTCGGGGCGAGAAAGCCGTATACGGCACCGATAAGGTCGCTCGCGGGCTCAGCGCCGAGGCTGTCTACGATCTGTACCTCGTAGCGCCCTCGCAGGTACACACCGCTGTTGCTGCCTCTGGGGTAGCGGAACTCGACATGCAGCTTGAAGTCGGTGAACTCCCGGTCCGTCACCAGGTTGCCGCCGGTTCTGGTGTTACGCAGAAGCCCGTTCACCACCTCCCACTGGTTTTCCCCCACCGCCCGCCAGCCGGTCAGATCCTTCCCGTTGAAGAGCCGCACCGGTTCGGCCCACGTCGGACCAGTCAGTCGTCGTAGCGACGGTGCGCGGTTGGCGGTCCAGTCGAAGCGTCTCCCGTCGGGAAACGTCATCCGCCCGGTCAACCGGTCACCCTGCAGGCGCCCCTCGAATGACATGTCGTTCTCGCCCTGCTCCCACTGTGGCGGGATGGAGAAGCGCATCTGGCCCTCGCCGACATCGACGCGGGAGATCGGCCGGACGCTCCCGACCACGCCCACGAACTGTCCGACGAGGGTCCGGGATCCTGAGCGTCGAATCTCCAGCCACGAGGGGAGGCCGCCGTCGGGCGTGTGGATGGTGATGTCCCACCGCCCCACGATCGCTTCCTGCGCGGTCGCCGCGCTGGACAGGAAGAGTGCGAACAGAATCGCCGAGGACCGCCGCATGACGTGCTCCTATGAAAGGGGGAAGAGGGAAGAGGGAAGAGGGAAGTGGGAAGCCGAGAATTCCTTCCCCCTTCCCCCTTCCCTCTTCCCCATGTGTTAAGCCAACGCCTCACTCGGCAACTCGTCAGCCCGCACCGCACCGGTCATCACCGCGACAGCGTCGCTCATGCTGATCTCTTTCGGGTTCAGCACTGCGACGCGCTTGCCGAGTCGGGCGACGTGGATCCTGTGGGCGATCTCGAACACCTGCGGCATGTTGTGCGAGACCAGCACCACTGGCAACCCCCGGTCGCGGACGCGCTGGATCAGCTCCAGCACCATGTTGCTCTCCTTGACGCCCAAGGCCGCCGTGGGCTCATCCATGATGACTACGTGCCGCGCGAAAGCCGCGCTCCGCGCCACCGCGACGCCCTGGCGTTGACCGCCGGAGAGCGTTTCGACCGCCTGCGTCATCGACCCAACGCCGATCTCTAGCTCCGCCAGGTGAGCGGCACTTTCCCGCAGCATGCGCTGCTTGTCGATCATGCGAAGCGCGGCACCGAGGAAGCCCGCGCGGCGCGGCTCGCGGCCGAGGAACAGGTTCTCGGCGATGGACATCGCCGGCGCGACGGCGAGGTCCTGGTAGACCGTCTCGATTCCGGCACGTCGGGCGTCGATCGGGCTTCTGAACCGCACAGGTCGGCCGTCCAGCAGCATCTCCCCCGCATCGGGAATGAGCGCGCCCGACAACGCCCGGATCAGCGAGGACTTCCCGGCCCCGTTGTCGCCGATCACCGCGAGGATTTCGCCGGCACGTAGCTCGAAGTCGGCGCCGTCGAGCGCGGTCACGTGGCCGTAGCGCTTCACCAGCCCCTTTGCCCCCATGACGACGCGGACTGCCGTGGTCACCGCGCACCCCGGCGCGACAGTTGATCGGTCGCCACCGCCAGGATCACCAGGAGGCCGGTGATCAGGATCTGGTACACCGAGGACACGCCCATCAGCGTGAGCCCGTTGCGAAAGACGCCTACGATCAGCGCGCCTGCGAGCGTCCCCAGGACCACCCCGCGCCCGCCGAACAGGCTGGTACCACCCAGCACCACCGCCGTGATGGCATCGAGGTTCTCGGTTTGCCCAGCGTTCGGGTCGCCCACGCCTGTGCGGGCCACCGAGAGCAGCGCGGCGACGCCGTAGAAAACCCCCGCCAGTGCATACACCCCCAGGAGCAAGCGCTGCGTGGCGATCCCGGCCAGGCGCGCGGCCTCGGCGTTGTTGCCGATCGCGTAGACGTGTCGTCCCGACGCCGTTTCGCGCAGGCCGAACCAGGTGACGGCGTACAGCACCAGCATCAGCACGACGCCGTAGACGAACGAGGTGCCGCCGATCCGGAACGTGGCCCCCAGCGCATGCATCGCCTCGGGAAGGTCCGTGACGGTCTGCGAGCGCGAGTAAAGCTGCGTGATCGCGAAGGCGATGTTCAGCGTGCCCAGCGTGACGATGAAGGGGGGAAGCTTGACCGCGGTGATCAGCAGGCCGTTGAGCACGCCGAATAGCGTCGTCACGCCGATGCCGCTCGCTATCGCCAGCGGCACCGGGAGCCCGAGCTCGGTGGCGAACTTCGTCATCACGATGCCGCCGAGCGCCATCACCATTCCGCAGGAGAGATCGATGCCGGCGGTGAGGATGACCAACGTCTGGCCGATCGCGATCACGCCGACCACCATCACCTGCTGTAGTACCAACGACAGGTTGTCGCCGGTCAGAAAGCGGTCGGTCTGGGTGGCGAAGAACGCGCATGCGGCGAGCAGCGCGAGCAGCGGTCCGAGCGTGCCTAACGATGGCAGCCGCCGGGCAGGCATCAGCTACTTCCTGCCGAAGCAGAGCTCCATGCCCGTCTCGACGCCCCTGCTGTCGACGCCGTCCACGGGCCTGGCTGCGATGAGAGTGACGCCGGTGTCGGTGTAGCCACTCGGCTTCTGGCCGGTCTCGATGAAGGTTGCGCCGGCCGCAACGCCCAGTTCCGCCATCTTGAGCGGGTACTGCTGAGCGGTCGCCGCGATCACACCGGCGCCGACGTCCCTGATACCTTGGCAGCCGCCGTCTACCGAGACGATGATGACCCCATGAGACTTGCCGGCGGCCTCGAGCGCCCTGTGTGCACCGGCCGCGGTGAGCTCGTTGACGGTGTAGACGAGGTTGATGTCCGGGTTCTTCTGCAGGCAGTTCTCCATCGCGGTCTGCCCTTTGGCCTGGTCGCCGTAGCTGTCGGCCATGCAGACCACCTCGGGAGGTCGGCCGAGGGTGTTGCTGCTGGCGTCAGGCGCGGTCAGGCCGAAGCCGTTGAGGAAGCCGTTGTGGCGTTGCGCGCCCACCGGATGACCGGGGAACAGGTCCAGCGTCGCGATCTTCGCGGGCTTTCCCGTCAGCGCGGCCTTGGCGTACCGACCGATCAGCATCCCGGCCTCGTAGTTGTCGGTGGCGAAGAGGGCATCGGTGGCGTCCACCGGGTCGGTCGGGCTGTCGAGCGCGATCACCAGCACCCCCATCGCGCGCGCCTTCCTGATCGCCGGCACGATGGCCTTGGCGTCGCTCACGGTGATCAGGATGACTCTGGCCCCCGCGGCGATCATACTCTCCATCGCGGTCACCTGACCAGCGTTGTCGGCGTCGTGCTTGCCGGCGCCGGTGAGCAACCTGACGCCGTGCGCCCTGGCTGTGGCCTGCGCGCCTTCCCTCATCTTCACGAAGAAGGGGTTATTCTCGGTCTTCGTGATCAGGCCGACCGCCGGTTCATGGTCTTGCGAGCAGCCGACGCCGGCGAGCAGCGAGGCGAACAGCGCGGCGAGCGGCGCGGCGTGGCGCAGTCGCATCAGAGTCTCCGCTACGCGTGGGGCGCCCGTGATTGCAACAGGCGTCCGCCCTGCGGAGGGACGCCCGCGAGCGAGTGCGCGGCCACCGAACGTGAGACCTCCGCCGCGAGGCGCTCGAGGAGCCTGCGGTACCGTCGCTGGCGACGCCGCACGATGCCGGTGAAGATCCCTCGCGCCAGACCGTACGCTGACGCGACGATCGTCCCGACGATGGCGATGGTGATCGGTGCGGACTGAAAAGTTTGGACGGTCACCCCAATCGCCGCGCCGCCGACTCCGCCCCCGCCGCCGCCCATGATCCCGCCGAACAGCTCGCCCGCCAGCTTGCTGAACCGTTCAGTGACCCGGATGGTCGTCTCGCCGCGCCGGGGCACGATCGAGACTTCCGTGGGCCGCTGATCCCGAGACGCGCTCCACGTCAGCGAGCGGCCGAGCACCGAGGCATGCCCCGAGTCCTGCATCTCCTGCCGGATGAGCTCCACGATCGCCTCGAGATCGGACTCCGGCAGCTCGCCGGGGACCCGCATCTCGAGTTGGAGGCTCATGGGGGCGCCGGCGAATGGGTTCGGCTCGGGTGACCGATCTTCGATGACGACCGCGACGCCCGCCGCCGTTCCACTCGCCGCGTCCTCCGCAGGCCTCCGGTCGGCCGCGCCCGCGGCTGGCATAATCCCCAGATCGGCGGCAGCGCGGGCGACGTATCGCTCGCCGATCCCGGCCTCCAGCGCCGCCGCGCGCACGTCACCGTAGCGATACGCGTTCGTGGGCGACGAGGCCGCGCCCCGTCCCCGAAGCTGATCCCGGGGCGGTGGCGTGATGGCGCCCGTCACCGCCGCTTGGAGCTCCGCCGCTCGCGCCCAGAGAGCGCGCGCCGCGTCCTCGCGGAGGAGCGGAGGCTCCGCGCTCCCCGAGGCGAGCGCCGCCTCGAGCGCGAGCGCAAGCTCCTCGCCGCTCTGGTAACGGGCGCCGGGGTCCTTGGCTAGGCAGATGTCAATCACTCGCGCCAGGGCCGCCGGCAACTCGGGCCGCACCGAGGCGAGCGGAGGCGCGGACTTCGTGACGTGCGCCACGAGCACCGCGCTGGCATTGTCGCTGTCGAAGGGATAGCGCGCGCTGAGCGCGTGGAAGCCCACCACGCCCAGCGAATAGAGATCGCTCCGCCCGTCGATCGCCTCACCAGTAACCTGCTCGGGACTCATGAAATGCACCGTGCCGAGCACCTGTCCGGTGGCGGTGAGCGGCGAGGCGTCGGCCAGGCGCGCGATCCCGAAATCGGTGACCAGAGCGCGCCCGGTCTCGCCATCGATCAGAATGTTCTCCGGCTTCACATCGCGGTGCACGACGCCACGCGAATGGGCGTAGCCGAGCGCGCGCGTCACATCGCAGAGGATCGGAACGACCTCGGCGGGCGCGAGCGGCCCGCGCGCCCGTACGCGCTCGCCCAGCGACTCACCCTCCACGAGCCCCATCGCGAAGAAGGCGATGCCATCCACCTCATCGGCCCGGTACACCGGGACGATGTTCGGATGCGAGAGCCTGGCTGCGGTGCGCGCCTCGCGCAGAAAGCGGTCGCGAATGCCCGGAACGACGGTCACGTGCGGCGGCAGCACCTTGATCGCCACCGGGCGGTCGAGCTTCAGGTCGCGCGCGCGGTACACGATGCCCATGCCGCCGCGGCCGAGCTCCAGCTCGATCTCGTACTGCCCGGCGAGGGCGGCGGTGAGCGCCGTAGGGGCTGACGAATCGGACATTCGCCAAAGGTTCACCAAAAACGCGTCACGAGCTAGGGGGCGCACGCGCGGGCGATGGTCGCAGACTTCGCTAGCCGCGATGAAGTTCCTTCTGTGAAGCGACACCCCCCGTCAAGCCCAGAATTGTTGTTCTGGCTTGCCGTACGGCCCTCTTCAGTTCAGTTGTCCGTGCGTCCATCGAGGTGCCGCTCAGCCTCTGTTCGCGCTCTGGCATGGGACGCGATGCCACCGGCGCATCTGGGTGGTACGAAGGAGCGGACGGCGCCAACCATCAAACGGCTTCGTCGTGGTGCGTCGTGGTGCGTCCGGAGTCATAGGAATTTTCGCGCTCGCCGCTCCCGATTCAGTCAACTCGATTCGCACACGGTCGTGCCCTGCTTTCCCGCGCGCTATCCCGCGCGCTCCTGCGCGGCGAGCGCCAGCGGCCGAAGCCGTTGCGCGTCGACGATCACCTCGTGGCCGAGCGACTCCAGATGGCGCGCCACCCACTCGCTCTCCGTGCTCGCCTCGAGCAGAATCCTCGCGCGTGGCCGATCGCCGGCGGCATGCCCCACGGGCGGGTCTCCTGGCAGGTCACGGGAATCCGGCAGGATACCTACGCCAACGCGCACCGCATCCAAGTGGAGGAGGACAAGCCCGCGACCGTACTGGTAGCGCCATGAACTGTGATGCCAGCGACCCTGCCCTTGTTGCTATCCAGGCGGCAGTGGATGCTGCTCCCTGATACTGACCGCCGGTGGCGAGGGGCTGCAGGTGTGCCCCCGCCATCGGGCCGCCGCACCTAGGGCGCGGCGTCCCTACCAAGCCTGGCCGAGCGCGAGAACGTCAGGCCCGGCCGCGTCGCGGGGGCGCCATGCGGAAACGCAATCGGGGCGGACGCCGGCGCGGCGGAAGGGCGCCGCATCTGCGGCGGCCCGCGCGCTTCAGGGCGGGTCCGGCGCAGGTGGTCGAGAATCCGGTCAATCACCGCGGCGGAGGGGCTGCTGGCGCTCAAGGACGGGCAGTGGGTGGTGCTGCGCGTTCCGTATCCGATGGGTTTCTATACGAAGTGGATGGACGAGCGAATCGACGATCCGAACGCGGGCTGGAAGGGGCGGGGGCTGTGGGCGACGATCAGCACGCGCGCGCCCTTTCATATGGAAGGCGGGAAGGGTACGACAAGTAAGGTGTTGAAGTTCCAGCTCCGTCCCGATCCGCTCGCGAGGCGAAAACGGAGCGTCGACGTCTGACGCGCTCGCTCAGGCCAGCGAGCCCTATTGGCTCCGTTCAGAAGACAACGTTCTCCTCGACGAAGAGGAGGTGTGTGCGGTCGACGTCCAGATAGTTCGCCTGGTCCGCTAGAGCGGCCTGTCCCGCGGACGACGCGATGGCCGCCTGGAAGCTCTCCATCGACTCGAACCAGAGCTCAGCGATTCCATCGCACGCGTGGGTCGCGCCGGCAGGGTTGAGCAGGGAATGGTTGACAACGTATCGCCGCAGGCCGGGCACATTCGCCACTAGTGGGATGTGCACCTCTTTGCTGTAGCGCTGGAACGAACTCGGCGGTGAGATCAGGCCGGCGGTGCAGAAAGAACATCACCTTGACCATGGCGTTGACCCTCAAGGGGCAGATCGGGTGAACATTCGGGCGTCAGAGTCCTGCTTCGCAATGGTGTACCCCAGCGTAAAGAGGGATCGGATCGCTCACGAAAGGCCTCGGCTTGCCAACCGCGGTGTAATCCTGAGCATCCGCGGTGGCCTCAGCGGTCACGGCTTCTACGACGAGGGGTGACACGGATGCGGCGGATGCCACGGATCATGCCGATCGGCGCGGCGCGAATTCGGCCCGCCGCCGCGCGAGCGGATCGAGGAGCAGGAGCCTTGGGGAAGTGAGCACCCGACCCCAGCATCTCGCCTACAAGTGATCCGTCGGTACCAGCCTACCTAGCCGCAGCGCTGACACGACTTGGCGCTGAAATGCGAACTCATTGAACCCCCAAGGAAGCTCCGCCCGTCGCCTGGGTGCGTGGGTCAGCCCACTCCCGTTGCGCGTGACGGTGCAAGCAGGCCTGGCACATACTGCGCAAAGCTTGCCCTGTTCTCTGGCGGCAAGGCCTGAAAAGCGCGTACGAAGTGATCGGTCCGCGTCGAGCCGAAGCGCCGCGCGCCAGCCTGGAGGTACTCCAGCACCTCGTGTATCTCCCGTATCCCGCCAGCGGCCTTCACCTGGCACCTGCCCTTCACCACTTCGTGCATCAAGCGCACGTCGTCCAGCGTGGCACCGCCGTCGGCGTACGCGGTCGATGTCTTCACGAAGTGGGCGCCAGCCTGGGCAATCCATTCGCAGGCCCGTCGCTTTTCATCTTGCGTCAAGTAGCAGTTCTCGGTGATGACCTTGACCTTCATCCCCTCGGCAGCTCTGACTACGCTCTCGACGTCTCGAATGAACAGTTCTGTCTCACCGTTCTTGAGGGCAGGGATGTTCATCACCATGTCGATCTCTTCCGCACCGAGGGCGAGAACCACCTTGGCTTGATACTCCTTCATCAAAGGCGTTTCGTTGCCGTGCGGAAAGCCAACCACCGTTCCTACGAGGACACCGGACCCCCGCAACTGCTCAGCGGCGAACCGGATGTAATGGGGCTGAACGGTGAGGGTGGCCGTGCCCAGTCTGGCCGCGGTGTCGGCGAACTGGCCTACCTCGGCCCGCGTGGCATCGGGTCGGACTATCGAATGATCGAACAGCTTGGCGAAGCTAGCGACTTTCATGTTGGTGAGGCTCTCTTGGTTCAACCCCCCGTATTGCCCCCCCTCCGTCGTTAGCGCCCCTCCCACGCGTCGCGAACCATATGTACAGCGGCGTCCCCGCGAGCACGACAAGGAAGCCCCACAACGCCACCTCTGCGCCCACACCGTAAATCGTGTACATCACGAACACGAACGCGATCGGGGCGACGATGTGCGCGCGGCGGCGCGCGGACGGTGCGTAGCGCTCTGGATCGCGGCGCGCAAGCATCAGCTCCGCCGCGGCGGCGTACAGGTGCGGCAGGAGCGTCGTCAGCACGGCAAGCAGCACGATGAACTCGAACACCCCGAGCAGCGTCTTCGCGAAGAAGAGGAAGAGCATCGCACTCGAGATCAGCGTTCCGACTATCAGCGCGACGTATGGCGTCCCGAAGCGCGGGTGGATCGTGGCGAGGCGGGGGAAAAAGATGCCGTCCGCCGCGGCGCCGAGGGGGATGCGTCCCGCCATCAGGGTCCAGCCGTTGAGCGTGCCAAGGCCGGCGATAATCGCGACGACTCCGATTACCGCCCCCCCCCACGGTCCGACCGCGTGCTCGACGGCGAGCCCGATCGGGCGCGGCGACCCGGCAATGATCTCGTTAGGCAGGGCGCCGGCGACAGCAACGGCCGTCAGCAGGAAGACGAGAGTGCCGAGCGAGTAGCCAAGCATCGTCCCCCAGCGGATTGTCCTCTCCGGCGCCTGCACCTCCTCGGCAGGTACGGTCGCGGACTCCACACCGGAGTAGGCCCATACCACCAGCGCGGCACCGGCGGCGAGCGAGGACACCCCCTGCGGCGCAAATGGGGTCAGATTGGCGGCATCGAAGACGAGTAACGTTGGCCCGATCAGGAGGAGGAGCGGGACGATGTTGAGGAACATGATCGTGATCTGCACGCGTGCGCTCTGGCGGATGCCGGTCACGTTGAGAACGCATAGACCCCACAGCAGCGCCTGAGCCAGGAGGAACTGGAGCAAGACGCTGCCCGCAAGCACGGTGGAGAAGCCGGTCGCGTAGCCAACGACGCCGGTGACGATCGCCGCGTTCCCGATGACGCAACTGAACCAGTATGCCCATACAGTCTGGAACCCGGCAAAGTCGCCGAACGCCTCACGCGCATAGACGTATGGGCCACCGGTCCTCGGATAGCGCGTCCCGAGACTCGCGTAGACGAGCGCGACGAAGAGGTAGCCGACGGCCGTGAAGAGCCAGGCGACGACTCCGAACGGGCCGGTAGTTCGGGCAAGCGAGGCGGGGAGGGTATAGACGGACGTCCCCACCATGTTGCCGACGACGAGAGCGACGGCACCGAGGAGGGTGAGGCCGCGTACGAGTGAAGCGCGCGGCTTCGCTCGCGCCGTTCCACCGTTCGGCCCCGGTCCGGTCACCTGATCCTGTGGCCCAGCCGATTCCAGCGAATGGTCGTCACGAAGCAGGCGGGCACGCTTCCCTCGGTCGCGCACGCGTGAGAGTAGTAGACGAAGAGCGGGCGGCCGCGGACGTTCTCACGCGGGATGAATCCGTAGTAGCGCGCGTCCACGGAGTTGTAGCGGCTGTCCCCGAGCGAGAAGAGATGGCCCGGCGGAATCACGAGCGGGCCCCAGTTGTCGTGCGTCGGCTGGGCCGGCGCGGTGCCGAAGCGCGAGGCGCTGAGCCCGACTCGCCGCTGCCACTCGAAGCTCGGATCGGGAGCATCGACGAATCCCTCCGGCTTTTCCCCAACGCCGTACCCCTGGCGCTGCGCGATTCCGTTCAAGTAGAGGAGCCCGTCGCGCATGTGGAGCGTGTCCCCCGCGAGCCCGACGATCCGCTTGACGACGGTCGGCGTGAGGTCATCGAGCTGGTACTCGACCGGGAGGTGTGCCTGCGACGGCGACTCGTAGATCGCGACGTCGCCCCGCCGCGGCTCAGAGTAGCCGGGCAGCGTGACGCGCGTGAACGGGATGTGCGGCCCGTACACCAGCTTGTTGACGAAAAGGAAATCGCCGACGAGGAGCGCAGGCTCCATGCTGCCGGACGGAATCCGGTACGCCTCGAGCAGAAAGGTGCGAATGAGGATGAAGATCGCGACGGCCGGGAGAAGCCCCTTGATGATCTCCTTGAGGGACGTCGTCGGTCGGGCCGGCTTGACTTTGCCGCGCGCGGCGGCGACGACGTTGCGAGACTTCACGCCCCCAGGGGAGGGGGCGCGTTTCTTGGAGGCGGTCACTGCCATGAGATCCAGGGCGAGAGATACGGCGGGAACCACTGAATTGTGAGGGACGCGCTTACGAGGGACAAGGGACGAGCGACCCACGGACGGTGGGTCATCCTCGTGGCGTCAAAGTTCCGTCGCCGTTGCCGTGCCGAATTCCGTCGCTTTCCTCCCTCCCTTCTCATCTTCCCCCTTCCCCGTTCCCTCTGGCACCAGCACCGCCCGTCCGGGCCCCGACGCTATGAACGCGACGCTGTATCCAGAGCCGTGGGCCAGTGCGGTGATCTCCGCCGGGTCGCTCTCGCGGAAGAACCCTGCCCACGCCAAGAAGCGGTCGCGGTCGCGCGGCTGGCCGGGCGCACCGAGCGTGGCGAACAACCGGCGCAGCGCGCGGCGGGCTGTGGCCATACGGCCGCCCGTATTGAGGGCGGTGGGCTCGTTGAAGCTGAGGCACACAGGCGCAGCCGGCGCGAGCGTGCGGAGGGCGCGCAGGAGCGCGACACGATCGGGCTCCTCCATCACGTACGAGACGCTCGTCCAACCGAGTAGCACGAAGTCGACGCCTTCTCCCCTTCCCGGCCCGCGGAGCGCGGCCAGCGGAGCGGCGAGCGGGCCGCCGTCGCCATTCGCGGCGCGAACCAGGTCCGCGTATGACGCCCGAACGAAGTTCGTTCCGTCCGGCGTGAGCGCATCGGCGCCAGCGCGCGCGAGTGGGGCGGAAGGCTCGAACGCAACGACCTGGTAGCCGCGCGCGCGCAACGCCGCCACCTCGCGCCCTCCCCCGGCGCCACCGACCAGAACGCGCCCAGTCCTTGGCACGTGCGGCAGCGCGAGCAGCTCGACCTCCCAGTCGAAGAGCCCCCCGTCATACGTCGCGCCGCCGGGCGCGTAGGTTCGCTGCCGCGCGAAGAGCGCCTCCGTGATCGCGTCGCGTCGCGCGGGAGGAATCCACGCGAGCAGCATCTCATCACGCAGCACGGCGGTCGCGGCCGCAAGTGTCTGTGCCACGCGGGCGAGCGCGAAGACGGCCCGCACCCAGAACGGGAGCGGCGGGATGGAATCCATCGCCCCAGTGATCAGAATTCGGCGACGATGCCGCCTGACGCCCGCCTCACCGTCGTTCTCGACCGCGCGTCCGCCTGAGAGACACCGTAGCCGCGGCAACCGGTGGTCGCCGCGGCTAACGGCGTCGGCCGACCGCAGTTAGGCGGACCGAAGGTGTTGGTTGACGAGCTTCGTCAGGTCGAACATCGTGACCCACTTCTTCCCACCGAAGAGCGGACGAAGCTTGTCGTCGGCGATGATGTTCCGGCGCTGCTGAGGGTCCTGTAGGTTGTTCTTCTTGATGTAGTCCCACAGCCGCTTCGTGATCTCGGTGCGCGGCATCGGCCGGTCGCCGACCACCGCGGCGAGCTGCTCGTCCGGTTGCATCGGGCGCATGAATGCGGGGTTCGGAGCGCGCTTCGTCGCCTTCTTCGCCACCTTCTTGGAGGCGCCGCGGGCCTTCCTGGCTGTCCTCCCGCCGCTCTTGGCGCTGGCGCCGCGCGCGCCGGCCTTCCGGGCTGTGCCGCCCGTCTTTTTCGCCGTGCTCTTCTTCGCGCTTCTGCCACGCGCGGAGCTCTTGGCCCCGCCCCTGCTCGAACCGCCTTTCTTAGCAGTGGCCATCGATGTCTCTCCCGAAGGGTGAACGAGCTGCGTTCTCGGAGGGAACGCGACCAATCGCGCCTCAAACTAAAGGCACCAGCGAGGGACGCAATAGGGCGGGGGACACTTTTTCACTCTTGGAATCGCGATGCGGCGAGCGCGATGCGCGCACTCCCTTCCGCCACCTGCCCGCGCCCACCTCGCGTGGGCACTCCTGGCGCTGTACATTGGCCCGCGAGAGACCCGCGCGGCCGCGTGATGTCGTAGCCCGCAGCCCGCAACCCGCAACCCGCAACCCGCAACCCGCAACCCGCATAGAGATCCGCGCTCGCGCGCGTGGCGTATCTACCTGGTGTGACGGCATGCTCTGCCGCGGCGCGCCAGGGCGGTAAATAAGCGTGGCGATCGTTCCTACCGCCGAGGCGACTACGGACCGCGTGACCCGGGCAGACACCGATCGCGAGCTGGTGCGGCGAATGGCCGCGGGGGACACGTCCTCCGTCGGTGAGTTCTACGATCGGTGGGCCCCTCTCGTGCATTCCCTCGTGCTGCGCCTCGTCGGCGATCCCGGAGAGGCCGAGGACGTGGTGGAAGAGACGTTCTGGCAAGCGTGGCGGCAGGCCGCGCGCTACGACGAATCGCGCGGCGCCGTCTCCACTTGGATCATCACGGTAGGTCGTAGCCGCGCGCTCGACCGCGTGCGGGCGCGGCGACGCGACCGCGAGGATCCGTGGTCGCAGCTACCGGAGCTCGACCTCGAATCGCTCGGCGGCTCAACCGAAGGAAGCGCGGGGGATCCGCAGCGGAGCGCGGAACAGTCGGAGCGGCGCACACTCGTCGCCGCGGCGCTCGGTACCCTCCCGGCGGAGCAGCGCGAGACGATCCTCCTCGCCTATTTCGGCGGCCTGAGTCAGTCGGAGATCGCCGACCGCATGGGGATGCCACTCGGCACCGTAAAGACGCGGACACGCCTGGCGATGGAGAAGCTACGTGATCAGTTGTCGGTGTTACGGGAAGGAGCCGCATGGACCCCGTGATGAGCCACGAAGAGGCGCGGACGTTGCTGGCCGCTGAAGCGCTCGACTCGCTGACGGGATCCGAGCGCGAGGCGGTGCTCGCCCATGTTGCACAGTGCCGGGAGTGTGCTAGCGAGCTCGCCGCCTTGAGAAACGGTGCCGCGGCCATGGCCTGGCTTGTTCCCTTCACGCCGCTTGCCGCGGAGCGCTCGCAGGGCGTGCGCGCCCGACTTCTTGCCCGACTCCCTGTCCGCGCATCCGGCGAGGGCGCCTTCGCTCGCCCCGGCACCGACCCCTCAGCGCGCCGCCCCGGCGACCTTCACAAGGCCCGAGCCGTGACCGCCGCGCGGGGCATCGCGACGCGCTCATGGTCCCCGGGTTGGCTGGCTGCGGCCGTGGTCCTCGTCGTCGCCTGCGAGCTCGGAGCGTCGCTCCTGAGTGCGCACAGCGACCGCGACGCTTTACGCCGCCAACTAGTGGCACTCCGCGCGGGCCAGACCGCCATGACTACGCAGCTCGCCGGTCTCGACTCGATTATCGCCGGGCTCGCGGGGCCAGAGGTGCAGATCGTCCGCCTCGCCGCGCCCGGTCCGAGCGCGCCGGCAGGGCGAATGTTCTGGAACCAGTCCACCCACCGCTGGACTTTCGTCGCCAGCAACCTCCCGCAGCCCCGTACGGGGCGCAGGTACCAACTCTGGCTCGTCACGAATGACGACCGCCGCATCAGCGCCGGCATGTTCACGCCGAGCGAGACCGGGATCGCGGTCGTGAACGCGACTTACGAGCTACCGCGCCAAGCGCTCGCGGCCGTCGCCGTCACCGACGAGCCGGCCACTGGCTCGCCGCAACCGACGACGACTCCGTTCCTCGTGGGGACCGTGGGGCAGTCGGAGTAGCCCTACCGCCGCTTCCGGGTTCCCGCAGCCTGCTCCATTCCCCGCAGAAGATCCATCATTCGCACATCGTACGGGTCGGGTGAGAGGTCGTCGTCGGCGATGTCCGGGTGCACTTGCGGCGTCTCGAGGATGAGCGGGACCGACGCAGTGCGGCGGTCCCGGATGAGCCAGACGAACGGCTCCGCCCCGATCTCTCCCTCCCCTATCAGCGTGTGCCGGTCCCTGTTCGAGCCGACCGCACCCGCGCTGTCGTTCAGATGGAAGAACGATGGCGGTTCCCCAGCCGCCGCCTCGAACAAGTCCAGCACGCCGCAAAGGGCTGCCTCGCTCTCGGCGATGTCGTGGCCGGCGGCGTAGAGGTGGCACGTGTCGAGCCCGTACCCCGTGCGCTGGCGGAGCTCGTCAGGGACAGAGGCGAGGATTGCCGCGACCTCCTCCGGCACGCGCGCCATCGTCGTGCCCGCGCCGGCGGTGTTCTCGATCAGCAGGCGCGTATTGCCGTCCACGGCGCGCAGCGCAGCGGTGATCGCCTTTGCGATTCGCCGCGCCGCGGCGTCGCGGTCCCCATCCTTCGCCGTTCCGGGATGGAAGCAGACGGCACCGATGCCTAACGCCGTCGAGCGCTCGAGCTCCTTCGCCAGCCCCGCGCTCGCCCGCGCCCAGATGTCCGCGTCCGGAGTGGCGACGTTGAGTACATACGCGGCGTGCGCAATGACGTGCGCTGGCTTGATCACGGTCTCGGCCAGCGCGGCGCGGAACCGAGCCGCGCGCTCGGGTCGTATTGACGCCTTGTCGCCGTAGAATTTCGGGATCGTCGTGAAGATCTGGAGCGCCGTCATCCCTCCGCGCCCCGCACGCAGCGCCGCCTTGTCGATGCCGCCGTTGTCGATCGTGTGGGCGCCGAAGAGTCGGGGCATGAAGTTCGTGTGGAGGTGAGCGCCGCCCAGCGCCGCGCGGCGTTTGCGGGATACCTATTCCGGAATCAGCGAGCCACTGCGCACGAACGTCCGGCCTGCGCTGGCGCGCCCAGTGCCGCGCTCCGTCCACGCGATCGCGAAGCTGCCGTCGCGGGCGGCGACACGCGGCTCGGTCGAGGCGACGCGTCCTTCCGAGGCCGGGACGCGCGCCTCGAACGTGTGCCCTGCCGTTCGCGAGAGCGCGACGCCTATCCGCGCCGGCCGGGCATGCGGCATCTCGTACGCCGCGACGAGGAGCATCCCATCCGATGCCACCCCGGCGCGCACCGGTTCGTCGCCAAAGATCAGCCCGGTGGTGGAGTGGAAGGTCGCGCCGCTGTCCATCGAATGCGTGTACCACACACCCGCGCCCTCCCTCGGGCGGGCGAAATACACGAGGTGAACGTAGCCGGTCACCGAGTCGGCAGCGATCGCGGGCGCGGGACGGTCGCATCCATCGCGTCCGGTATCGCGCGCGTCGGCGATCAGCGGCTCGCTCCACCGGGTGCCCCCGTCGCTCGACCGCGAGACGACCAGGGCGGCGCTCGCGTTCTCGCGCGGCTGCCACCAGGCCGCGTG